>NZ_KV796887.1:0-18443 GCF_001809305.1 Staphylococcus sp. HMSC072H03
TGTTCAATAAATTTTGGCGTATACATTAACTTAATATAATTTGAAAATATATCTTGAAACGAATCATGATTATTATAAAAAAAAGAATAAATATTTGATAAATATTTATTAAGGAAATCTTTTGTAACGTACGTAATTTTTGTTTTATGGTGCTCCTTAAAATTGAATGGTAAATCTACAAAAACCCTAAAAGCTTCTTTTTTAGAATACAATATGATACTTTCAATTTTATGTTTTTCATTAGTTATAAAGCTAAAAATGTAAGCAATATTAAGGGTGTCACTTTGCTTGATATATGAGAATTATTTAACCTTATAAATGAGAAAAAAGCAACGCACTTTAAATAAGATACGTTGCTTTTTCGATTGATGAACACCTATAATTAAACTATTCATCTATTATTTATAATTTTTTGTATATACAATATTTCTAGTTTGTTAAAGAGAATTAAGAAAATAAATCTCGAAAATAATAGAGGGAAAATCAGTTTTTGATATCAAAATTATACATGTCAACGATAATACAAAATATAATACAAAATATAAGATGTTATCAGTATTTATTATGCATTTAGAATATTAAAATTCCTTCATTACACTCTTGGCGGTTTCACTTATCAACTTATCATTTGGCTTATCACTTTTATTGTCTTTATTCGTAAAAATGACTAAAACAATAGGTTCAGATTGGCCCTTAGGATAAACAAAAGCAACATCATTTCTAGAAGCATATGTTATTGCTTGACCACTTTTATCAGCAACCTTATAGTCTTTTGGAACACCGTCTTTAATTAAAGTATCTCCGCTTTTATTATTTAACATTAAATCAAGTAAGAATTTTTTGTTTTCTTTGCTTAATTTTCCATTTGCGATAAGTTTATTTAAAGTCTTACCGAAAGCAGCAGGTGTTGAAGTATCTTTTTTGCTCTTTGGTGAATAGTAATTTAATTCTATCTCATATCTAACTGGATTTGTTACTTTATCTCCTAGTTCTTTTAGACGTTGTTTAACTTTTTTGATTCCACCGATTTCTTTTATAATTTTATTGTTTGCTGTATTATCACTATATGTCATTGAAGCCTCAATAAGTGCTTTTAAAGTGATATCTTTTCCTACATATTTTTCTAAAATAGGAGAATAAGCAACTATATCATCTTTGTTAATATGTACTTTTTTATTTAACTTATTATAAGGTACTTGTTCTAACAAAATAGCACTATTTATCGCTTTTGAAGTTGAAGCATAGGCAAATCTCTTATCTGAATTAAATTTTACTTCCTTACCACTTTTAGTATCTAAAGCATAAACACCAATATGAGCATTATATTTTTTTTCTAAATCATTTAACTCTTTGGCATGTGAACTGTTTGAATTACATGCACTTAAAACTAAAGCAATTACAATTAAAAATATTAACTTTTTCAAAATAAACCCTCCGATATTACAGTTGTAATTTTTATAAATCAATAATATTACAATTGTAATATCGGTGTCAATAGTTTATTATAAATATTTGAAAGAAGGTGTTGAAATGGCTAAGTTATTAATAATGAGCATAGTAAGCTTTTGTTTTATATTTCTATTGTTATTATTTTTTAGGTACATATTAAAACGCTATTTTAATTATATGTTAAATTATAAAGTTTGGTATCTAACTCTTCTTGCAGGATTAATTCCTTTCATTCCTATTAAATTCTCTCTTTTTAAATTTAATAATGTGAATAATCAAGCGCCCACAGTTGAAAGTAAGTCACACGACTTGAACCATAACATAAATACCACCAAACCTATTCAAGAGTTCGCAACAGATATCCATAAGTTTAATTGGGATTCAATTGATAATATCTGCACAGTTATTTGGATAGTTTTAGTTATTATTTTAAGTTTTAAATTTTTGAAAGCCTTATTATATCTTAAATATTTAAAGAAACAGTCACTTTATCTAAACGAAAATGAAAAAAATAAAATAGATACGATACTTTTCAACCATCAATATAAAAAAAATATTGTGATTCGAAAAGCAGAGACTATTCAATCTCCAATAACTTTTTGGTATGGGAAATATATTATTTTGATTCCTAGTTCATATTTTAAAAGTGTAATTGACAAAAGACTAAAATATATAATATTGCATGAATATGCTCATGCTAAAAATAGAGATACTTTACATTTAATTATCTTTAATATCTTCTCTATTATTATGAGTTACAATCCATTAGTACATATTGTAAAAAGAAAGATAATTCATGACAATGAAGTAGAAGCCGATAGATTTGTCCTTAATAATATTAACAAAAATGAATTTAAAACTTATGCGGAATCTATTATGGACTCCGTATTAAATGTTCCATTTTTTAATAAAAATATATTAAGCCATTCATTTAATGGTAAAAAGTCATTACTCAAAAGAAGATTAATTAATATAAAAGAAGCCAATCTGAAAAAACAGTCCAAATTAATTCTAATTTTTATTTGTATTTTTACTTTTTTGCTCATGGTAATTCAAAGCCAGTTTTTGATGGGGCAATCCATAACTGATTATAATTATAAAAAGCCCTTACACAACGATTACCAAATTTTAGATAAAAGTAAAATTTTTGGTTCAAATAGTGGATCTTTCGTCATGTACAGCATGAAGAAAGACAAATACTATATTTATAACGAAAAAGAAAGTAGAAAAAGGTATTCTCCTAATTCAACTTATAAAATTTATTTAGCTATGTTTGGACTTGACCGACATATTATAAATGATGAAAATTCACGTATGTCATGGAATCATAAGCATTACCCTTTTGATGCTTGGAATAAGGAACAAGATTTAAATACAGCAATGCAAAATTCAGTTAATTGGTACTTCGAACGTATTAGCGATCAAATACCAAAGAACTATACTGCGACTCAACTCAAGCAATTAAATTATGGTAATAAAAATTTGGGAAGTTATAAAAGCTATTGGATGGAAGATAGTTTGAAAATATCTAATCTTGAACAAGTAATAGTTTTTAAAAATATGATGGAACAAAATAACCATTTTAGTAAAAAAGCAAAGAATCAATTATCTTCTTCATTATTGATTAAGAAAAATGAAAAGTATGAACTGTATGGGAAAACAGGTACAGGTATAGTAAACGGGAAGTATAATAATGGGTGGTTTGTAGGTTACGTAATTACAAATCATGATAAGTATTATTTTGCTACACATTTATCAGATGGAAAGCCATCTGGGAAAAATGCTGAATTAATCAGTGAAAAAATATTAAAAGAAATGGGTGTTTTAAATGGCCAATAAGCAAGTTGAAATATCTATGGCTGAATGGGATGTTATGAATATAATATGGGGTAAAAAATCAGTATCAGCTAATGAAATTGTAGTTGAAATTCAAAAATATAAAGAAGTTAGCGATAAAACGATTAGAACATTAATCACAAGACTATATAAAAAAGAGATTATAAAACGATACAAATCAGAGAATATTTATTTTTACTCATCAAATATTAAAGAAGACGATATTAAAATGAAAACTGCTAAAACCTTTCTTAATAAACTGTATGGAGGGGACATGAAAAGTTTAGTGCTGAATTTTGCGAAAAATGAAGAATTAAATAACAAAGAAATTGAAGAATTGCGAGACATTTTAAATGATATTAGTAAAAAGTAATTAGAGATATGTTTCAAACATAATACATATGTAAACTATGCTTGACTCTTATTAAATTAGTTTTGTTAATAACATTTAAAATATATTATTAAAGATGAGAGTGTACAGAAAATAACCATTTTCTGTACACTCGTTTTTTATGTCTAAATAAGTATGTATTACATAGAATTATGTGTTCAAAAACCCAACAAATAATCTATGTTCACAAAAGACCTTGTCATTAAGTTATGGTACACTGAAGGTGTATATAGGAGGTTTGTATTTTGAAAATAGGTTATGCAAGAGTTTCAACTGGATTACAAAATTTAAATTTACAGGAAGATCGATTAAATACACATGGTTGTGAAAAGATATTTAATGAC
This sequence comes from Staphylococcus sp. HMSC072H03, assembly GCF_001809305.1. Classification (NCBI taxonomy): domain Bacteria; kingdom Bacillati; phylum Bacillota; class Bacilli; order Caryophanales; family Staphylococcaceae; genus Staphylococcus; species Staphylococcus sp. HMSC072H03. Next base: position 4,021 of record NZ_KV796887.1, read on the forward strand.
CATATGAGTGGTTCAAAAAGTAAAAGACCTGGTTTAGATAAAGCAATTGAATTTGCGAGGTCAGGAGATACCATTGTTGTTTGGAGACTAGATAGACTAGGACGTAACATGGCAGATTTAATCACATTAGTTAATGAACTTAATAATCGAGGCGTGAGTTTTCATAGTTTAGAAGAAAATATAACAATGGATAAATCAAGTTCTACAGGACAATTGTTATTTCATTTATTCGCAGCATTTGCAGAGTTTGAACGTAATTTAATTTTAGAACGTTCTTCAGCTGGCCGAATTGCGGCACGTGCAAGAGGAAGATATGGAGGGAGGCCTGAAAAATTAAATAAACAAGATTTGAATTTACTTAAGACGCTTTATGATAATGGCACACCCATTAAAACAATAGCAGAACAATGGCAAGTTTCACGTACAACTATTTATCGTTACCTCAATAAATTGGAGGACAAGGAAGATGAAAAACAAGGAGAAGTATCTAACTAATTTTTCTGAAGCCAAACGTAAAGAAGCTACTCAAAAGTACAATATAATAAAACCTTTTATCTTGGGAAATCAATCTTTATCAAGTATTTCTAAAAATAAGGACATTGCATTAAGTACACTTTATAGGTGGAATAAATTATATAAGGAAGAAGGGCTTACTGGTCTAATTCATAATACAAGAGTTGATAAAGGTGATCATAAATTAGAACAAAACATAATTGACGAGATTAAACGCCTTTCACTCAAGAATAAAAGAAATAGTATTGCTACAATTCATAGGAAAATCGTTAATTATTGTATAGAAAATAATTTTGATAAACCAAGCTACAAACAAGTTTATAGTATTATTAAAGCAATGCCTAAGTCTGTTATTGATTTCTCTCACCAAGGTGAAAAATACTATCAAAATAAGTACGATTTAATACAAATAAGAGAATCCTCAAGACCCAATGAAATATGGCAAGCCGACCATACTTTGCTAGATATTTATATATTAGATCAAACAGGTAATATTAATAGACCCTGGCTAACCATTATTATGGATGACTATAGTCGCGCAATTGCAGGATACTTTATAAGTTTTGAAGCTCCTAATGCTCAAAATACAGCATTAACACTACACCAAGCAATATGGAATAAGAATAATACCAATTGGCCAGTATGTGGTATACCCGAAAAATTCTACACAGATCACGGGAGTGACTTTACCTCGCATCACATGGAACAAGTCGCTATTGATTTGAAAATTAACTTGATGTTTTCAAAAGTTGGTGTCCCTCGTGGTCGCGGGAAAATAGAACGTTTTTTTCAGACAGTTAACCAAACTTTCTTAGAGCAACTTCCTGGATATATAAACAATAATGATACTCCTAGCGATTTAATAGATTTTCAAAATTTCGAAGAAAAATTACGATACTTTTTAATTGAAGATTATAATCAAAAAGAGCATAGTGTTATCCAGAGCACTCCTATCAATCGGTGGAACAGTAATCATTTTTTCCCTAATATGCCAAGCAGTTTAGAACAACTTGATTTATTATTATTAGAAATACCTAAATCTAGAAAAATTCATTCAGATGGCATTCATTTTCAAGGCTTTAGATACAGTAATACAAACCTAGCTGCTTATGTAGGTGAGTATGTATTAATTCGTTACAATCCCAATGATATGGCTGAAATACGTGTTTTTTATAGAGATGAATTTCTTTGTACAGCAATATCTCCTGATTTAGCTGATTATTCAATTGATATAAAAGATATACAACACGCACGTAGTCAGAGAAGAAAACACTTAAAACAAAATATTGCTAGTCCAAGCACCACTGATTTAATTAAGGAAGAAAAAAATTATGGTTATTCACCTCAAGAAACGACTAAAAACGTCAAAAAATTAAAGAGGTATCGTAATGACTAAACATCAGAATTTCATTGAAACGAAAGAGTATAAACGATTTGCTGAATTTTGCGATGCTTGTATCAAATATCAATATATTGGGATCTGCTATGGTCAACCTGGTGTCGGAAAAACTTTATCTTCTAGGTATTACACAAATTGGAATACTATTGAAAAGCAAGTTAATCATAGAGGGTGGGAAGATCTAGCTAGTAAAACGACTGATGATATATTATCGGTGAATAAGATATTTTATACTGCACCGGCTGAAAAACAAACAAGATTAAGTAATGATCTATATAGTATTAGTGCAAGTATTGATTTGGGTCAAAAATTACACATCGTAAATAAGTATGGTCATGATCATAGTAAACATTATAGTGATATGTTTAAATATATTGATTTAATTATAGTAGATGAGATTGATCGCCTTAAAGTGCAACATTTAGAGCAATTAAGAGCTATTTATGATGAACATAATTTAGCAATGATATTTATTGGTATGCCAGGTATAGAGAAAAAACTATCTCGTTATCCTCAACTATATTCGCGTATAGGTTTTGCACATGAATTTGATAATCTAAGTAAAGACGAGACGCATCATATATTAGAATATAAGTGGCAAGATTTAGGATTTGATTTAAAACTCGAAGACTTTACTGATTATGAGGCAATAACGACGATTATTAAAATTACAAAAGGGAATTTTAGGCTGATTCATCGTTTATTTGCGCAGATAGATAGAATTATGGATATAAATGGCTTAGATAAAATCAGTACAGAAGTTGTAGAAACAGCTAGAGATAGTTTAGTCATAGGTATTCGTTAATAGAAAAAGCAATGTACTTTAATATAGGACATTGCTTTTCTCATTTACTAGGTAAAATCATTCTCATATATCAAGTAAAGTAACAAGTGACTAAAACGTATGATTAGGGTGTATATTAATTACGGAGTGAAAATGAATGATTATAGGTTATGCAAGAGTATCTTCGGTGGATCAGAATTTAGAGAGACAGCTAGATAATTTGAAAACATTTGGCGTAGAGAAAATATTTACAGAGAAACAATCGGGAAAGTCAGTAGAAAATAGACCCGTATTTCAAGAAGCACTTAACTTTGTGAGAATGGGCGATAGATTTGTAGTAGAATCGATTGATCGCTTAGGTCGTAATTATGATGAAGTGATTAACACAGTTAATTATTTAAAGGATAAAGAAGTTCAATTGATGATTACTAGTTTACCTATGATGAATGAAGTCATTGGCAATCCATTATTAGATAAATTTATGAAAGATCTAATTATTCAAATATTAGCAATGGTTTCAGAACAAGAACGAAATGAAAGTAAACGTAGACAAGCACAAGGAATTAAAGTAGCTAAAGAAAAAGGTGTATATAAAGGACGTCCTTTACTATACTCACCTAATGCAAAAGATCCTCAAAAACGTATTATTTATCATCGAGTTGTGGAAATGTTAAAAGAAGGGCAAGCAATTAGTAAAATTGCGAAAGAAGTAAATATAACAAAGCAGACTGTTTATAGAATTAAACATGATAATGATCTGGTTTAATAAACTTTACTTCGATGCAAATGAGAGCTTCTCACAGAGTCTTAAAACGAATGTTCATAATCTTTTTTAAGTTCACATTATAAATATATCTATTACAGTTAGTATTATTTAGATATAAATAAAAATCAAGCTACTAACTCTTTATAGAATTAGTAGCTTGATTTTTATTTTTTGAATGCTTTAGTTTTAATATTTTTGTCTTTTAAAAACTTTTCAATCTTAGCTTGTTCCTTTCCATTTACTTTTTTACTATCATCTTTAATTTCGTCAATGTTTTTTGTTGATACTTTTTTTTGATCTATACTTTTGTTAATTGCTTGATCAATTTTTGTATCCAAATTTTGATTAAATTTATTAGAATTTGATATATACTCACTTATTCTTAAAGTTTCTTTATTATAATCTTTAGGTAAGGTGTTGTTTTGAATATACTCACGAAAATTTTCATCATTATGTTTAATTAGATTATTTATTTTTTTCAATTTGTTGATCTCACTTTTATTTAGAGGTTCTTCAGAATCAACTTTGTCCTCATAGTATTCGCTAGCTTCTGAGAGCTCTTCATTTTTATCTAAATATATTTTTATCGATTTTTTAAGTTCATTTTCTGAAATCCGAGAGTTAATAATTTTTCTATCAAATATTTTATTAGGTATTGGCTTTTGAACTATTTTATCTGTTTCACTATCTTCTTTACTTTCTAAATTATTACAGCCTGTCAAAACAAGTGAAAAAATCAATAATCCTAAAATAAAAAATTTTTTCATTACAACTTCTCCTTCTTAAGGATAGCCATATTCCATTTTAAGTATAGAACTACAAAATTCAAGAAATATTTAGCAACAAAATAACCCATAAATCCTAATATAATACCTAATATGACTCCTTTGATTACTTCAAAGATATCATGCATACTAATTGTGTCAAAACCATTTATGACTCCAATTACTAATAATATTATTAAAGATACAATCATAATAGGAACTGCAATAACATAGGCTAATATCAATGGTAAGAGTAATAAAAGAACGAAAAAGCTAAAAGTTATTGAAATGAAATTAAAAATACTAAGACTCATAATAGAAAAAGCAGCTATGAATATATTTTTTATATTTTTTTCTTTTTCCACTTTGTTAATAGCAGTCATAGCATTGATTTCTTTTGATATCTTTACTGGGTCTCCTAATTTTTTTATAATTTCAGTATCATCTTTATTGTCTTTATAGCCACTAATAAAATGAGATTCATATTCATTTAAAATATCTTTTTTTTCATCTTTATCAACATTTTTCATTCTTTTTTTAAGGATTTCAAGGTATTGTTCTTTATTCATGGATATCATTCTCTTTCATAAATGAGTTTATAGCTTCGGTGAAATATTCCCACTCTTTTATTAATTCATGTAAACGTTTGTTACCTTTTACAGTGATACTATAATATTTTCGTGAAGGTCCTTCTTTGGAAGGCTTATAATAACTTTCTAAATAATTTTCTTTAACAAGCCTACGCAATAAAGGATAGATTGTACCTTCAGATATAATAATTTTATTAGTTATAATTTGAATCAATGAATAACCATATTGATCTTCCCTGAATAGAATTTTAAATCACAATTATTTATTAAACATTTCCCTTTGATTTTTAGGGAGTATTCTTTTATATTCAATGATTTCAACTCCGATCTTTAAAACAATAAATAATCCAAAGTTAAATTATATCATTATATAAAACTTTTATACATAATCATCTTGAACACAAAAATAAACAGTCTAATCATATTAATTTACCAGCTATAAATGCCAGTGACTTCCTTATGTACTATGCGAACGAAACTGAAAAGCGAAATAATGTTAATCATAAGAAAAAGAAGAAATACTAGCAAGAACAGAAAAGAAATAACCAAATGAGAAGATAGCAGACGGTTGAAATTACACAAAGATCATTCTCTAGTAATAAGAAGTTTAACTAAATATGTTATGTGTTACATTGGTTTTGGTTTAAAGATTACATTTATATGCTTTGGAAAGGTACATTCTATGTATTATTACAATAAATTTAAAAACGTGTATAATTATAGAAAACCCTGATATTATGCGATTGTTCATATATTTCAGCATAAAAAATACTAATGTTCATAAATATCGATAGAAAAAATTGAATTTAAATATATCTTAAAGTTAAGGAGAAAAATAATTTGGAAACAAAAATTGGACATCAAATACAAAAGTTAAGAAAAAGTAAAAACATGTCTCAAGAAAAGTTAGCTGAAAAGTTAGGCGTATCGAGACATTCTATTTCTAATTGGGAAAGAGAAGTAAGTAATCCCGACTTAAAAACAATTTTAGAAATCACTAAATTATTTAATGTTTCTCTAAATCAATTAATTAAAGGAGTGGAAATCATGCAAGTTAATAAATATGTTTACTCTGCATTAGCATTTTTTCTAGGAGGTTTCGGGGCTCATAAGTTTTATGTTAAGAAAAATAAAAATGCTCTTCTTTATTTACTATTTTGTTGGACTGGAATACCGGGTGTGATAGGTATGGTAGAAGGTGTTTTAACACTTATGCGTCCGAGCGATAGTGAAAATAATATAGAAATAAATTAAAATAAAGGTAAATTTAAAAAAGGATGGTATAAATAATGATAACAGCAATAGTAGGCGGATTAATAATAACAACTTTATTACTTATAGGTGAAAAGTTATCAAAAAAGAAGAAAAATTCTAACATATTAAAAAATTATGGAATGATGATACATGAACACATTCGTTTTCGGCGTAGTCTAAATATTCTCTTAAAATAAAAAATAGATATATTAGATTATATTACACGTAAATTTGATTTTAGAACATACCTTTTAGGTGTTTAAGTATACCTTTGGATATATAAAATAAAAAAAGCTACTAGCAAAAAAACTAGTAGCTTAAATTTTAATTGCATTTTGAGATAGTATTAATTTTTATATCTGTGCTATAACACCGATTACTTAAAACTAAGGTAAAAATCGACGAATGTCGGCATAGCATGAGCTATTAAGCCGACCATTCGACAAGTTTTGGGTTTGTTAAGGGTTCCGAGGCTCAACGTCAATAAAGCAATTGGAATAAAAAAACGGTTGTTAGAACTATAGTTGTATATATTTTTAAAACTTTAAAGTGTTATAATTAAGATAAGTGTAAAGGAGGTTTTACTATGTCTGTAAAGAATGTATTAAAACAATCTTGGGAAGATCTTAAAAATTTAGAATTAAATTTTAAGAACGTAAGTATTGTAGTTGTTGTTACATTTATACTTAGCAATATTTTAACTCCGTTAGCAGGTATTCCTGTTGGTTTATTAGGTAGTGCATATTGGATTCAAAATAGAAAAAGAAAACAATCTTAAAGTATTAATTTTTTTGGTCCCCTTTTTCGAAAAAGGGGACTTTTTGAAGCTTTTTTTGAAACGAGTTTCTTCTTGTCTTGATACTATATAGAAATAACGTTTTTTTAAATAGGAATAGACACTTATATATTAGCTTTAGTGTGAATAATTTAAAAAATTTAAAGGTATTTATATTTTACTAAAATCAAGTTTGTTATTGTTACTTTTTGTTGTTTATTTAGACATAAGTTATGATTATAAGTAGTACGTATATATAGCTTATTCATTTTGAATTACATTTCTAATAAATTCTAACCTCCAATATATCAACTAATTAAACTATACATTCTTCTTCTTAAAAGCAACTACGACTAATACAAGAAAGATAACAATATAGATAATGTTTCCAATGAATAACTCATGTAATTCTAACTTTGTTATTTTTTTGAATGTATCGTTGTCAGTAATTTGCGCCATAATATTCATCATATTCAGAGGATTCCATTTTAACCATTCCCATTTATCTATAACTATTGTTAATAAACCAGAGATAATTGAGACAGCAAAATAAAACACAATACCTACAGCAATTGATACGCCAGGACTTTTCATAATGCATGAGATGAGTAATGTTAAGCTCATAACTAGCCACATTCCAACAAATGTACCAAGGGCTGTTAATAACATAGAGTTTAATAGTGATATATGATTTTTAGAGTGTTCAGTTAAACTCGTCTCTCCATTAAAGATTAAATGTAGTAATAATGAAATAATAATAAAGACGAGAAAAATAATAAGTGAATAGATAAGTAATGTAATAAATTTACTGACTATAATACTTGTACGTGAATAATTTCTGTATAATAAATTTTTAATCGTTCCATAATGAAATTCCATTGAAATAATTGTACTTGCTTGAATAATCATTAAAAATACAACCCAAGAAAATGAAGAAAAACCACCTTTAAAACTTTCCTTTAAGTTAAAAACATCAGAATAGTGATTTCCCAAAATAGCTAAAGCTAACATAATTATTATTATTATAATAGGTAATATATATGTTGATTTCTTCTTAAATAACTTAAAACATTCTTGTTTAACTAATGTACCCATCTTACATTTCACCTTCTTTATCAATAATATTTAATAAGACATTTTCCAAATCGTTTTCATTCTCATGATTTAATTCTTCTTTAGTTGTTTCTTTAATAATGGAACCATCATTAATAATCAAAATAGAATCAGTTATTTTTACTAATTCACTTAAAATGTGACTTGATATTAAAAACGTTGTTCCTTGCTTAGCAGTTTCTAAAATAAGTTCTCTTACATCTCTTACTGCCTTAGGATCTAAACCATTCATAGGTTCATCTAAAATAATAAGCTTTGGATTATTTAAAAATGCAATAGCAATTCCTAACTTTTGTTTCATACCTAAAGAATATGATTTTGCTTTTTTATGTATATATTCCTTCATATTTAATTTATCTACTATTTCATTTATAGCATTCTTATCTTTAGATTCATTAAATAATTTAAGATTATCGTAGCCTGACATAAAGGGGTATAAACCAGGACTTTCAATTAAAGCACCTGTATTTGATTGGGCATTTTTATTTTCAGTGATTTCATAAGTTCCAGATTGATAATGAGAAAATCCTAAAATCACCTTCATTAGTGTTGTTTTACCGGCACCATTTGCTCCTACTAGTCCTACAATTTCACCTTCATTAAGACTAAAAGAAATATTTTGTAGAATCGTTTTGTTTTTAATTTTTTTAGTTAAATTATTTACTTCTAAAACTTTCAAATATTTCACTTCCTTTATAAAATTGAATATTAATACATATAAAAAATTAAAACATAATATGTATTAATTATAATTGTATCATTAAAATAAAGTGTCTTGAACTTACAATTTATTAACACACAATATAACGAAAAATATTAGAATCATATAATCTAGGAACGGTGCTCATTTATTCCAATGAAAATTATAGGATTCAATGAATTGACTTATATAATTTAAATATAAACTTAAAAAAGGAGTGTTGTAATTGAATTAAGTTAATCATTTTTTTCTAATTATAGTAAGAAATACATATCAATTAAAATACTATATTATAAAGAGTATAAGCTGTGAATAAGAAACTATTAACATAACCAATGATTATGGGTAGTATCTTTGTATAACTTATTCATTTCTTTGATATAGTGTTTCTTCAATTTCAGCTATTTTTTCTAATATATTTTTAATATCGATTTTTGAAAATTCATCAATATGATTACCTTTTTTAAATTAATTACTTCAAATACTTTTTATATTCTGTATAACTATAAGGATCTTTCAATTTTTTACCATTTACATAAACAGTTGGCGCCTCTTTAACTTTTTTATCTTTATAAAGTTTTATATCTTTCTGAGCATCTTTCCAAGATTGACTATTTTTAGTTTTATAGTCTTTTTTAATTTTTTTTGCTTTTTTATCACTAATATTGAGTTTATCAATTTGTCGGTCAATTAATTGTTCAGTTAACCATTCATTTTCATGATTAGGTTGTTTTGAAAAAATTAATTTTTGAAATTCTAAATAACGGTTAGGGGCAATATTTTGAACTACATGACCAGCTCTAGATTCTTTGATTGCATCTTTACCTAAGAATGCCATATTTACAAATTTATAATCAGCCTTATCTTTATCAAGATAATCTTTTTGTAATTTAAGCACAATATTAGTTTCTACTTTTTTACAATAAGGGCACTTGTAGTATCCATAAATAATTATTTTCTTTTTGAGCATCCTACTAAAATAAAAACAAGACATATTATTAAAATTACGTTACTCTTTTTCATATTTTTTCTCCCACAAAATATATAGCACATCAAATATTTTAATATTTGATGTGCTATAGTTTAATCTTATATATTCATTATAATATTAAAGTATAAATATAAAGAATATAAGAACAACTACTATATTAATAGGTAACAATGTGAAGCACATTTTTTTTGCTTTTTCCTGTAGTGAGTATTCTTTACTTAAATCACGTTCAATAAAAAATGTACTTCCAATTAAGATAATAAATAATAAAATATAAAGTAAAAGACTTTTAATCACTAAGTTTGTCATTGGAATTGCAAAAATAAATAAGATAGTTGCTTGACTTATAGTGAAAAAATATTTATCTATTAATTTTTTCATCTTTTCACCTACGCATGATTACAAGCAATAGATTCTCCAGCATATAACGCTCCCATTCCTGCTGCGACTCCCCAGCCAACAGGTCCGCTAACTCCTAATGTTACCATTGCTCTTGATGTAGCTGTAGTATGAGCAAAACCAGTTACAGTTATAGCATCGCAAGCATCTCTATTACTCGTACTTGTACTATTTTTTTGTTGTTTTTCAACTTCTTTTTTAAAAGCTACTAAATTTTCTTTCGCTTTTTTACCATTTTTTCCTTGCATAGTTTTATTATATTGATTCACATAGTTCTCAACATCATTAACTGTAACATCTAAACTAGAATTGCTTAGTTCATTCTTTAAATATTCTTTATCAATAATTTGTAATTCACCATTATCATTTCTTTCGAGATTATCATAAATAATATTGGCTATATTTTGATTGATTTTGTAATCTTCTTGATTAGCCTCCTAATATTTTTATATTTAAACCTTAACAAAAAATCATATTCTATTTAAACATCTAATTTACATTTTTTATTATTTATTTATAAAATTTTATAATGGTGGCTAGCAATTAGCCACTATTTTTTCGTGAGAAAAAATCCTAAGGGACTTGGAGATGTTCCCCCAACAAGCCGGAGACACTACCATGTATGTGGCTAGAAAAGCCAGTACTCCAAACCACTATATTACTTAAATAACCTTTGCATGTTTTATATGCTTAGGTTACGTTAAGTAATAACTTTCGAAGAAAGCGTGGTGAGAATGAATGAGTGAACGAGATACATTTGTGGTTAGCGACGATACTCTTAGGAAAAACCGAAAACCTAACCGCAAGGAACCACAAGGGAGAAGTCGAGAGAAAACGCCTAATTGATTAAATAAAAGTAGAGATATGAGAGAAGTTCAAAGTGAAAAGTACGATCAAGATTTAGAATATAATCGAAAAGAATTTTTAAAACAACTTGAAAAAGATTGGTAAGAATAAAGAAAAGCTTAAAAAAGGAGAATTTTAAATGAATTTAAAGAAATTTTTTGTGTTAATAATGGTTTCTCTTTTATTTTTTTCATTAACTGCTTGTGGTAACTCTACAGAAAAATCAAAAAATCAAACTTCTAATAAAAATGAACTACCAGCAATACCTAAACAAGTATTTTCATCTAGTAAAATTAATGAAAATATCAGTAAAAAAGAAATTAAAAAGAGTGTTTCAAAATATTTAGATATAAATCATGCTTTAATTGAAAATATTGAAAGTTTAAGTAATAAAGATAACTTAAATAAAAATGAGTTAAAAAAATTAAATTCATTAACTGAAATGAATGATAAAAATGATAGTAATTTTTCTAACTTTATTCAAAACACTAATTTACCAAATGGATATAAAGATGGAGTGTTTAAAACTAAAGATTATATAACAACTGCTAATCAGTACTTAAACAAATTGAATACACAAATACAAAAAGTAAATAAAAATTCTAATTCAGATAATCTATCTATAAAAGATATTGATAAGATAAATTCAATTAATGAACAATATAAAAAAGACGTAAATGGAAAAAAACAAAAAGAAGTAGAAACATTTTTAAGAGATAAAAATATAAAAACTAAAGCATTTAAAGGTTAAAATAGATATAGCAATTAAAAAATACATACTAGATAATTTTTGAGTGATTAAAATTTTATAAATAATATAAAATATTGTATATTGAAATTAAAGAAAAGGCTTAAAGATTCCTTTTTCCATTAAAATTACACTATAAATTCAACTTTGTAACAGGACCGGGTAACTTATATAAAAGGATACCCGGTTCTTTTTTTATCAATTTATTTTTGATCTTTCTTCTTTTTCATTGATATTATAAATGTCATAATTGCTGGGAAGAAGATAAGAAATAATGCTACCCAATTCATAAATAACACCTACCTAATCATAGACATATTTCTTATAAAACACTTTATCATTCAAGTGTAATATAAATAAAGATAAATAATTTAAGAACGATATATATAAATATAGAATGGTTTTTCTATATGTGAAGGTATGATTTACTTTTTATTTTATACAGATAATTACCGATAAATTCTACTAGATAGTAAATAATTTCTCCTAAAATGATAGCTAGTAAACAAAGCAATTAAAAAAGACTGAAAAAAATAAAAATTATATTTTTTGATATATGTACCATGAATAAAAGAATGGTAATAATAAAAGGATAACGACTAGTATAATTGTTATTACTGAATTCATCATTCCTAATAAACCTACCTATGCGACCAAAAAGTGGTTACAAATTCATTCTAAAATCTAATCGATATATCATATTTATGTTAATTTAAGTATGAAAAGGGAGTTGATGAAAATAAATAAAACAACTTTAAAAAAACGTTAAAAAATTTTTTAGTCGCATTATTAATTTTTATTTTCATTAAGTGATAAATATAATATTATTGTTCTTTGCTTACTGGCTATTATTTTAGGAACAGTAATACATTATTTTGTAGAATTTATTGTCGATTATATTTTTAAAAATAAAAAATAAAATAACTTGAAAAAGACTGAGAAGAATAAAATTTATAAGTAATGATAATCTTATGATGTACTTATCACTAATAGTTTTTTATCAGTAATATTAATAGGTTATATGAGAAAAGGTTAGGCTAACACTATAATTCCTTTTATTGATCTAATAAATAATGGTAAATTTTTAATAGTTTTAAAGTTTATGATAATAAGAAAAAACTTTTATTTAAATCTAAATAAGTAAGTTCATTTAAGTATAAATAATTTGTTATTAGCTTTTTTTAATGACAATGAAAAAAGATTACGTTTGAAATATCAGATAAAAGTTGATTCAAATCTTCAAAAAAGCAGATTTTAAATTTTTGTAAGAAACTTATGAGTTATAATTCTAGGTTTACTTATACAGTGACTAGATTTTAAAATGAGCTTGCCTAAAAAGGCACAGAGGAATCGATTGGTCGGACCCAAATTTAATAAAAAACACGATAATCGATTAGCAAAGATTTAAGCAAGTTGGACGCAAATGCAAACCAAATCGCTACATATTGGAACCAGTATCAATACGAAGTGTCAAACTATGAAACATTAGAATATAACATTAGTAAATTATGTGAAGAATTCAATAAGATATCGAAAAAAATGAACTAATTTTTGGGGGTGTCTTTTTCACTGTTGAAGGGGTGTTATAAATTTTAGTATTTCAATCATCTATCAGTATTGTTAAGGAATAATACAAACTCATTATGTGAGGAGGTATGTGCAATATGAAGAAATTTAAACTAAGACAAGTCCTTATTCTTTTGTATTTAATATTCAGTGCTATATTAATCATTTTTCTCTATATGCTAAATAGTGATTTATTCAACAATGTATGGATAATCGTAGCACTTTTTATGTATTCAATAATTTTCCCAAACATTATTAATGTTATAGCACCTAAACGAAAACGAGATGATAATAGTGACAACAACTAAAATAAGGTCAACCAAATCAACGTATCAAATCAATGATGTATAAAAAATGAATAAACGATAATCATAAGTAAAAGGCTTAAACGATGATTTAACAACGTTTAAGCCTTTGTTTATAGTTAACATAATAGGTCGTTATCAGTATTAGATAAACATTTTTTGTAGTAAGCCTTGCTTACGTTGTTTTAATAATTCTACTTTAGAAGATTGTTTTTCTATTAAATTATCTATTTTAATAAGAAAGCTACTTATTTTTTTTTGATTTTCTAATGATGGAAGTTTGATACTTATATCAAAAAAATCATTTACAGAAATATTTAATAATCCATGATTTCTTGCTCCTTCTACTGCTATTGAAGCCACTTCTCTAAACCATTTAGTTGATTCAAAATAGTATTGCATAAAGTCTACTGAAATATCAGAGCTTATAGAAAAACATATATATAACGAAGATAAAACTCCCTTGTCATATCTAGTTAGTCTTTTAATTGCCCCTAAAGGATAACCATTCGAATAACTTTTATTATAAGCAAATTCATTTTTTTGGAGAAGAGTATAATTCTCAAGATTTTTAGATGAAACTGATTTGTTAAAATATTCTACCTGATCTATTAAACCAAGTTGTCCGGAAATAGTTAAAGGTCGTGTAGATTCTAACTTTTTGTTTTTACGAGTAATTCTATTAGTTATATTTTTTAATTGAGTTTGTGTCCATTCGGGAGATAAGTTCCCATTTTCGTCTTTTAATCTTAATTCTTGAGAAAAAATCTTTTGCATATAGCCTTTCTTCTGTTGTTCCAAGAGTTCGAGTTTCTCTTCTTCTAACTCAATTTGACGGTCGAGTTTGCTAAAGAAATCACCTACTTTCTTTTGTTCAGCCATATTAGTAGGAAGATAAAAATTTAATTTT
>NZ_KV796888.1:0-2466 GCF_001809305.1 Staphylococcus sp. HMSC072H03
TTTTTTTGATGTCATCATATCAGTAGTTTTTGTAAAAAATGAAATCATTTAAGTTCCCTCCAATCCTTATAGACCGTTCGATCGGTCTATAAGGATTATAATCTATTTTTTTACATATTACAACAAAAAATCTTGCGAAATTTAAATGGCTGTATTGTGTTATACAATTATTCTTTGAATTTTTGTGCTATCATTGATAGTACTTAATACTCATTAAAGGCGTGATGAACTTGAAAGATAAAATACTAGGTGTCGCAAAGGAATTATTTATAAAAAATGGATATAATGCCACTACTACTGGAGAAATTGTTAAATTATCAGAAAGTAGTAAAGGGAATCTTTATTATCACTTTAAAACAAAAGAAAATCTATTTTTAGAAATTTTAAATATAGAAGAATCTAAATGGCAAGAACAGTGGAAAAAGGAACAAATCAAATGTAAAACTAATAGAGAAAAATTTTATTTATATAATGAACTATCTTTAACAACCGAATACTATTATCCACTTCAAAACGCAATAATTGAATTTTGCACTGAATATTATAAAACTAATAGCATTAATGAAAAAATGAATAAATTAGAAAACAAATATATAGATGCTTATCATGTAATTTTTAAGGAGGGTAATTTAAATGGCGAATGGTGTATTAATGATGTTAATGCTGTTAGTAAAATAGCAGCAAACGCTGTTAATGGAATTGTTACCTTTACACATGAACAAAATATTAATGAAAGAATTAAACTTATGAACAAGTTCTCTCAAATTTTTTTAAATGGACTTAGTAAATAATTATATATATATTCTTGAAATACCAATAAATATTATTTCTAAATTACGTTCATTATTGATAAAAAATTTAAATAGTATTACTACACAAAAAGAGAGTGCGAATTCGCACTCTCTTTTTTCTTGTATAATTATTAAAAGATCATTTCAATAATATAATATGAGTTTTGAGACTCTGTGAGAGCCTCTTATTTGCATTGACGACCCATTTATCAAGATGATCCCTTATCATGCTTAATTCTATAAACTGTCTGTCTTGTGATATTAACTTCTTTCGCAATCTTACTAATTGCTTTCCCTTCTTCTAACATTTCCACCACGCGATGATAAATAATACGTTTCTGTGGGTCTTTGGCATTTGGTGAATAAAGTAAGGGGCGCCCTTTATATACGCCTTTTTCCTTCGCAACTTGAATTCCTTGCGCTTGTCGACGTTTACTTTCATTTCTCTCTTGTTCTGAAACCATTGCTAAAATTTGAACGATTAAATCTTTCATAAACTTATCCAGTAATGGATTGCCAATCACTTCATTCATCATAGGTAAGCTGGTAATCATTAACTGAACGTCTTTCTCTTTTAAATAACTCACAGTTTCAATAATTTCATCATAATCACGTCCCAAACGATCAATAGATTCCACAACGAATCGATCTCCCATTCTGACAAAATTGAGTGCTTCTTGAAATACAGGTCTATTTTCCACTGACTTTCCCGACTGTTTCTCTGTAAAGATTTTCTCCACACCAAACGTCTTTAAATTATCCAATTGTCTTTCTAAATTTTGATCTATCGATGATACTCTCGCATAACCTATAATCATTCATCTTCACTCCATAATTAATATACACCCTAATCATACGTTCTAATTGCGATAATTTCAACAACTTATTTTGTATGATTAGGGTGTATCCTGTCTGGTTTTTTAGTTTTCTTAAAACTTAGTAATATTTTTATTTATCTTTATTTTCTTGGTTATTTAACTTATTGAGATAACGATAGATTGTTGTACGTGAAACTTTCCATTGCTCTGCAATAGTTTTAATTGGGGTTCCATTATCATAAAGTGTTTTGAGTAAAGTCAAATCTCGTTTATTTAATTTTTCGGGTCGACCTCCATAGCGTCCTCTAGCACGAGCTGCAATTCGCCCCGCTGAAGAACGTTCTAAAATTAAATTACGTTCAAACTCTGCAAATGCTGCGAATAAATGAAATAACAATTGTCCTGTAGAACTTGATTTATCCATTGTTATATTTTCTTCTAAACTATGAAAACTCACGCCTCGATTATTAAGTTCATTAACTAATGTGATTAAATCTGCCATGTTACGTCCTAGTCTATCTAGTCTCCAAACAACAATCGTATCTCCTGACCTCGCAAATTCAATGGCTCTATCTAAACCAGGACGTTTACTTTTTGCTCCACTTATGTGATCGCTAAATATTTTTTCACAACCATATTGATTTAATCGATCTTCCTGCAAATTCAAATTTTGCAAACCAGTTGAAACTCTTGCATAACCTATTTTCAAAATACAAACCTCCTATATACACCTTCAGTGTACCATAACTTAATGACAAGGTCTTTTGTGAACATAGATTATTTGTTGGGTTTTTGAACACATAATTCTATGTAATACATACTTATTTAGACATAAAAAACGAGTGTACAGAAAATGG
>NZ_KV796889.1:0-212 GCF_001809305.1 Staphylococcus sp. HMSC072H03
CTTCGTTAATGACTGTAACAGATATTTGTGCCACTTTGATCCAATTATTCATGGTCCTGACCTCCTTGTTTTAGTAAATGACGTTCATCAATAATGATATTTTGAGTATCTGTAAGGTACAGAAAGTCCATATCAAAATGATCCAGATAACCAATACTGATGAGTTGGTTATTGGCATACATTAGAAATGGATAGATACTTAGCTCATGTAG
>NZ_KV796890.1:0-7396 GCF_001809305.1 Staphylococcus sp. HMSC072H03
CCAATTGCTTTATTGACGTTGAGCCTCGGAACTTTTAACAAACTCAAAAAATAGTCGAATGGTTGGCATATAATCATGAATTTTAAATGTTTTCTTTAAACCAAAGTTAATGTATACGCCAAAATTTATTGCACATTATCTAGTTGACTTATTAAAAATGGGTCTTCGGAATATATAGTGGAATTAGCATTTTGATAATTCGAAAAAAATAGTGGTTAAATCGGATTGTTTGGTGGAATGCTAAGGAAAAATAATAATATCACAAAATTATAAATCAAACACGGGTGATTACGGGTAGGTAGTCAAACAAGAGGGAATTATATTTTATCTTATTAAGACGTTATAATGTACTGATAAAAAGATGCTCATATATGAACTTCAGGTTCTTGACACAAAAACCATTACACTATATAATGTAATTGTGAAATGGAGGAGGAAATAATGTCTGAAAACTGGTGTACACCAAAACCAAAACTAACGGAACGTCCCTTATTAGATACAGAGAACGCTGAAAGTTTAAGTGAGACCTTTAAAATACTTTCTAATGGGACACGGCTTAGAATACTGCATACCTTGCTTCGAACGCCAAATGCATCTGTTAGCGAGGTGGCAGAACAGCTTGAAATGAAACCTCAAGCCATTTCTAACCAACTTCAACGATTGGTTGATAAAGGCATCGTTCACAGTATTCGTGAAGCCAATTTTATTCGGTACCGAATTGTTGATAATTGCGTCGTTAGTCTATTAGATCGTGGTTGGTGTTTAACCGAAGATTTACCTAAATAATAAGGAGGAATTTAGTATGGAAAAATGTGCGAGACCGAACTGTAATTGTGTTCTTGGGGAAACAAAAGTAGAAGAAGCAGGAAAAGTTTACTGTAGTCAAGAATGTGTAGACAACTGTACTGATGAAGTTTGCGAGTGCAAAGATTGTAGCTGTGCAACTGCATAATTTAATAATTGTAAGGTTATCCCGTGTAACTATGGGATAACCCTTTTTATTGTAGGATAGTGAATGATAGGCTTTTTGTTTTCAATCATATAAATGCTTTATGAGATTGATGTTAGTAAAATAATTAGCAATGATAATTTCAATATCAAATCTATATTTAATACTATAACACCACAGAGTAGTAAAGGATGAACAATATGTCAGACTTATTATTACTACCAGATCTTAAAACAATAGAACCACCACAAGAAAATGAATCCGACATGATGTTTAAAGTGGAAGCAACTTTTCCACCATAAAATCCGAATACCCATAATTTGTAACCTAATAATCATTTTCTTAAGATGACTTACTATTTTTTAATTTATCTTTTATCCTTTTTTCTGCTTCTGGTTGTAACATGTATGGCATATGCGGATCAATCGCACTTGTTTCCCAACTTGAGACCGCTGGTGTAATTAACTGAAATTGTTGTAACAATCTGACCTTTTGATTTAAATACGATAGTTGTACTGCTTGGGGGTGATTATCATATAATTTTTTTAATATGATTAATGCTTCCTCATCATTAAATAATCTATCTTGATTTTCTTTAAAATACTCAAAAAACTTTTTATCTTTTCTTTTTTTTATGATATGAGCTCCTACTTGCACGATTAATAGGAAAAAAGATGCAATTAATAGAATAAAGATAATAAAACCATAGTTTTGCAAAAACTTATTAATATGAATTTTTTCTAATACTGACTCGTTAAAAAAATTCATACCTGTTAATAATGAGGTTGTTAAAAATGTTGCTAATAAAACTGTAAAATTTATAGGCTTAGAAATAAATTCCAATATTTTACCAATTCCATTCATCCTAGCTCCTCCTTTTTATTCTTATCATCGTGTAAACCTTCGCAAATATTTGTAAACTTTTCTATTAAAATAATAGACCTTTATCAGAATTAAACAAACATCTTCTGTAATAATCCTTGTTTACGTTGCTTTAATAATTCAACTTTTGTAGATTGTTTTTCAATTAAAATTTCAACTTTATCTAAGAAATTACCAATCTTAGTTTGTTCTTCTCTACAAGGTAATTTAATAGTTATTCCTTTTACTATACTTGCTGATAGATTACCTTGTCCCCCTTGAATATATGTTTTTAAAATATGTTGCTTTTGTAGTTTCAAAAAGTTTAATAAAAAACTTATAGATTCTTTTGACTTTATACACAATACTGCTTGATTTATTGCCCCATTAATTTTACTAATTGCTACCTCTCCACTTGTAGCTCCATAGAGTGCATATAGTAAATCTCCTTTTTCAACTAATTTAGCTGAAGAGTTATTAAGAGCGTTTTCTGTAATTTTTAGTTCTGTAAATTGCTTAGAAATTTCACCAGATCTAATAAATGGAATATCTCCATTATAATAACCAGCATTATTGGATTTTGGTGTTCCACCACTAAATGTTTTTGTAATTTCTCCTAATTGCGACGTCTTCCAATTAAGATACTCATCTCCATTTTCATCTTTAAACCTTAGTTCTTGTGAGAAAATCTTTTGCATATATCCACGCTTTTGTTGCTCTAAAAGTTCAAGTTTCTTTTCTTCTAATTCAATCTGGTGATCGAGTTTGCTAAAGAAATCACCAATTTTTTTCTTGTTCCTCAATTGAACCTTTATATAATCTAATACTTTTAACTAACTCCCAATCAGCACGTGGCATTTTTGAGCCGGCTGACTTATTAGCTACACTACTAAATCTATTTGTGAATAATAGTATTTATTTAAATAAGGTCTTAGTTTACTATACCAGACATTTTCTTTATTAAAGCTATTTTTTTGACTTGTGAACTGATTCGACATGTATGTATTAAGAATGCGACCTGTATTTTGCTCGATGCTATCTAATTCTATACCCTTTGTAGGATCTTCTATTTGTGGATTAAATTTTTTACTTTTATTTGTAACTAGTTCGTTAAATAAGTCATATTTCCAGTCTTCTTTAAAATCTTTAAATCTTAAACATGGATTCATTTCTTATGTATGCTCCTTTAAACTAATTTATTATAGTTATTACTAATTAACAATTGATTTAGGGGTACCGCCAACATTTCGGAAATTTTGTACGTTAAGGGAATTTCAACCTAAAAAAGTCGAATTCCTGTACGCTAAGGAACCGACTTTTTTAGATTGGCTTTCTCAATTATAGCCACCGGATAGTTTGAGTGTATTTTCTTCACATAGTTAAGCTACTATAAATAAGAGCTTACCCTGCACAACAAGATAATCTTGATACATCTTTATCAAATGTAAGTGCAGCTAATTTTAATCCTTCTGCCATTGTTAAATATGGTGCAAGGATTTCTTTTAAATCATCTACGGTTAAACCAAACTTAACGGCTAAAGTCGCTGCATAAATCACTTCACCTGCATTTTCAGATACAACATGAACCCCTAACATTTTCAATGTTTTCGAATCAGCAATAAGCTTAAAAACACCTGTTGTTTCATGATTTACTATAGCTCTTGGAACAGCATCTAAAGGCAATACGGAGGTTTTGACCTCATAGCCTTTTTCTTTTGCTTGTTCTTCTGTTAAGCCTACTGTTGCTACCCCTGGATTTGTAAATGTCACGCCGGGAACCACTGATAAATCTAGTTTTTTATTTAATTCACCGATTGCATTATCGGCAACAATTCCACCTTCATATGCTGCTAGATAGACAAATTGAGGCCCTAATGTAACATCTCCTGCCGCATAAATCTTTTCGTTACTTGTTCTAGCATAATCATTTATCAGTATTTCTTTTCGTTTTCCGACTTTAACCCCAGCTGCATTTAAATTCAACGTATCCGTATTTGGTTTTCTTCCTGTTGCAACAAGCAGCTGCTCTGATTCAATCACTTTTTTCTTGCCATCTACTGTAACATGAACCTTCTTTATCTCTCCAGATTGTTCTACACGCTCAAAAGTTGCCCCTTTTACAAGGTTTATTCCTTGTTCAATTAAAGCTTTTTCTACTACTTCAGAAATCTCTGGGTCATACTCTTTTAACAATCGCTCACTTCTTTGCATAAGCGTTACTTCTGAACCTAAGTTATGAAACAATTGGCCAAGCTCCATTCCGATATATCCTGAACCGATCACCGTTAATCGTTTAGGTACCTTTTTTATTTCAAGGAGCGTTGTACTTGTTAAATACTCCACTTCTTCAAGTCCTGAAATCGGCGGGAGAGAAGGAGATGCACCCGTTGCAATTAAAAAGCGTTTTGCGGAAAGTTTCTCCCCATTGACTTCAACCGTCTGTTCATCAGTAAATTTTGCTTCACCTACAATTAAGTCAATTCCATATTCATCAATTAGATCCACATATTTTTGATTGCGAAGCTCACTCACTAATTCATCTTTTTGCTTGATTAAGGGTGCTAATTCCACTTCTCCAGCAGATGTTTGTAATCCCGTAAATGGATTTACTTTTGCTAAATGATTAATTTCTCCAGCCCTAAGAAGTGTTTTTGATGGAACACAGCCAATGTTTACACATGTTCCGCCAACGGTTCCACGCTCAATCATGGCTACTTTTGCCCCGTATTCAATCGCTTTGATCGCAGCTGAAAAAGCCGAACCACCGGAACCAATGATAAGTAAGTCATAATCGCCTTCATTACCTAACACCACATTTTCTTGTGATGATATTTCTTCTATTTCTCCAGGTTGATATTTCGCCTCATCAATAGCCTTTTTTGCACTTTCAATCCCAATATCATCGGGTAATTCAAATAATACTTCACCGTGACGAAAACTAGCTTCTACATTCTTGGCACCAATATTTTCAAGTGCAACTGCTACATGTTCTTCACAACCCATACAAGTCATGCCACTAACTTTCATACTGATTTTCTTAGTCATTTTTTAACACTCCTTTTAATTATCGAAATATGCCACCCGGACCAATCCCCCAATAATAAGAAATATAAATTCCTGAAATTAAAATAACAATGTTGGTTCCATTGGATATTCCACATGCTGAGAGGCTTACAATAATGAGAGCTGATAATAAAATCTTTTAAAGAACAATATTGATTTCAAATCACTCCCCCCCTTTTTCTTCTGTTTCACTGAATTTATAATGGCAACAATCCGACTGACATGTATTACGACTACCTCTTCTTTTTACCAACATAATCAGTCCGACAATTAACAAAACAGAACCAAATATCCAAACTTGTTTTCCTATTAAGAAAGCACCCATAGAACTCAATCCAATTGCAATTAAAAGGATTGGTAAAGCGCAACATAGAACCAACAATGCTGGTATTCCTAAAAACAATAATTTATCATTATCCTTTACATTTTTTCTCTTTTGTACAGTCAATTTACATCACCTGCTAAAAAGTTGATTTTAACCCTCAAACATTTTCTCAATAATAGGGCAAGAATATAAATATTCTTCATTCGGACAACATTCTTTTAAATCATTCAACATATTCTCAACACGCATTAAATCTCTAATTTGTTGTTGTACTTCATCAACTTTTTGAGAAACGAACTCATACATATCCGAACACCGCACATCATCCTTATCTACAACACCAAGCAACTTGTGGATTTCACTTAAAGAAAAACCAAGCTCTTGCATCCGTTTAATAAACCATACACGCTTAACATCATCATCTGAATATATCCGATAACCAGCTTTCGTTCGGGAAGGTTCTTGTAATAAATTTTTTTGTTCGTAATATCTAATCGTCTCTTTATTTACCCCACATTTTTCTGCAAATGCAGTAATACGATAACTCACATAGTTCACCTCTAAATAATAATAAACCGCGTACCATAGTACGCGGTCAAGTATAATACATTCGTTAATTCTGCACCGCATGGCTTTGTATATCTGACATAATGGTATAAATCATCAAATAAGTCTTTTTTAGCCTGTTTATCGCTCATATTGAATACTTCGTGTACATTAAGTCCTTTTTCTTCTAATCTCTTTAAAATCACGCCGAAAACGAATGTGTTCATGTATCATCACTCCATAAATTTTTAATATTCACATGAACACTAAAACACCGACACGTCGGTGTTTAATTATGTTTTCTTTTAGGCAAAGATAATATGGAATCAATATGTTCACTCCTTTGGTATATTCGCTGATATTTTATGCGTGCCTTGAGTGGAGATTTTTTGAGTGGTTTTTTCAAAAAATACGACACGTCCCTTGATGATTTCCAAACGGTTTTCAAGTGCCCCTTGCTGAGATGACAGGAGGTCGGTTTTTTTATTTTGTTTAAATTCAAATGCTCTTATTTTGAATTTAAAGGGGGTATTTTAAAGAATTATGTATAGATCATATAGTTTTTATAACCTAAAAACATACATAAGCTCTTAAAACGCAAATATGCGCCAAATAAAGATATTGATTTGGAGCGTTCCCATGAAAATATTACGCTCAAAAATTGTGAAACCAAAAAATAAGCATAAGTCAGATATTCAATCTCCCGTTGATGAAACGGAAAAATATCCAATAAAAGATACAGATTATATGACAGATGATGAGGAAAAAGCAGATGAGGAATCTTTTAGTATTATTGCTTTCTGGAATTGGGAACGTAGGAATTATTTTATTAAAAAATAGTTCAATAATCGGGCCATTTTGCAGTACAATGAATTGCCTTCTGCTACTAATATTAAAAACACTTTTTTGGAATACTAATACCCCCATATGGTATAATTGTAAAACGAGAAAGAAGGAAAGGATTGACAAATTGTATGGGTATGGGTCATATGATGGGCGGAATGGGGTTCATTGGCATGATTTTTTGGATTATCATTCTTGGCTTGTTATTTTATGGTGTATATATATTAATTGCAAAAGCTTCAGAAAAACCAAAAGGTGTAAGATCAGATGATTCTTTACAAATTTTAAAGGAAAGGCTGGCCCAAGGTGAAATTAATGAAGATGAATATGAAAAATTAAAGAAAGTGTTAAAAAAAGATTAGGGATACTTTGAATGAAAGGGGAAATAAGCGATGAAAAAGAAGTTACCTTTAGTGCTGTCGTTTGTACTAGCTGGTTTAATCGTCATTGGACAAACTGGTTTTACCCAAGGTTCTGATTATGACCAGAGAATGGATAATATGATGAATGAATGCATGAACTTCATGCAGTCCTTTGATGATAACAACGAAAATAAGTAGTAAAGTATATAAAAACACAATAACTACAAGGCACTGAACCCTTAAAATGGGAACTTAATAAAAACACTATGTTCTAGGCTGCTAATTCTCTGTATTTTACAGGGGATAAGTAGCCTAGTTTTTGTTTAATTTGTTGTTCCATCATCATTTGTTGCATTTGCTCCATATTCATTTCGGGCATGTTCATTTCAGAACGCCCCATGTAGTAATAAGGGTAAAGTTAATGTATACGCCAAAATTTATTGAACA
>NZ_KV796891.1:0-7999 GCF_001809305.1 Staphylococcus sp. HMSC072H03
TATACTATAAATTCAACTTTGCAACAGAACCGTATTATGGAATAGAGATGTTGGTAACATTTATACAGGATCATTATACTTAAGTTTAATTTCGTTATTACAGAACCACACATTCCAACCAGAAGAGAAAGTATGTCTATTTAGTTATGGTTCAGGAGCAGTAGGAGAAATCTTTAGTGGTTCAATCGTTAAAGGATATGACAAAGCATTAGATAAAGAGAAACACTTAAATATGCTAGAATCTAGAGAGCAATTATCAGTCGAAGAATACGAAACATTCTTTAACAGATTTGATAATCAAGAATTTGATTTCGAACGTGAATTGACACAAGATCCATATTCAAAAGTATACTTATACAGTATAGAAGACCATATCAGAACATATAAGATAGAGAAATAAACTAGTGGCCGATTGTGCTTGATGAGCTTGGGACATAAATCCTAACTCGAAATAAATAAGCATATCACTAAACTGATTTTTTAAAGTTTACAGTGATATGCTTATTTTTTTATCTTACGATTTTGTACGTGCATGCTTGCCTAGGGGTATGGCTCGAGCCATTAGTCTCTCGCACATACTATTCCCTCAGGCGTCAGCACTTACAAAATCGGTTGTAATTTTCATTTTTATACGCATTCTTACTGAGATTATACTAATAAGAGGAATAGTAAAAGCAATTCTAAGTAAAATTGCAGATAAGAGGTTTGTTAAAAGCAGTTCTAAGTAAAATTGCAGATAAGAGGTTTGTTAAAAGCAGTTCTCAGTAAAATTACAGATAAGAGGTACGTTAAAAGCAATTCCATGCAAAATTGCTGATAAGGGGTAAGTTAAAAGCAGTTCTCAGTAAAATTGCAGATAAGAGGTACGTTAAAAGCAGTTCTAGGCAAAATTGCAGATAAGAGGTGCGTTAAAAGCAGTTCTCAGTAAAATTGCTGATAAGGGGTAAGTTAAAAGCAATCCTAAGTAAAATTGCAGATAAGGGGTACAGAAAAACTAGACTTGATTACAAAATGGAGCTTGGGACATAAATGATTTTTTAAAAATGAGATGAGACGTAGATTAACTCCATAATCAATACGAATCTATCGACTTCTTTATTTATGATATTCATCTCTTTTTAATGGAAATAAAAGTGCGATTAATGTGATAATACAGTTACGTTAATTAAAAAAATAAAAATGCAAGGAGAGGTAATATGCTAACTGTATATGGACATAGAGGATTACCTAGTAAAGTTCCGGAAAATACAATTGCATCATTTAAAGCTGCTTCAGAAGTAGAAGGTATAAACTGGTTGGAGTTAGATGTTGCAATTACAAAAGATGAACAACTGATTATCATTCATGATGATTATTTAGAACGGACTACAAATATGTCCGGGGAAATAACTGAATTGAATTATGATGAAATTAAAGATGCTTCTGCAGGATCTTGGTTTGGTGAAAAATTCAAAGATGAACATTTGCCAACTTTCGATGATGTAGTAAAAATAGCAAATGAATATAATATGAATTTAAATGTAGAATTAAAAGGTATTACTGGACCGAATGGACTAGCACTTTCTAAAAGTATGGTTAAGCAAGTGGAAGAACAATTAACAAACTTAAATCAGAATCAAGAAGTGCTCATTTCAAGCTTTAATGTTGTGCTTGTTAAACTTGCAGAAGAAATCATGCCACAATATAACAGAGCAGTTATATTCCATACAACTTCGTTTCGTGAAGACTGGAGAACACTTTTAGATTACTGTAATGCTAAAATAGTAAACACTGAAGATGCCAAACTTACTAAAGCAAAAGTAAAAATGGTAAAAGAAGCGGGTTATGAATTGAACGTATGGACTGTAAACAAACCAGCACGTGCAAACCAACTTGCTAATTGGGGAGTTGATGGTATCTTTACAGACAATGCAGATAAAATGGTGCATTTGTCTCAATAGAAAGTTAGAGGTGAGTCTTACGTTTCAGTGACGGTAGACTTACCTTTAACATGTTACATACTAAAAAATTAATTTGAATAAGAAAGAGAGACATATATGAAATACGATGATTTTATAGTAGGAGAAACATTCAAAACAAAAAGCCTTCATATTACAGAAGAAGAAATTATCCAATTTGCAACAACTTTTGATCCTCAATATATGCATATAGATAAAGAAAAAGCAGAACAAAGTAGATTTAAAGGTATCATTGCATCTGGCATGCATACACTTTCAATATCATTTAAATTATGGGTAGAAGAAGGTAAATACGGAGAAGAAGTTGTAGCAGGAACACAAATGAATAACGTTAAATTTATTAAACCTGTATACCCAGGTAATACATTGTACGTTATCGCTGAAATTACAAATAAGAAATCCATAAAAAAAGAAAATGGACTCGTTACAGTGTCACTTTCAACATACAATGAAAATGAAGAAATTGTATTTAAGGGAGAAGTAACAGCACTTATTAATAATTCATAATAAAACAGTGAAGCAACCATCGTTACGGATTGCTTCACTGTTTTGTTATTCATCTATATCGTATTTTTTATTACCGTTCTCATATAGCTCATCATACACTTTACCTGAGATTTTGGCATTGTAGCTAGCCATTCCTTTATCTTGTACATCTTTAACATTAATAGCCATCATCATGTTTGGATTATCTTTATCATATGATATAAACCACCCAATTTGTCTGCCAGTTTCTCCTTGTTTCATTTTGAGTTCTGCAGTACCGGATTTGCCAATTAAGTTTGCATAAGATCTATAAATATCTTCTTTATGTGTTTTATTTACGACTTGTTGCATACCATCAGTTAATAGATTGATATTTTCTTTGGAAATAATATTTTTCTTCCAAACTTTGTTTTTCGTGTCTTTTAATAAGTGAGGTGCGTTAATATTGCCATTATTTTCTAATGCGCTATAGATTGAAAGGATCTGTACTGGGTTAATCAGTATTTCACCTTGTCCGTAACCTGAATCAGCTAATAATATTTCATTATCTAAATTTTTGTTTGAAATTTGAGCATTATAAAATGGATAATCACTTGGTATATCTTCACCAACACCTAGTTTTTTCATGCCTTTTTCAAATTTCTTACTGCCTAATTCGAGTGCTACTCTAGCAAAGAAAATGTTATCTGATGATTCTATTGCTTGTTTTAAGTCGATATTACCATTTACCACTTCATATCTTGTAACGTTGTAACCACCCCAAGATTTATCTTTTTGCCAACCTTTACCATCGATTTTATAACTTGTTTTATCGTCTAATGTTTTGTTATTTAACCCAATCATTGCTGTTAATATTTTTTGAGTTGAACCTGGTGAAGTTGTAATCTGGAACTTGTTGAGCAGAGGTTCTTTTTTATCTTCGGTTAATTTATTATATTCTTCGTTACTCATGCCATACATAAATGGATAGACGTCATATGAAGGTGTGCTTACAAGTGCTAATAATTCACCTGTTTGAGGGTGGATAGCAGTACCTGAGCCATAATCATTTTTCATGTTGTTATAAATACTCTTTTGAACTTTAGCATCAATAGTTAGTTGAATATCTTTGCCATCTTTTTTCTTTTTCTCTATTAATGTATGTGCGATTGTATTGCTATTATCGTCAACGATTGTGACACGATAGCCATCTTCATGTTGGAGCTTTTTATCGTAAAGTTTTTCGAGTCCCTTTTTACCAATAACTGCATCATCTTTATAGCCTTTATATTCTTTTTGTTTTAATTCTTCAGAGTTAATGGGACCAACATAACCTAATAGATGTGAAGTCGCTTTTTCTAGAGGATAGTTACGACTTTCTGTTTCATTAGTTGTAAGATGAAATTTTTTTGCGAAATCACTTAAATATTCATCCATTTTTTTAACGGTTTTAAGTGGAACGAAGGTATCATCTTGTACCCAATTTTGATCCATTTGTTGTTTGATATAGTCTTCAGAAATACTTAGTTCTTTAGCGATTGCTTTATAATCTTTTTTAGATACATTCTTTGGAACGATGCCTATCTCATATGCTGTTCCTGTATTGGCCAATTCCACATTGTTTCGGTCTAAAATTTTACCACGTTCTGATTTTAAATTTTCAATATGTATGCTTTGGTCTTTCTGCATTCCTGGAATAATGACGCTATGATCCCAATCTAACTTCCACATACCATCTTCTTTAACAAAATTAAATTGAACGTTGCGATCAATGTTACCGTAGTTTGTTTTAATTTTATATTGAGCATCTACTCGTTTTTTATTTTTAGATACTTTTTTTATTTTACGATCCTGAATGTTTATATCTTTAACGCCTAAACTATTATATATTTTTATCGGACGTTCAGTCATTTCTACTTCACCATTATCGCTTTTAGAAATATAACTGCTATCTTTATAAACTTGTTTGAAATTTTTATCTTCAATTGCATCAATAGTATTATTAATTTCTTTATCTTTTGAAGCATAAAAATATATACCAAACCCGACAACTACAACTATTAAAATAAGTGGAACAATTTTTATCTTTTTCATCAATATCCTCCTTATATAAGACTACATTTGTAATATATTACAAATGTAGTATTTATGTCAAAATAATGTTATAATTTTTGTGATATGGAGGTGTAGAAGGTGTTATCATCTTTTTTAATGTTAAGTATAATCAGTTCATTGCTCACGATATGTGTAATTTTTTTAGTGAGAATGCTCTATATAAAATATACTCAAAATATTATGTCACATAAGATTTGGTTATTAGTGCTCGTCTCCACGTTAATTCCATTAATACCATTTTACAAAATATCGAATTTTACATTTTCAAAAGATATGATGAATCGAAATGTATCTGACACGACTTCTTCGGTTAGTCATATGTTAGATGGTCAACAATCATCTGTTACGAAAGACTTAGCAATTAATGTTAATCAGTTTGAGACCTCAAATATAACGTATATGATTCTTTTGATATGGGTATTTGGTAGTTTGTTGTGCTTATTTTATATGATTAAGGCATTCCGACAAATTGATGTTATTAAAAGTTCGTCATTGGAATCGTCATATCTTAATGAACGACTTAAAGTATGTCAAAGTAAGATGCAGTTCTACAAAAAGCATATAACAATTAGTTATAGTTCAAACATTGATAATCCGATGGTATTTGGTTTAGTGAAATCCCAAATTGTACTACCAACTGTCGTAGTCGAAACCATGAATGACAAAGAAATTGAATATATTATTCTACATGAACTATCACATGTGAAAAGTCATGACTTAATATTCAACCAGCTTTATGTTGTTTTTAAAATGATATTCTGGTTTAATCCTGCACTATATATAAGTAAAACAATGATGGACAATGACTGTGAAAAAGTATGTGATAGAAACGTTTTAAAAATTTTGAATCGCCATGAACATATACGTTATGGTGAATCGATATTAAAATGCTCTATTTTAAAATCTCAGCACATAAATAATGTGGCAGCACAATATTTACTAGGTTTTAATTCAAATATTAAAGAACGTGTTAAGTATATTGCACTTTATGATTCAATGCCTAAACCTAATCGAAACAAGCGTATTGTTGCGTATATTGTATGTAGTATATCGAGCTTCACATGAAACAGCTAAAGAAGCTTTGGGCGATAAAGAGTTAAGAGCCATTGCACATGAGTTAACTAAAACAGTTAAGGATAACATGAGTGTTGATTGGTCTAAACGAGACAGTGCTAAAGCTAAAATGAGAGTTCAAGTTAGACGCCTATTAAAGAAATATGGCTATCCACCAGATCTTCAAAAAATGGCTGTGGAACAAGTTGTAGAGCAAGCAGAATTAATGGCAAGTCAGCAATAAAAAAATAAATCATAATGAGTCCGGGACATAAAGTTCTTGGATAAGTGAAAAAAGACAATTTCTATTGAAATAATATAGAAATTGTCTTTTTTATAAATTTTTTGATTATTTTCAGCTCGTTGAGCTACTACTTTTCTTATATTAAGTGCCATTAATACAAAACCAAGTTCTCTTTTGACTTTATTGAGTCCTCGGACAGACATCCGAGTGAAACCCAAAATAGCCTTCATAAATCCAAAAACAGGTTCCACATCAATTTTTCTTTGACTGTAGATATTTTTTGTTTCTGGTTCTGAAAGCTTTTTGTTAATTTGGGATTTAAAATATTCCCAGTTATAATTCTTCATTATTTTTTTGTTTGTTTTTGAATTGAAGTTCATACATTGATTTTTCAGAGGACATTCTGAACAATCATCACATTCATATAATTTGAAGTCTCGCTTATAACCATACTTATCATGACGATAGGCATATCTTTTAAAACCTAGCCGTTTATTATTCGGACAAATGAATTCGTCATTAATTTCGTCATAGTTCCAATTTTGAGTATTAAAGATGTCACTTTTATATTTTTTAGTTTTATCTTTTATAAACATTCCATATGTTATGAGTGGCGTTCGATTAAAGTCATCTATAATTGCCTTATAATTTGATTCACTACCATAACCTGCATCAGCTACAATATATTCAGGTAAATGACCGTAGGTCTCTTGAATTGAATTTAAAAATGGAATCATCGTTCTAGTATCCGTTGGATTTTGATACACATTATAAGATAAAACAAATTGGGAATTTGTTGCTATTTGTAAATTATACCCTGGCTTAAGTTGTCCATTTTTCATGTGATCTTCTTTCATTCTCATAAATGTCGCATCATAATCTGTCTTAGAATAACTATTTCTATCCTTTAAAATAGATTTTTGAAATTCGTATCGATACTTTCGCTCAAAATAATCATTGATTTGCTTTTTGTATTTTTTGATTTTAGTTCTTTTGAGACGTATTTGTTTTCTTGTTTTAGTACATTTTTCATTGTTGATATGTTGGTTTAAATCTTCGATTTCTTTATCTAAGTGACTACCAATCAAATCTATTTCTTCTTTTGTTAATTCATTATCATGATCTTCTTTAATTTCCGGTATGATTTTATTGGTTACCAATTCATGGTAGAGGGCTTTAGAATCCTCATTCATCTTTGATTCATGGTTTTGAATACTCTTTTTCCATACAAATGTATATCGATTGGCATTTGCTTCAATTTTTGTACCATCAATAAAAATAGCTTTATCATCTATAAGATTTTGTTTTACACACTGACTGTAAAATTGAATAAATAAAGATTCTAATAAAGCATCTACTTTTGGATTTACTCTAAATTGATTAATTGTTTTATAAGAAGGTTTTTGATTTTGTGATAGCCACATCATTCGGATGCTATCATTAAGCATTTTTTCTATTTTACGACCTGAGAATACAGATTGTGTGTAGGCATATAGAATCACTTTTAACATCATTTTAGGATGGTACGAAGTTGCACCACGGTGATGTCTGAATTCGTCGAATTCATTGTCAGGAATTGTTTCAACAATATCATTTACAGTAAAACGATGTTGATTTGTTTTGTTTCCATATTGACCTCCATGTATTTGCTATGATTTCAAAATCCATTTTTGACGTGCCTTAGGGTTGAGTGGATGCATAATTTCATTTGTTACTGGATTGATGAGCTTTTTTACTTTCTTTTTATGAGGTTTTAACATTTCCATCACTTGTTCGACACGGTCGATAACAACTGGTCGCTTCGCATAGGCACCATAAGCAAGAATCACTGTGTCACTTTCACTAATCGCTTTCATCAAATGAATATCAGTGTGCTCATCGTATGGATTTTTGATATGTTTGAGGTTTTCGGGTGTTCTAATATTTGAAAATAGATTTACAAGATATACAGCACCATATTGTTCAGTATTAGCTAATTGATTGAGGATAAGAACAGTTGTGAGATCGAGTGATAATACACCATCTAAATGAGGGTACATCGTTATCACTGTACAAGCGGGTTTCTTTTCATCCCATGTTTTCTTGAGTAAATAGCGGTGTTGTTCATCATCGCTAAATATGGCTTCTGTGTTTATCGTACTTTTGATTGTATTCATCATCGTCA
>NZ_KV796891.1:8099-9084 GCF_001809305.1 Staphylococcus sp. HMSC072H03
TCGTACTTTTGATTGTATTCATCATCGTCACTCCTTTTAGTATTCTTCTGGTAAAAGCATCACATAATAAAAAACATCTACATCATCTTCTCGGATGACGTAGACTTTCTTAGGTAATGCATTTTGATTTTTTATATAGTTTGTATAGTGATATTCCAATTTGTACGTGGGTTGTTCTTGCTCATGTATGATTGAAAGTATATTCTCATCTTCTTTCAGTCTAAAAATGTGTAGGTAATCTGTATCAGGTTGATTATCTCTTTCTTTTACCATGTTCCAAAGTAAGATTTGAAGATCTAGAGATAGGTGTTCACTAATGCCTCTTGTGATATATCGATTGATGTTCATACTATTTTCCTCCATTTTGCTTTTCTTTCATGATGTCAATCACTTCGTTAATGACTGTAACAGATATTTGTGCCACTTTGATCCAATTATTCATGGTCCTGACCTCCTTGTTTTAGTAAATGACGTTCATCAATAATGATATTTTGAGTATCTGTAAGGTACAGAAAGTCCATATCAAAATGATCCAGATAACCAATACTGATGAGTTGGTTATTGGCATACATTAGAAATGGATAGATACTTAGCTCATGTAGCTCATCATTATAGTAGGTATAAGTCTCGAGTGTGAGTTGTACCAGTGGAGAATCATTAATAAAACGTTCCGGTAGAATATTTTCTGCTGTTTCCTCCAGCGCTTCACATTCCCAAGCTTCGTTATTAGATAGTTGGAATAAGTGGGTCATATATTGTTTGAGTTCTTGAGTGATGGTTTTCATATTATTGCCTCCTAGATAGTGTAATAGTGATGTAGTTCATATACATCATTGAGATAATATATATTTGATTTGTCATTTATTACGAATCCCGGTGGGAATAAGAGAAAATTCCATATGAAAAACCGCTTCAAACCTTGGTATGACAAGGAAATCCCGAAATTCCGCCTGTTTTGACGAACAATCAACTCATTATTTATAAG
>NZ_KV796891.1:9184-10657 GCF_001809305.1 Staphylococcus sp. HMSC072H03
CTTTAGCAATTTCAATATAAGCATCGTGTAGTTATGAAAAAAATTACGATAATGACTATTTCATTAGATAAGTGTTATTGAAATTGATAAAGAGAATTCTTAAACTTAGTTAGAAACTTTAAAGAAAGAAAAAACGAAGTGCTACAAGGCACTTCGTTAATATTACAATTGGTATTATTAATCTTCTTCACTAGAAATGTTGATATCGAATATACAGATTTAGAGCTATCTACATTTCCACGTGGATTATTTGGATTATAACCTACGAACGCTTGTTCATCTTTAGATAAATTATCTAATTTAATATACTTAATATTTTTATTGCAGCTTTTATTGTTCTTCCTCACTGTCCTCTTCGCCATATATTTTTAATCTTCCTTGAGACTCTAATAAATCTGTAGTTACTGTTCGTTCGCTATCTTCAATTTTTCCATCTCCATCTTCATCAAATTGCTCCGGATTTTGAGCTGCTTCATCAAGAGATCTATTTACAGCATCTTGATTAAAATTA
This sequence comes from Staphylococcus sp. HMSC072H03, assembly GCF_001809305.1. Classification (NCBI taxonomy): domain Bacteria; kingdom Bacillati; phylum Bacillota; class Bacilli; order Caryophanales; family Staphylococcaceae; genus Staphylococcus; species Staphylococcus sp. HMSC072H03. The sequence continues at coordinate 9,696 of NZ_KV796891.1, forward strand.
TTTTTTCCAGGTGGTTCTTCTTGTCCCTCTGTTTGCTGAGTAGTGTTATTTTCACTAGTGTTATTAGTTTGAGCAGTGTTTTGTTCATTGTTATTATTGTTTTGCATAGTATTTTCTTGTGTATTATTGTTCTGAGAATTATCTTGTTGAGTTGTGTTATTATTTGCAGATTCATCGTCAGAAGAGATGTTACTTTCACTATTGTTCATTTCTTGTGAATTACTATTTTCATCTTTATTAGTTTTATTTTCTTTTTTATCTTTTTTTGTACTTTGATGAGTAATATTTTGGTCTTCTTTATTTTCATTATGATTAAAAGACTCTTTAGCAAAATTTACTACAAATAGTGCTAAACCAATAAATATGATTGATAGTATTGCAATCAATAGAATATTAATAATTTTTTTCATTCATTTTTCCCCTTAATTTGTAATATTTAAAATTTAATAAATTAATTTTATCTAATTTTTATAATTGCATCTACTATATTTTTAATTATTTATTATTTTAGTTAATATTTATACTCACTTCTTTTATTAAATAGTAAGATATAATGTTTGGGATAAAAATAAAGACGAAGTGCTAAGGAGCACTTCGTCAAGTGGATGATTATTAAATAGTTGTTTGATAATATCATTATTTAGTTTGAGCGTAACATAAAATTGCTTCTTATGCTGTTCATCTCTTCGGATATCAATACGATCGATGACTGTTAGATATAGTGATTTCAATTGAGATTTCTCTAATTTATCTATATCTTTGAATATTGTTTGTAGTATATTGGCAATCATATCAGCATCATAATGTGGAGCTTCCACTTGTTTATCTTGTTCTAGTTGATGGATTTGATTGTTTATTTGATTCAACTCATCTTGATAGCTAAGTATTGTTGGTTTCAACACACTATCTAAGTCAGGTGAGTCTTCGATCGTTTTCGTTAGTGTATGCATTTTGGCTTTGAT
>NZ_KV796892.1:0-261 GCF_001809305.1 Staphylococcus sp. HMSC072H03
TGTATGAACTATTTCAGATATAAACAATTTAACAAGGATGTTATCACTGTAGCCGTTGGCTACTATCTAAGATATGCATTGAGTTATCGTGATATATCTGAAATATTAAGGGAACGTGGTGTAAACGTTCATCATTCAACGGTCTACCGTTGGGTTCAAGAATATGCCCCAATTTTATATCAAATTTGGAAGAAAAAGCATAAAAAAGCTTATTACAAATGGCGTATTGATGAGACGTACATCAAAATAAAAGGAAAATGG
>NZ_KV796893.1:0-1381 GCF_001809305.1 Staphylococcus sp. HMSC072H03
AAAGCTTTGGCAATTACAAAATTATAAAGCTTTTCTTGCTGCTTGGATTTTTTATTCATATAAAAATTCCTCCAATAATTTTTAGAGAGTCAATCAATATCATATAAATTATCTTCAATTGATTGCTATAATAAGCATAAATGAAGCATTATGATTAGACGCGGAACAAAAAATGGGGAGGGGGGGTATATATTGATACCTACGCTAGAAGAAATTATTGATAAGTATGGAAACTTAGTTGATTATTTGAAGTCGGATGTAACAGTTGAGGTTTATGAAGATTTATTGTTATTAAGAAGTTTAAGCGATTTAAATGAACATCAAAAGATGGATAGAGTTTCATTTATAAAAAAACATTTAAACTCAAACTTCGATTATTTATTAGATGATACTGAGTTTCGAAGTATCAATAAGATTTACAGTAATTTAAATATCATGACGCATATCAATAGTCAAAATAATAATTTTAAACGTAACCCATTTATAAATGAAGAACAATTGAAATCACTACTCGCGATAAAGAAAGTAGATGCACATATGAGTTATGATTCAAATATTACTTCAAAAGCATTAGCAGAAATAAATAAAACCCAAAAAAGATTAGTTACAAAGATAGACACACTCTATAACACGTCAAAAAAAGAAGATGAATATGTACGGTTAGGAGAAAAAATATCATATAAAAAATTGGAAGATCATTGGAAATATTTATATAATGAGATTCAGTTTTATAATATTAATAATCAATTGATTAGTTATGTTGCATTAGAACAGGAATATGCTTGGGCTTTTTTAAATGAACTATTTTATTTGATAGAATTGTATTTGAAGGCATTTAAAGGGCAAAAGAAAACAGATTATGAGTTTGAGAAAAAATTAAACGAATTTATTCAATCATATGTCATTATTTTACTTATAGATATACGATTACCTGTTGTTAGATTATATATTATTAGAGATATTGTAGATACATGTGAAGGAGAAAAAGATAATTACAAAAGAATTATACTAATAGAAAAATCTATTAAAAAGTATAGATACGTAAAAGATCAGATTAAAAGATTTAAAAAAGGATTAGAAGAATCGTTATCAAATGCAACTTTATCTATTGAACAAAATATGTTGAAAGTTAAAATTGATTATTATAAAGCCTACTGCTTTCCTAGAGAAAAAACAAAGCATAACAATATTGAGTACAATGTATCGTTGTTTTTTAAAGCATTAGATGCTTTAAAGAAATAGTTTTTCACTGAAAATATTTATAGATATAATTAAAATTAATTAATATTAAGCCAGGATAATATAGTCTTAATCGTTTTGAAATACAAAAAATGTTGTGGAAATCGCGCGAAATAATCAGAGGAATCATTTGAAATCATCG
>NZ_KV796894.1:0-287 GCF_001809305.1 Staphylococcus sp. HMSC072H03
AGAAACGTTATTGTAGAAAACGTGTTTAATGGCCAAAGACAACGTGCTATTGAAGGTTATTACCAAGGTAATTTACCTTTAGGCTATGATAAAGTACCTGAGAGTAAAAAAGAGCTTATGATTAATCAACATGAAGCAAATATTGTTAAATATATTTTTGAGTCATACGCCAAAGGTCACGGTTATCGTAAGATTGCGAACACATTGAATCATAAAGGTTATGTGACTAAGAAAGGTAAACCGTTTAGTATTTCGTCCATTACCTACATCATCTCAAACCCTTTTTA
>NZ_KV796895.1:0-287 GCF_001809305.1 Staphylococcus sp. HMSC072H03
AGAAACGTTATTGTAGAAAACGTGTTTAATGGTCAAAGACAACGTGCCATTGAAGGTTATTACCAAGGTAATTTGCCTCTAGGCTATGATAAAGTACCTGACAGTAAAAAAGAGCTCATGATCAATCAACATGAAGCAAATATTGTTAAATATATTTTTGAGTCATACGCTAAAGGTCATGGTTATCGTAAGATTGCGAATGCATTAAATCACAAAGGTTATGTAACTAAGAAAGGTAAACCGTTTAGTATTTCATCCATTACCTACATCATCTCAAACCCTTTTTA
>NZ_KV796896.1:0-3157 GCF_001809305.1 Staphylococcus sp. HMSC072H03
GGTGTGACCTCCTTGCCATTGTCACCAGACAAATGAATGATTATACATTCAAAACTAGATAGTAAGTAAAGATTTGCGTCGCAAAACTTGAAAAAATTGATTAAGTCTTCGATCGATTAGTATTCGTCAGCTCCACGTGTCACCACGCTTCCACCTCGAACCTATTAACCTCATCATCTCTGAGGGATCTTATAACCGAAGTTGGGAAATCTCATCTTGAGGGGGGCTTCATGCTTAGATGCTTTCAGCACTTATCCCGTCCATACATAGCTACCCAGCTATGCCGTTGGCACGACAACTGGTACACCAGAGGTATGTCCATCCCGGTCCTCTCGTACTAAGGACAGCTCCTCTCAAATTTCCTACGCCCACGACGGATAGGGACCGAACTGTCTCACGACGTTCTGAACCCAGCTCGCGTACCGCTTTAATGGGCGAACAGCCCAACCCTTGGGACCGACTACAGCCCCAGGATGCGATGAGCCGACATCGAGGTGCCAAACCTCCCCGTCGATGTGAACTCTTGGGGGAGATAAGCCTGTTATCCCCGGGGTAGCTTTTATCCGTTGAGCGATGGCCCTTCCATGCGGAACCACCGGATCACTAAGTCCGTCTTTCGACCCTGCTCGACTTGTAGGTCTCGCAGTCAAGCTCCCTTATGCCTTTACACTCTATGAATGATTTCCAACCATTCTGAGGGAACCTTTGAGCGCCTCCGTTACCTTTTAGGAGGCGACCGCCCCAGTCAAACTGCCCGCCTGACACTGTCTCCCACCACGATAAGTGGTGCGGGTTAGAAAGCCAACACAGCTAGGGTAGTATCCCACCAACGCCTCCACGTAAGCTAGCGCTCACGTTTCAAAGGCTCCTACCTATCCTGTACAAGCTGTGCCGAATTTCAATATCAGGCTACAGTAAAGCTCCACGGGGTCTTTCCGTCCTGTCGCGGGTAACCTGCATCTTCACAGGTACTATGATTTCACCGAGTCTCTCGTTGAGACAGTGCCCAAATCGTTACGCCTTTCGTGCGGGTCGGAACTTACCCGACAAGGAATTTCGCTACCTTAGGACCGTTATAGTTACGGCCGCCGTTTACTGGGGCTTCGATTCGTAGCTTCGCAGAAGCTAACCACTCCTCTTAACCTTCCAGCACCGGGCAGGCGTCAGCCCCTATACATCACCTTACGGTTTAGCAGAGACCTGTGTTTTTGATAAACAGTCGCTTGGGCCTATTCACTGCGGCTCTTCTGGGCTTGCACCCTAAAGAGCACCCCTTCTCCCGAAGTTACGGGGTCATTTTGCCGAGTTCCTTAACGAGAGTTCGCTCGCTCACCTTAGAATTCTCATCTTGACTACCTGTGTCGGTTTGCGGTACGGGCACCTAATCTCTATCTAGAGGCTTTTCTCGGCAGTGTGAAATCAACGACTCGAGGAAACAATTTCCTCTCCCCATCACAGCTCAATCTTAAGAGTGCCGGATTTGCCTAACACTCAATCTCACTGCTTAGACGTACAATCCAATCGTACGCTTCGCCTATCCTACTGCGTCCCCCCATCGATTAAAACGATTATAGGTGGTACAGGAATATCAACCTGTTATCCATCGCCTACGCCTGTCGGCCTCAGCTTAGGACCCGACTAACCCAGAGCGGACGAGCCTTCCTCTGGAAACCTTAGTCAATCGGTGGACGGGATTCTCACCCGTCTTTCGCTACTCACACCGGCATTCTCACTTCTAAGCGCTCCACATGTCCTTGCGATCATGCTTCAACGCCCTTAGAACGCTCTCCTACCATTGTCCAAAGGACAATCCACAGCTTCGGTAATATGTTTAGCCCCGGTACATTTTCGGCGCAGTGTCACTCGACTAGTGAGCTATTACGCACTCTTTAAATGATGGCTGCTTCTAAGCCAACATCCTAGTTGTCTGGGCAACGCCACATCCTTTTCCACTTAACATATATTTTGGGACCTTAGCTGGTGGTCTGGGCTGTTTCCCTTTCGAACACGGACCTTATCACCCATGTTCTGACTCCCAAGTTAAATTAATTGGCATTCGGAGTTTGTCTGAATTCGGTAACCCGAGAGGGGCCCCTCGTCCAAACAGTGCTCTACCTCCAATAATCATCACTTGAGGCTAGCCCTAAAGCTATTTCGGAGAGAACCAGCTATCTCCAAGTTCGATTGGAATTTCTCCGCTACCCACAGTTCATCCGCTCACTTTTCAACGTAAGTCGGTTCGGTCCTCCATTCAGTGTTACCTGAACTTCAACCTGACCATGGGTAGATCACCTGGTTTCGGGTCTACGACCAAATACTATACGCCCTATTCAGACTCGCTTTCGCTACGGCTCCACATTTTCTGCTTAACCTTGCATCAGATCGTAACTCGCCGGTTCATTCTACAAAAGGCACGCCATCACCCATTAACGGGCTCTGACTACTTGTAAGCACACGGTTTCAAGTTCTCTTTCACTCCCCTTCCGGGGTACTTTTCACCTTTCCCTCACGGTACTGGTTCACTATCGGTCACTAGAGAGTATTTAGCCTTAGGAGATGGTCCTCCCAGATTCCGACGGAATTTCACGTGCTCCGTCGTACTCAGGATCCACTCAAGAGAGAATATATTTTCAACTACAGGATTATTACCTTCTTTGATTCAACTTTCCAGATGATTCGTTTAATATATTCCTTTGTAACTCCGTATAGAGTGTCCTACAACCCCAATAAGCAAGCTTATTGGTTTGGGCTCTTCCCGTTTCGCTCGCCGCTACTCAGGGAATCGAATTTTCTTTCTCTTCCTCCGGGTACTAAGATGTTTCAGTTCTCCGGGTCTGCCTTCTGACAAGCTATGAATTCACTTGTCGATAACACAACATAACTTGTGTTGGGTTCCCCCATTCGGAAATCTCTGGATCAACGCTTACTTACAGCTACCCAAAGCATATCGTCGTTAGTAACGTCCTTCATCGGCTTCTAGTGCCAAGGCATCCACCGTGCGCCCTTAATAACTTAATCTAATATAGTTATTAATCTGTGAGTGTTCTTTCGAACACTAGCGATTATTTTTTATGAATTCAAGCTTATTTAAAACTCTATTCACTCGGTTTTGCTTGGTAAAATCTATTTACTTACTTATCTAGTTTTCAATGTACAA
>NZ_KV796897.1:0-266 GCF_001809305.1 Staphylococcus sp. HMSC072H03
CAAAAATCTATTTTAAAGGATAGAAATAGTTATTCTAAAACAGATCATGATGCCACATTTATGAGAATGAAAGAAGATCATATGAAAAATGGACAACTCAAGCCAGGTTATAATTTACAAATAGCGACAAATTCTCAATTCGTTTTATCTTATAATGTGTATCAAAATCCGACTGATACAAGAACGATGATACCATTTTTAAATTTAATTCAAGAGACCTACGGTCATTTACCTGAATATATTGTAGCTGATGCAGGTTATGGTAG
>NZ_KV796898.1:0-407 GCF_001809305.1 Staphylococcus sp. HMSC072H03
TGCGTAAGCAACGAGATAATCATTCAGCATATGCGTTTATCAAACGTCTCATTAAACAATTTGGTAAACCTCAAAAGGTAATTACAGATCAGGCACCTTCAACGAAGGTAGCAATGGCTAAAGTAATTAAAGCTTTTAAACTTAAACCTGACTGTCATTGTACATCGAAATATCTGAATAACCTCATTGAGCAAGATCACCGTCATATTAAAGTAAGAAAGACAAGGTATCAAAGTATCAATACAGCAAAGAATACTTTAAAAGGTATTGAATGTATTTACGCTCTATATAAAAAGAACCGCAGGTCTCTTCAGATCTACGGATTTTCGCCATGCCACGAAATTAGCATCATGCTAGCAAGTTAAGCGAACACTGACATGATAAATTAGTGGTTAGCTATATTTTTT
>NZ_KV796899.1:0-992 GCF_001809305.1 Staphylococcus sp. HMSC072H03
TTTTAGCGATATCAATATCTGTAGCTAAAACATGACTAAGAATCTTGGCCGAAGTAGTGATAGCCGCATAGCGCTTAAACATACGAATACCAGTATTATTTGTTTCATCCTTCAATTTATCTTTAAACCAATGATGTTCCTCTTGAAACCATTGAATGACTTCATTTTCACGTTTAATAAGATAATCAGCAACTAACGGTAAAACATGCCCGTAGTTTTGTGCAACCGCTTTTTTGATATTGTCAGCATTGGTCGCATTTGTAGTAAATTGTTCATTAATCTCGATGGTTCTTACACGTAATCCATCGTTTTGAGCCGAATTAGTAAAAATACTGTATTCTGATGTTGAAATGACAGACGTGCCCCAATTCTTAGGCGTTTTAACTTCTCCATGAACGTTTGAACGTTGACGACCTTGACCTTCAGCGATCGAATATAATAACCCCGTTGTATCTTTAAAAGTTGCTGATGAGAGTTCATCAAATACAATAGGTACACCAAAATTGTTACTCAAGTAACCTTCAAGTGCATTACGTGTGGCATTCCAATTTTTAAAGAGCGTTTCGTTCCCCTTATTAGGATTGCCAGCAACTGATACAGCTAAAGCAGCCGCTGTTGATTTACCAGTTGATGACTGACCTGTAAAACTAAAGATGATACCAGCAAATGTAACATCTTGTTTATGCTTCAGAAATGCTGTTACTAAGGCAGAAATTCCGAATATGGTTGCTAATTCCAAATAAAAATGACCTTTGACCTCATTAAGATACATATTAAACCAATCTTCAAACGTACCTTTAGGCGCTAAATCATAAGATGTGTCACAAATTGGTTCAGGTGGGTTGTTAGCATCAAATTCTTTGGTCTTATAGACATCATTTAACGATATAATGGAACCGAATGGAGTTGCTAGTATGCCTACACCTTCATACAAATGGGAAGGTGATAATAGATTGCGCATTTGTTGCAAGGCATTACTTAAAGACGTGATG
>NZ_KV796900.1:0-72141 GCF_001809305.1 Staphylococcus sp. HMSC072H03
GCTAGGTTTCCTAATTTTTGAAGTTTCCATTCATCTTTAAACTCTGGGAATCTTAATTCTGGAGTATTTGTGTATTCAGTCATGTTTTAACACTCCTAATTCTTTGAGATAATCGTTGATTTCTGATTCTACGTTGGTGATTTCTTTATCAATATCTGACAGTTGTTGTTGGACTTGGTCTAAGTCAATCGGTTCTTCTTCTTCAAATGTATCGACATATCTTGGTATATTTAAGTTATAGTCATTTTCTTTGATTTCATCTAAAGAAGCTACATAGCTAAATTTATCAATAGTTTCTCTATTACGATATGTTGTAACAATTTTATCAACATCTTCATCTGTCAGTAGATTTTGGTTTTTACCTTTTTCGAATGATTGTGAAGCATCAATGAATAGTACGTTATCACTATCTTCACGACATTTCTTAAATACTAATATACTTGTGGGAATACTTGTGCCAAAGAAAAGGTTGGCTGGTAATCCAATCACTGCATCTAAATAGTTCTTTTCTTCAATTAAATATTTACGAATCGTTCCTTCAGCCGCACCACGGAATAGTACTCCATGAGGTAAAACAACAGCCATTGTACCATTATCATCTAAATAATGAATCATATGTTGAATGAAGGCAAAATCTGCTTTTGATTTAGGAGCTAACTTACCATAACCGCTAAAGCGTTCATCATCTAAGAATGATGGATCGGCACTCCATTTCGCACTATAAGGTGGATTGGCAACGACTGCATCAAATTTTTCTCCTCTAAATGCGGGATTTTCTAAGGTATCATCATTATCTATTTTAAAACGTGTATAATTTACATCATGTAGTAACATATTCATTCGTGCTAAGTTGAATGTGGTATTGTTATATTCTTGACCATAATAGAAGCGAACATCGGCTTCACGTCCCACACGCAATAATAATGAACCTGAACCACATGTTGGGTCATATACATTTTTTAAGTTCGGTTTATTCGTAGTCACAATCTTAGCTAAAATCTTAGACACTTGTTGCGGCGTATAGAATTCCCCCGCTTTTTTACCTGCATTAGCCGCAAATTGACCAATTAAATATTCATAAGCATCCCCTAACATATCAATTTCAATATCACTATGCACAAACGGAAGTGTAGCTAAATTAACCATGACTTTCGAAATAAGTTTCGTACGTGCTGCATTGGTATTACCTAAACGTGTAGAGTTTAAATCCATATCAGCGAATAAATGGTCAAAGTCTTCTTCACTGTCTTCACCACGTGTTGATTCTTCGATTTTATTAATCGCTTTATGCAAATCTTCAATTTCAAACGTTTGAGTTTCAATTTTCTGAATTAAGTGACTAAACAAATCTTGAGGTTCAATTACAAAACCAATTAAATTGATTAACTCTTGTTGTAACGCTTCGCGATATTCTTCATCTTCCCATGCTTCTGCATATGAAATGTGGTCTTCCTTTAATAACTCAGCTACTTCTTCTTCTGTTTTTTCTGATAAGAAGCGGTAAAAGATAAGGCCTAAAATATAATTTCTAAACTCGCTTGCATCCATGTTTCCACGTAAATCATTCGCAATACTCCATAATTTCTTTTGTAATTCGGCTTGTTGTTGTCTTTGTTTTTCCGTTGTTGACATCTATATGTCCTCCTAAAATAAATATTCTGATAAAAGTTGGTCCATCAAGTAAGTGCGTTTCGCTTGTAAATACTTTAAGTATCTACGTCGTTCATTAAGTTTTCCTATACGTTGTTGTTGTTCTAATGGAGGTAGCGTTATCTTAAGTTGTTTAAGTTGATTCAATGTTAATTTTTTAACTAATGAACCTCCTTGCTTAAATTGATTTAACTGACTCTTTGCTTGAGATGAAGCATTCATCCAATAGACAAAATAATTAGCATCGATGTGTGCTGTGTCAATTTCAATATGCGTATAATTATAAGGGAGAATACTTTCATGATGTTGTTGACTCACAATGACACACTCACTCGTCATCATATTAATCACGATATCACCCGTATGAACCATCTTGGCTTGATGTGTTGTGCTTAAGGTTACCTGCTTAGGCTGATGTGCTGTTGGTTGAAACACTCCATCATCGAACTCCATCATACGTTGATCATAGATAGGTAATGTTATACCTTGAGAAGCTTCTACAGTCTCAAGTCGATTGATTAAAGAACCATTATGAAACGTAAATAATTGAGATATTTGACTCACCTTCTTTTTTGTATTTTTTTATTACTACAAATTGAGTATATAATAAAAAAATCCTTGTAGTAAAGAAAAAATACAAGGATTTTTGTAAAATTTATTCAATCATACCATATTTTTCAACGGTATCTTCAATAAACTGTATAATTTGGTCGGTTTTTCGTTTACGTTTCATAAAAGGTTCTGAAATATTTTGACCGATAGATTTACGATCGATATTACCACTATATTCATACTCATTAACAGCTTCATTAAGTAACATAGCAGAAAAAGCTTTTTGTTCTGCAAATGCATCAATTTCTTTGGTTTTTTCTTTGTCTTCAAATTCATAATAGGCTTCATTAATATCGGAATCTTCTTTTAGTGACGGCACAACTTTATCTAAGAAGCTACGGATCAAATCAGCTTTCAAACGTAATTGTTGATCATCGGCTTTATCTAATAACTTATGAATTTGATGACGTTTTTCATCACGTGCTTTTGCATCAGATAGATTAATTTGACCAATGAGATCCATAATATACTTCACATTAATCAAATCATTACGCATTAATTCAACTTGGAAATCAATATCATCTAAAACGGAAACAGCCTCTTCATCATCCACTTTTTTACTGCGTATGACTTCTTCATAAATATTTAAGTATTTTCCTTTATAATCTTCATATGTTTGTTCTGCAATACCAAGTTCATTTTCTGTAAATTGAAATTCATCGAAGGTTTTTAATTTAATTAAAGTATTCGATAGATCACGGAACGAAATGACAAATTCTTTTTTTAAATCCTCAGCCTCTAATTTATCGACATCTAAAGGCGTTGGCGCTAGTTGAAAAACGTTTTGCAAGATATCTCTGAAATTATCTAAATATTCTTCGTAAGACAGACTTAATACTGTATCTGTATTATCTGTTTGTGAGAAAATTTCAATGGCTTCATCCGTTTGTTTTTTTAAATCACGATAACATACAATATTACCGTAAGGTTTACGTTCTTTTTCAACGCGATTTGTTCTTGAATAGGCTTGAATTAAATCATGATGTTTCAAGTTTTTATCAACGTAAAGGGTATTCAGTTTCTTACTATCAAAACCAGTCAAAAACATATTAACTACAATAAGAATATCAATCTTGTCATCACGAACCACTTCTTTCATACGCTTAGATACGTCAGAAAAGTAGCCTTCGAAATTATCCGTATTATAGTTCGTTTTAAATGTTTGATTATAATCATTCATAATGCGATCGAGCACTTCTCTTGAATGAACATGATTGTCATCCTCTTGTGCATCTTCATTAGCCTGATACGTAAAAATAGTTGCAACATTTAAATCATGAACACCTTCGTTTTTTAGTCTTTGGAATGTATCATAATATTTAATCGCCATTGGAATACTTTGAACCGCAAACATAGATGTGTAATTTCCGTTATCCGTTTTCTTGTGATAATTTGAAATTAAATGTCGACAAACAGCTTCAATACGTTCATCTGCCATCCAAATTTCCGACGTATTAATTTTAGACATATATTCTTCATCCAAATCTTCATGTGAATTAAATGTTTGATTGTATTCAACGGAAAATCCAAGCACATTATGGTCCCTAATAGCATCTTTAATGAGATAGTGATGTAAACATGTATCAAAAATGTCCGCTGTAGCACGCCCATCTTGGCTCTTATTTTCTTCAAAACGTGGTGTGCCCGTGAATCCAAAGTATTGTGCATTTTCAAAATGTTGCTTAATTAAACGATGCATGTCACCAAATTGCGTACGATGACACTCATCAATAATAAAAATCACTTTATCTTGTTTATATGATTCCATTACTGAATGATTGGACTTCACTGCATTCGCCATTTTTTGAATCGTTGTCACAATTAAAGGTAAAGTTGGATCAGCTAACTGTCTCAATAATTTACGTGTATTATCCGTAAAATCAACCGAGTCTTCTTGGAATTTATTAAATTCAGATAACGTTTGATTATCTAAGTCCTTACGGTCGACTAAGAAAATCACTTTTTTAATATTTTCTTCTTGCGATAATAATTGACTCGCTTTAAACGAAGTCAGTGTTTTACCACTACCTGTGGTATGCCAAATGTAACCATTGTTATTTGTTTCTAACGCACGATTTAAAATGGCCTCAACCGCATAGACTTGATAAGGACGTAAGGCCATTAGAATTTTATCTGTTTCATTGACGATCATATAACGACTAATCATCTTAGCAATGTGACATGGTTCTAAGAAATCTTCAATAAAGTCTTTAAGATAGTTAATACGCTCATTTTGTTCATTACTCCAATAAAACATTTGTCCCTTAAAGATTTCACGATCACTATTCGCATAGTAGCGTGTTTCCATTTTGTTACTAACGACAAATAATTGTATGTATCGGAATAAATTTGTATAGTTTTGACGACGATAACGCTCAATTTGATTAAACGCTTCCGTAATCGCTACCCCACTACGTTTCAATTCTATTTGAACTAATGGTAGACCATTAATCAAAATCGTCACATCATAACGACTTTTATACTTATCTTTCACACTGATTTGATTAGTTACTTGGAATTTATTCTGACACCATTGTTTTAAGTTCATGAAATTCAGATATAAATCAGTATCATCATCACGTTTAAGTACATAACTATCGCGTAATTGCATTGCACTATCAAATACAGATTTACCGTTAATTCCCGTCATTAAACGTTCAAATTCACGATCCGTCAGCGGTTTCCCATTTAATTTATCCTTATGACGTTCATTGATAATGTTCCGAAAATTATCATGTAGTTGTTCAACGTTATGTATATTTACTCGTTCGTATCCTAAACTCTCAAGTTGTTGTAGCACTTCATTTTCTAATGCATATTCACTTTGATAAGCCATTCATTCATTCACCCTAAACTTAATCTTTCCTTAAATATATCAAAATTTAGTAATAATTAATATTGCATACTTCGTTTTTAAGCAACTAATTAATAAAAACCGCATCACTTATGATATGCTTTTGCGTATCGGTTAATGATGGGGTTTTTCTTCTTTTTAAGCTTAAAAATGACTTAACTAATCTCATATTAAAGCCAACAATATTTCCTTAATTTTGAGCTTTATTTTACTTCGTCAATAATAAATTAATTTAAATCTTAGTTCTATGGATAAGATTTTGTCAGTATATATAATCTAACTTTTGGATAGAAAATGATGTTTCGATTACTTTTTACTAATGAAGACACAATATTTTGAATACCTTATATAATAGAAGTTTTTAAAAATACATTCTATTCAAGAATAATTCTTCAAACTTGCTTAAAAAAATAGTGAAATTACAATTACTTATTGATTAAATCTACTAATTCTTTAAAATCATTCTCATACATATCTTTAAAGGATTTACCTACTTTATCACTCAAAGTGTTAATAAAATCATCCATTGTAGATATTATAGAATTTAGTTTTCGCACATCTAATGATAAGTTAGACATTGATTCTACGGGAAGATTTGCGCATTCAATACTTTGATTTAATTTCTTTCTTTTATTTTCCCAATGAGCAAGATATTTTATTCTGTTTTCAAAATCATAAATATTAGCTTCAAATCCATTGTATCTATTTTTTTCATTATAATATATTTCGTCGTTACTATTAACAATGATAAAAAACAACTTTTCTTGATAATTTTTATCTTGCATTAACTGCATAACCTCATACATACAATTAAGCGACATAATATATGCACTGCTTACCACTGCAATAGTAAAATCATGCTCTCTTATTGTCTTCATAAATTCTTCTAAACTATCCCTATACTTTGTAATATTTATATCACGAGTTATTTCTATATTATTATATCTATCTAACTCACTCTCTAAAATATCCACTAAATCACTATCTTTATGTGAATACGAGATAAAAACTTTTTTTATCATCATTTCTTCTAATTCTCCATATTTACTGATTTTGTAAGGTATATTATTGACTTTTACTAAATCATCTGATTTATCAATTGAAATATAAAAAAGATTATTACCATTAAACAATAGATTATTATATTTTATCTTTATTGACCCTTCTATTAAATTTTGAATATGTTTTAAATCTAAATTAAAAGCAAATTTTTTTACAGTTAATTTCACACCATCATCCTTTATACCAAAAATAATATCCCCACCATTACTATTAGAATATGCAGAAATAAATTTCGCTATTTCTTCATAGCTCACAATTGGATGAAAATATGTGATATTCTCTCTATTACTATTATTAATTTTATTCCATATATCTTCAACTGTCCTACTCATTAATATCATCTCTCTTATAATTTAGTTAATGGTATTTTAGATATACCTGTTGTTTTAAGTAAATCTCCTAAAGTAATCATCTTTTGGTTTTCACCATCGTCTGTCCACAATTGGTAAGCATAATCATCTAAAGCCTCTAATTCCTCATCATGATAGAATATTATCTTTTGATAATCGCTTGGGCGAATAATGATTCTTATATCTTTTCCTTTATATTTAGCCGGGAAGACCGTGTCAGAAAACTTTTCACTAATCCAGTCTTCTAAAGTAGCTGGAAGTGCATAATCTTTAAGTTTACTTAAATAATTAAAAATATTTTCTATACTTCTATGTAATAAATTCTCAACATAACGTTTCATTTCTTCTGTTGAAGTAACTACATGCTTTAATTGTTTAATTATATCTTCACTACTGAGTTCAGAATTATTAATAACCTCCATTACTTTATCTCTATTATTTATTAGTTCATCTAATTCTTCATATTTAATATTATTTTCTTCTATTTTTTCTGCTATTTTATATCTTTTTAGATTTTCTTCTGGAGATGACAACATCATTTGTTTTGAATATAAATTTTCAAACCACTCTTTTGATTTTTCTTGATTTGCTAGGAACCAATTAGTTAATCTATTAAATATTTTTTGAGTATTTTCTGTTCTTTCTATATTATCAATAGTTTCCTTAGTTAAAAGTTGTGATACTTTAGAATCAATTTCATTAGCACATATTGCATTTGTTTTAACTTTACTTGATTGGTTATTGAAATAATCGTTAAAAGCAACAATATCCTTATTTAATAACTGCTCTTTAATTTTTCCACCTAGAGATGTTAAAATCTCTTTTAGCTCATTGTCTATATTTTCATCAAGATAAATATCATTAAATTGTATAAATTCATTATTTTGATTAGGCACTAATACTGATTCTAAAACCGTCTCAATACCAGCGTCTTTAATCCAGAGAGAATAAAAGTCATTTAACCAATTAGTATAAGAAGTTTCATCCTTCAAGTAAGTAGCTAAATTATCAATATTTAAATTTTTAAAAGTATCATTTATCCAAGAGAAGTCCATATTCTCTCCAAATACAACAGACCAACCTAAGTAAGAATCTTTAGTTGGTATTAATGCAAGTCGAAAATCAGATAAAATATCCCAAAGCAAACTTTTATATGTAATTTCTTTGGTTTTCGGTAATCCTATTACTACTTTATTATTATCATTTTTAAATGCTAACTTTTCTATTTTTCCACAATTATCAACTGGAATAATTCTACTAGTATCAATATATTCTTTGATTGCTTTATAGGAATACTCTTGAATAACTGATTTACTAGATGGTTTAATAATACAAATATTAAATTCATCTTTCACTTTTTTAGTTTTTGTACAATAATATATCAATTCCTTATACATCGAAATTGCTTCTTTTATTAATTCCATATTTAGCGTATTACTATCTCGAATGGCATTCCTATCTCTTTCTACATCAAATAAATTAGAATTAACTACTATAGGAAACCTAAAATCCTCAGTCCCTAATAGAGGGAAATCACAGAAAATTTTTGGCATAGTGTCAGGAAATGCTGAGAAGTATAACTTTTTATCGGAAATTTCAATATTACATCCAATTGTTACCCTATTTCCATTTAATATTAGTAATTTTTCTTCTCTATCTGGAGAGGCAATACAAACAATCTTAAACTTACTATTTTTTTTAAATTTATTTTCACTTTTCTTCATGTAACACTGTTTATTATATGTAATAGATTTTATATTTTCATTAAAAGTTAATACGTAGGGAATAGTCTTTTCTAAATCAGCTATCCCTTCTTTAACTGCTTGTTTTATATTTTCATCATCAATTGAATAAATAAATTTTGTATCATTAGATTTTTCTTCTAATTCTTCTTTATGTTGACTAATAGTAGATAATTTTTCTAACATAATTTTCGTTTTTTCCTTAATATCGCTATATGTTTCTCCTGATCTATCAACTTTAAAATCTAGTTTTGTATATTTACCATCTTCTTGAATAAATGAACCTTTAATTTGTACAATTTCCGATAGCAAATGAGTCGACATAAAGCCAGTACCAAACTTTCCTGTTTTTTTTTCTTCCAAGCTTTGCTTAGAGGAAATTTGTGTAATCAAATCTAATAAATTTTTATAACAAAATGGTAAGCCATTGTGACTAAATACAATTTGATTATTATAATATTCAATATTTATATCGATTTTTCTATCTTTTGGGGTACAGTCTGATGCATTCTGAATTAGTTCCCAAATCCATCGACGTCTAATAACTTTCTTTTCTACTTCGGAAGACTCTCTTATCTTTTTCAACTCATCCCAAATTGTATTTGAACTAGCATCCAAAACTTTATTTAATAATACATATTCATTATTCATATTAATAATCAACCTCATTTCAAAAATTAAATAATATTATTATATCATTTAAAAATTAATGGTATAAAATATAAAAAATCTTTCTTTAATAATTTTCTTTTTATTCATATTTTTCTACTCTTTTTATACGTTGATAGTAAAAACTCTGTCATAGCTTTTGCAGCATTAATAGCAAGAATGGCATGTCTATTTTCTGGCTTATAATTCTTAAAAGATTTACCATGAGCATCTCCATATTCATTACGAATTTCATCTAAACCATTGATAATATTAATCATACCGCTTAAAATTGTTTTAAACATCGCTTCATTATGACCACCAGGAGAAAGGTTCATAATTTTCCCTACTTTTTTGTAGAGATCTCTTAAACCTTCATTATTTTTATACAACACTTCTTCTGAATCCAGAATATGTTTTATACTACTTTCTACCATTGCTTTAGCCGATGTAATAGCATCTTCAGGGTCAATTTCAGCTTCTTTTTCGATTCGTTCACACTCTCTTAATATATAATTATTATCACTATTTCGAGCTAATTCTTTGATATTAAATAAGCTTACCTTGGAGTTCCTATTAGTTATAATACCCTTGTCTTTCTCATACTCAAAACCATTTAATTTAATCACCTTAATAAGCCTACTTATTTCTTCATCATTATCCCAATCATCGAGATCAATTTGCCATTTTATCAGATAGAATTCAATAACTTTTAATAACTTTTGAAACTCTATATCATTTTCAAGATTTAATGTAGAAATATATTCCCATGCTAAACTTTTTCTTTGACCATTATATTTAGGTGTTACATTCGGATTTTTTATTATATTAGCATAACTAAAAGAATTGTCTATCTCTTCCAAAACACTTCTACTAGATAAAATATTTAAAAACTTATCAATTAACATTTGCCTATTCATACCAATCAATTCCCTTCATTTATCGCCATATATTAATTACTATTTATATCATTAAAATAGTCTCATTTATCATATGTTTAACCAAAATATATCAATAAGTTTTATAAAACTTATATGTTAAGATTCGATTAATTTTTCTTCACGAAGTGGCTAAAAACCGCATCACTTATGATACGCTTCGCCTCTCATAATCTTAAATGCTCGATACACCTGTTCAATTAAGACGACGCGCATCATTTGGTGTGGGAAGGTCATTTTACTGAATGAGAGTGCGTAGTTGCTACGATTTAAGACGTCTTGATGTAGTCCGTTTGATCCTCCAATGACGAAGACGAAGTCGCTTTGCCCTTGTGTCATACGTTGTTGTAGTTCTTTAGCTAAACCTTCTGATGACAACATTTTACCTTGTATTTCTAATGTAATAACGGTGGCTTGTGGTTTAATTTTGGCTAATAATCGTTGTCCTTCTTTTTCTTTGACTTGTTCAATCTCTTTATCACTCATAGTTTCGGGTGCTTTTTCATCCGGCACTTCAATCATCTCAATTTTAGAATATGCACCGAGTCTTTTTTCATATTCAGCAATCGCTTGTTTCCAGTATTTTTCTTTTAATTTGCCGACAGCTAAAATAGTAATCTTCATTATAGTCCTCCGTGTTGATAATAGTTATTCTACTTATCCACAAGTTATCAACTTGTTAACAGAATTCCCTCTAATTATAACAGGAATGTATATAAATTCTGTGGAAAATTTGAGATTTATCTACAAAAAATGTCATTTATATACTATTTTTGTGGATAAGTATGTGTATAATGTGAGTATTTCTATGTGTATTATTCACAATAGTGGATAACTTTCTTTAAATTTGGGGATAACTTCACGACCGTCTTTTATATTTATTCACAGATTCTAAATAAATCACTCTAATTATCCACTTTTTAATGAATATTCATGTATAGTCCAAATTGTTAGATAATAACTTTAATTTTTCCAAAAAAAGAGCTTAATAAAAACCTCATATTTTCTTAAGGCTTTCATTAAGCTTCATACTTCATTTCAATTTTATAACGTGTAAATCGGTGTCGCTTGTGCTTTATCTGTATCACATAATAATACTTCTTTTTCAGTATCGATATCATGTTCATTTAATACTTGTCCAACACTCATGCGTGCTAAATCTTTCATATTATTATCACGAGATAAGTGTGACAGATAGATACGTTTCGTATGACCTGTAATCACATCCGCCATCGCATGTCCTGCATCTTCATTTGACACATGTCCCATATCACTTAAAATACGCTGTTTCGTCTTCCAAGGATAACGACACATGCGTAACATATCTACATCATGATTACTTTCAAACATAAAAGCGTCACTACCTTGAATCATACCTTTCATTCGATCTGACACATAGCCGGTATCTGTAATCATTGTAAATTTTTTATAGTTATTATGGAAAATGTAAAATTGTGGATCAATCGCATCATGAGAAACATTAAACGATTCTATATCAAAACCTGCAATAGATTTTGTTTCATATGGATTGAAAATAAATTTTTGATCCATTGGAATTTTATCATCTTTTTTCTCAATCGCTTTCCACGTTTTTTCATTCGCATACACTGGTAAACCATATCGACGTGCAATGACGCCAAGTCCTTTAATATGGTCGCTATGTTCATGTGTCACTAGGATGCCATTCAGATTCTTCATATCTCTATCAATCTGACTAAATAAATCTTCCATCTTTTTACCCGTAAGACCGACATCTACTAATAGACTGCCTTTCTCACTTTCTACATAAGTCGCGTTTCCTGTACTACCGCTTGCTAATACGCTCATTCGAATCAAGATGGTTCATCCTTTCTCTTTATCTTAAATTTTAATTATTTAGAGTGCCTTCAGTCTAATTATTTTATATTTACTCTTTTTCTAAAAAAATATAGTTTCGAACTTGTATCTCTGTTCGAAACTTTCCGCTCTAAAAGTACTTTTATATTATACTATACCAACCTGTAACTAGAAATTCCAATTCTCTGTTTATATTAAATATGTAAGAGCAAAACAACGGGCAAATTTGACCGCCATTTTGCTCTATTTAAAATGATTCACTTTTTAGTTATCAATCACTTTTGGATTGACTGAAGTGGCTTCAACATAATATTTTTTCGTTTCTTCTTTACCTTTATGTTTCACTTTGATTTCCCAGTTTGCTTGTAGTAATTGAACGTTGGTTTCTCTTACTACTGAGTAATATCCTAATCTTGCATCTAATACTTCATCGCCAGCTTTTAAATAACGATTGAAATACAAGCTTTCAATTGCTTTACGCGGCGTAATGACTTGCTTCTTAGGATTATTGTCACCTTTTGCAGGTTCAATTTTACTCATTAATGTTTGTTTATACATTGTCGCTTTACCATCGTCTATATTAAAGCGAAGGCGTGCTTTATTGTTATTAAGCAATGGGTACCCATCATACGTTTGTTCGTAAGTGACTGTATTTGAATTCATATCGCCAAGTTGATAGACCTTACCATTATAAATATGATTGATAATGTAATCTTTTAAATCGCTGAGATTACGATCACTTACATTTACAGTATTATCTACGTCACCGCTTACTGTGAAACCAGAATCACTTGTTTCTAATGAAGATTTATTTTCAGCGTATGATTTAAAGTTTTTAGAAGTAGCAGTAATCATTTGCATCTTCGTACCACTTACATCTTTATTTAATACATCTGTCGATACTTTAATCTCTTCTTGCTGGAAGTTTACTTCATTATCGCTTTCAGTTTCATTAATTTGCGATTTAGTCACCTTATTAATATAAATCAGAATGAGAAAAATATTGACTAGAACAAACACGAAAATAAACAATGTTTTGGTTAGTTTCCAGTTCATTTATTCAAGCCTCCCATCCTGATATACATACCATTCACCATCATACTCAACATACCACGTTGGAATAAATTCACTATTACGTTGTACTTCGATGTCATCTTTATCTGGCTTATCATCTTCTTTATAGCCAACGATCATATTCGATACTTTCTCAAAATCAATGTTATGATTATTTGCAAGTGACGCACGTACCGTTTCCAAACTATCTAATGATGTTGTTGCGCCGTCTAAAGGCACACTTGAACGTAGAAGGGCACGTTTATAGTCATAAATTCCTTTTTCTCCCCAAGTCACGTTAATTTCATTTAACTGCTGATCATTAAATGTAGGATGTCCATTGAGGAATAATTGATAGGTTAATTCTCCTGACATATTATCCGTATTGAACAGACGGAAATCATCGTTAAAGAAACCACCATGATTATTAATATATTCGAATGTACTTGGAATGGAGGTATCCATATCTTTCGAACCTGATTCATCTTCAGATAAGTTTTTATAATGGTACTTTTTACTGTCATCATTATAGTTTGCGACGCCAGTATTATTATTATATGTGGTTGAACCACTTTTTCCGCTTCGAATAATGACAGAATCATCAAATAAAATTGAGTTCATCGTTTCGACTGAAATCGTATCATATACCATACGATATGAGCGTAGGTCTTTTGGATGTTTCGGCGCAAAAATATGCGTTGATTTATCAATCGTCGTCTTATTCGTAATCACTTCCGAATAGGTTTCCATATCTTTTTCTAAATGATGAATGATTTTATTAAATGGCGTTGCCTTAGCGTCTATCGTCACTTTCATGACTTGTTGATGATGTTTACTCAGCGCATATAATTCTAAATCACCCTTAGGATTTTTATCAATTAAAATTCGATTAAAGCTAAAATGTTTAGGAATTTTAGCTGAGTTATTAAGTACTTGACCTAAATAGGTTGTTAGTGGCATATCATACGTAAAATCCAACACGACAAAATCATGGTCTAATATCGGAGTTTGCAAATTATACCCTTTTTGCATCAATTCTACTTTACTCACTTCATGATCTTTGAGTGGATCAATCACTTGAGCGAGTTGAGATCTTGATGGTGTCAATCCTTTTACTTTATCCCCTTTAACTGACACAACTTGATAAGGTGAAATCACTGTGTCCATCTTTGCAGCTAAAGGTTTACCAATGGTTTTAGTATTATTTTTTTTACTATCCGCGCTGTCTAAATTATTTAAATCTGGAGTAAAGTTCCAAATCATATACGTAAGGACAATACTCATCATGACTAAAAGAAAAAGGATAACTGATTTAATATGTTCCTTACTGTTCATCCCAATCACCGTCGTCTATCACTTCACATGGAAGTGTAATAAATATCGATGTGCCTTGTCCTTCAACACTGTTTGCCCAGATACGACCATTATGTGCTCCGACAATTTCTTTTGAAATGGCCAGTCCAAGACCCGTACCACCCATTTTACGTGTACGTGCTTTATCTACGCGGTAGAAGCGATCAAAGATTTTATCCACTTTATTAATTGGAATACCGATGCCATTATCTTTAATACGAATGGTCATTCGATTATAAAGTGCATTTTGTTTCACGTGGAACTCGACACGTTTATCTCCACGAGAATATTTCATCGCATTCGTAATGACGTTATCAAATACTTGCGTCATCTTATCTGGATCTATTTCTGTGAAAATCGTTTCATTTGGAATTTCACGTACAAACGTTGTATCTTTCGCTGCCATTTCATGTCGATTAATAATTTTATTAATAAACATATTAAAGTCGACAATTTCTTTTGTAATTTGTTCTGTCTCATTATCCATTTTAGATAATTGAAGTAAGTCATTGACTAGTCGAATCATACGTACCGTTTCTTCACGTGTGACTGAAAGGAACGATGGCGCAAGATTTTCATCTTTCCAAGCGCCTTCTTCAAGTGCTTCAATATAACTGTTCATTGAGGTTAGTGGCGTACGTAATTCGTGTGATACATTGGCAACGAATTCGCGACGTTCACGTTCCACTTGTTGTTGTTCTGTAACATCGTGTAATACGGCGATATAACCATTAACAAATCCCGTATCTTGTACAATCGTGCTAAAGTTGACACGTGCAATAATACCTTCTTCTTCGTTCATATCAATTAAGATACTATCATTATTCTCTTGAATTTCTTCTAATGAAAAATCGCCTTCTATTTTTAAAACATTTAGCATGTAATAACCAATGAGATCTTCTTTCGCCATACCTAACATTTTAATCGCCATATCATTCACAATACGAATACGACCACGTCGATCCGTCGCAATGATACCATCACTCATATGTGTGATGACAGAATCGAGTCGACGTTTTTCACTTTCTGTATTCGCTTGGGCTTCTTGTACACGTTTAGAAAGATTATTAAACGCAAGCGCAAGTTCACCAATTTCGTCATTGCCATAAATCTTAACACGCTGTGTATAGTTCCCTTTCGACATTTCAACTGTTTGGTTACGCATATCTGTAATCGGTCGCGTAATCGTTCGCGCAATAAAGAAACCGAGTATAACCGTGATAAATAAGGAAATAGCCGTACCAATAATAAAGATTTGGTTAATATTGTTAAGCTGGTTATATACATCATTAATATTTGACTCTATGTAAATATTACCGATCACATCATTGCTATTCTTAACTGGTAAGTTGTAAATCCAAATCCGTTCTTTACCATGACCATAGTCTTTTAAGACGTTATGACTATTTGCTTCGCCAAGAGAGATTGCTTTTTGAACAGAATTATCATTCACTTTTTGATTAATTAAGCTATGTGATGATAACTTCGCTGTAGCCATTATAATTTGGTCTTTATCAATAAAGCGGATTTCTTCAATCTCTTGTCGGTTAGCGTATTCATTCAGTAGCGATTGAACTTCCTTTTGTGCATTTGAAGGATGGTCTTTATAAATACGCTCAATATTGACTTCGAGTTGTGTCGCATATTGTTTAATATTCTTCATGAAATTATTTGTTAATTCTTTTTCTAAACTATTAGTGAAATACAGACCAATAATCTGCATTCCAATAATAATCAGTAAGACATAAACAATAACGAGTTTTGTGTGAAGGGATTGGAGTTGTTTCAGCCACTTCATCGTTTGCAACTCCTAATCATGTTGTTGGAGGAAGTATCCAACGCCTCGACGTGTCACAATATATTCTGGATGAGATGGATCGTCTTCAATTTTTTCTCTTAAACGACGAATGGTTACATCCACTGTACGCACGTCTCCAAAATAATCGTAGCCCCAAACCGTTTGTAATAAGTGTTCACGTGTCATAACTTGACCCATATGTTTTGAAAGATAGTGGAATAATTCAAATTCACGATGTGTTAATTCAATATCCTCACCACGTTTTTTAATTGAATAGGCATCGGGATAAACCACGATATCTTTAATCGCAATTTCATTCGTTATACCTTCTGATTCTTGCGCAGGTTGAGAATAGTGACGTCTTAAGTTTGCTTTCACACGTGCAATTAATTCACGTGTACTAAATGGTTTCGTCACATAATCATCAGCGCCTAATTCAAGACCCAATACTTTATCAATTTCTGAGTCTTTCGCTGTTAACATAATAATTGGCATTTCGTATTTTTTACGTACTTCACGACATACTTCCATGCCATCACGACCAGGTAACATAATGTCTAACAATACGATGTCTGGCTCTTCTTCATAAATTAAATCGACTGCATCATTACCATCATAAGCGCAATGAACTTCATAGCCTTCTTTTTTTAAATTAAATTCTAAAATATCCGCAATTGGCTTTTCATCATCAACTACAACAACTTTTCTAGCCATATCTATAAACCTCATTTCTCAAATTGTAGTTTAAACCTTAATGTTTATTATATTTTGAGTAAAACATTAACTGTATTATATGGCGCTATCTTACGTCTTAACGCACGTTTATCTACTATATAATTTAACATTAATATTCACTTAATTCTATTTTCATATTTAAAATTATAGAATAACATTAATTTAAAGTTTACCACTCTCGTTTTATATTACAAATAAGTTGAGCGCCTTGAATATTGGACAAAAGTCGTAGGAAGACTGAAACGATACAATGTTACAAAATGATGATAGAGGATAGTCGTTGAAAATTAAGAGTGATATATAAAAGATGTATAAAAAAAGAGAGAAATATTAAAAATATATTGCGACGTCACCTATTTGTAATACACACATCGTTTTACTCATGATAACGTCTATATATTTATAAAAATAAAGACGCAATATTAAAAAAGCATAAAAAAAATGCCTACCCTTTTGGATAAGCAATACGGTCTCGACGGGAATCGAACCCGCGATCTCCTGCGTGACAGGCAGGCGTGTTAACCGCTACACTACGAGACCTAAAATGGTGACTCCTACGGGACTCGAACCCGTGTTACCGCCGTGAAAGGGCGGTGTCTTAACCGCTTGACCAAGGAGCCGTTCTTAAGCACAAGATAGATTATAGCATAGCTTTTATTTTAAAGACAAGAACTTTTTTACATAATTTTAATATTTTTTTATAATTCCTTAATTTTTAGAAAAAAAGAGTTGTTTTGAAGATAGATTACATAACAATATACTTTTTTTCTTTACTTTTACATTATTAATTCATATTCAAATTTAAATGATACGGTTATCATTATCTTATTTTATATATAAAAAACGTTGCTAAAGTGAGTCACTTTAACAACGTTAGATGTATACAATTAAATGTTTTATTATTAACAGGCTTCGAAACGTAATTCTCTCATCCATCATATGCTAATCTCTAAAATCAAAAACCGATTTTCGCTCTTAGCACGTTATTGCTCTAGGTTTATACGCTTTTCTTACCATAATTTTTCTAATAGGTTTGTTTGCTCACGGTCAGGGCCTACAGAGAAGATTGAAATATGAACGCCACATAATTCAGAAATACGTTCTAAGTATTTACGTGCGTTTTCAGGTAATTCTTCTAATGTACGACAACCTGTAATGTCTTCCGTCCAACCAGGTAATTCTTCGAAGATGGGTTTACAACGACGTAATTGATCTAAGTTTGCTGGATATTCTGTGATTGTTTCACCATCTAACTCATATGCTGTACAGATTTTAACTGTATCTAAACCTGTTAAAACGTCAATTGAGTTAATAGATAAGTCTGTAATACCACTTACACGACGAGAGTGACGTAATACAACTGAGTCGAACCAACCTACACGACGAGGACGTCCTGTTGTCGTTCCATATTCACGACCTACTTCTCTAATATGATGACCATCTTCATCGAATAATTCAGTAGGGAATGGGCCATCACCTACACGAGATGTATAGGATTTACATACACCAATCACTTTAGATACGAAGGTTGGACCCACGCCAGTTCCTACTGTCACGTTACCTGCAACAGGATTACTTGACGTTACGAAAGGATATGTACCATGGTCGATATCTAACATAACACCTTGTGCACCTTCAAATAAAACCTTTTCATCAGCTACGAAAGCGTCATCCAAAATTTTAGCTGTATCTGTAACGAATTCTTTTAAACGTTGACCAGCGGCATAGTATTCATCGAACATTTCATCAAAGTGTGGACAAGTTTCATTAAACATCCCTTTGAAATATGCATTTTTAATCTCAATATTTTCTTTTAAACGTCTTTCAAATGTATCTTTTTCTAATAGATCAGCCATACGAATACCAATACGTTGTGCTTTATCTACATAAGCTGGTCCAATACCTTTTTTCGTTGTACCGATTTTATTATCGCCGCGACGACGTTCTTCATATTCATCTTGTGCTAAGTGATACGGTAAGATGACTTGCGCACGGTTTGAAATACGTAGATTATCTGTAGAAATACCACGTTCATTTAAACCGTCTAATTCTTTTAATAATGCAACAGGATCTACAACCACTCCATTACCAATCACTGCTAATTTATCTTTATAAAAAATACCTGATGGTACTAAATGTAATTTGTATGTTTCTCCACCAAACTGAATGGTATGACCTGCGTTATTACCACCTGAAAAACGCGCAATCACATCTGCTTGTTCTGCTAAGAAATCTGTAATTTTACCTTTACCTTCGTCTCCCCATTGTGTCCCAACTACTACGATTGATGACATGTGAGCACCTCCAAAGTTTTCTCAATTAACCACTAAGTATTCTATCAATACGTTTCATATAATGCAAATAAAAATCGAACATTAAAAATAGCATTCACATCAGTCAAATAAATACGTATTTTTTATTAAAAAACCTTTAAAATTGCTAATTTACCAGTATCTCAAGTCAGTTTTACAAATGTTTAATACACATACTTCACTTAACTTTACTTTTTAAAAACAAAATAAAAACCGTACATTTATATTAAAAATAATAATAATGTACGGTAAAAAATATTTTTATGACATGTCTGCATGTGCATAATCAATGTCTGTAAATTTATTATATTGTTTCATAAAGTGTAACTTCACTGTGCCTGTCGGGCCGTTACGTTGTTTGGCAATAATAATTTCAATCTCACCATTATCGTCATTGGATTGAGGTTCGAACTGCGTACTATCGTCATCTTCTTCACCATCGCCTCGATTATAATAATCATCACGATACAAGAACGCAACAATATCTGCGTCTTGCTCAATTGATCCTGATTCACGAATATCACTCATCATTGGTCGTTTATCTTGACGTTGTTCTACGCCACGAGATAACTGACTCAGTGCGATAACGGGACATTCTAATTCACGAGCGATGGCTTTTAACGTACGTGAGATTTCAGAGACTTCTTGTTGTCTATTATCTGAAAAGCGTGAGCCACTCCCTTGAATAAGTTGTAGATAGTCAATGACAATCATATCAAGACCATGTTCTTGTTTAAGACGACGACACTTTGATCGTAAATCTGTAATACGAATTCCTGGTGTATCATCAATAAAAATCTTTGTTCTCGATAATTTACCTACTGCAATCGTAAATCGATTCCAGTCTTCTTCTGTCATTGTCCCTGTTCTTAAACGGTTAGAATCTACATTTCCTGAACTACAAATCATACGTGTCGCAAGTTGATCGGCACCCATTTCAAGTGAGAAAATACCTACTGTATAGTTATCTTCATGAGTGGCTACTTTTTGAGCGATATTAAGTGCGAAGGCAGTCTTACCTACAGAAGGACGGGCTGCTAAAATAATTAAATCATTTCTATTAAAGCCCGCAGTCATCTGGTCTAAATCGCGGTATCCAGTAGGAATACCCGGCGTTTGCCCACTATTTTGATCAAGTTCCTCTGCAGTCTCATATACTTGACCTAAGACATCTCTAATATCTTTAAATCCATCACTTTGACGGTTTGCTGAGAGTTCAAGAATACGTTTTTCAGCATCACTTAAAATAGCATCTAATTCAAGCTCATTATTATACCCATCATTCGCAATGCTGTCAGCTGTTTGAATTAATCGACGTTTAAGCGCAAGATTAGCAACTATATTTCTATAGTATTCAATATTACGTGTCGTCGGTACATTATTCGATAATTCAGCTAAATATTGAGGGCCACCAGCCTCACTTAATGTACCTTCTTTCGTTAATTGTTCCATTAACGTGACTACATCAATCTCATGAGCATCTTCGTTTAAGTTCATCATTGCTCTAAAGATATGTTGGTGTGCACCTCTATAAAACGACTCAGGAAGTAATACCTCCTGAGTCGAACCTATTAATTCTGGATCTAAAATAATTGCACCTAAGACAGACTGTTCAGCTTCATTGTTATGGGGCATTTGTCTTTGATCATACATATTATCCATCAATCATTACACCCATCTATCTTAAAATTTTCGACATGCTAGTGCAACATTATATCTTTCTATGAATTGCTTTTAAAAGAATGGACTACCTATTTGTCCTAAATCTTTTTATTTTTCTACAGTGTGTACGCGAATTGTACCTTCAACTTCTTTGTCTAATTTAACAGGTACATTAGTATAACCTAACGCGTGAATACCGTGTGGTAAATCCATTTTACGTTTATCAATTTTAATATCGTGTTGATTTTTTAATGCGTCAGCAATTTGTTTTGTACTAATAGAACCAAACAATTTACCGCCTTCACCAGTTTTAGCACTTACTTCAACTTCGATATCTTCTAATTTTGCTTTTAATGCTTTAGCATCATCGATTTCTTGTTGTCTATCCGCTTCAGCACGTCTATTTTGTTGTTCTAATTGTTTTAAATTACCTGGTGTTGCTTCAACAGCATATTTATTTTTTAATAAAAAGTTATTTGCGTAACCTACTGGCACGTCTTTAACTTCACCTTTTTTACCTTTACCTTTAACATCTTGTGTAAATATTACTTTCATGTATCTTCACTCCTACTCATTTGTTCAGTAATTGCTTGTTGTAATTGCTCGATTGCTTCTTCTATAGTGACACCTTTTATTTGCGTTGCAGCATTTGTTAAGTGACCTCCGCCACCTAAGGCTTCCATTGTTAATTGAACATTAATACCGCCTAATGAACGTGCTGAAATACCAATAAGATTATCTTCACGTTTCGCTACAACGTAAGAAGCTTCAATGCCTTCTAAACTTAACAATTCATCCGCAGCTTGTGCAACTGTTACAGGATGATAGATTTTATCATTAGAACCGTGAGCAATCGCGACACCGTGATCTTGAACTTCAACTGTACGTATCAATTCAGAACGATTAATATACGTATCAACATCATCTTTAAGGAATTGTTGCGTTAAGATTGTATCGGCACCATGCGCACGTAAATAACTTGCCGCATCAAACGTTCTTGAACCTGTTCGTAATGTAAAATTACGTGTATCAACAATAATACCTGCATACATAATTGTAGATTCTAAACGTGATAAACGTTGTTCTGTTGGCTGATATTCTAATAACTCTGTGACAAGTTCTGCAGTTGAACTTGCATAAGGTTCCATATAAACGAGTAATGGATTTGAAATAAAGCTTTCTCCACGTCTATGATGATCAATGACTACTTTACGATTCGCTTTATTTAAAATATTTTCATCTAATACCATTTCAGGTTTATGTGTGTCTACCACAACAACCGTTGTTTTTGACGTCATCATATCCCAAGCCTCATCAGATGTCACAAATCGTTCTTTCAATTCAGGTTTTTTATCAATTTCTTCCATCACACGACTTAATGTTGGATCGATATCTTCTTCATTAAGTACCACATATGCTTCTAAATTATTCATTGACGCAAATCGAGATACTCCAATAGCTGCGCCAACCGCATCTAAGTCGGGACGTTTATGTCCCATAATAATCACTTTGTCGCCTTCAGTTAAGATATCTTTCAATGCGTGAGAGATAACACGTGCTCTAACACGTGTTCGTTTTTCCATCGGGTCAGTCTTACCTCCGTAAAAGCGGACATTACCATTCATGTTTTTAATTGCAACTTGGTCTCCTCCACGACCTAAGGCTAAATCAAGTCCTGATTGAGATAATTCACCAAGTTCAATTAAATCTTCGGTACCTTCACCAACACCAATACTTAATGTCAATTGTGCACGATAGCCTACACTTTTTTCACGTAACTGACTTAGAATATCAAAATTAGAATCTTCTATTTCTGCTAAGATTTTTTGGTTTAAATACGCTACGAATTGATCTGAACTATAACGTTTAAAATAAATGTTATATTCAGTTGCCCATCGACTAATAATACGTGTCACCATTGAGTTGATTTCAGAACGTTGTGTGTCATTCATATTTTGTGTAATTTCATCGTAGTTATCTAAAAACAACGTTGCAATGATAGGCTTTGATTCTTCATATAATTCATTTGTATGTACTTCTTCTGTAATATCGAAGAAATATAAACAACGTTCTTCTTCAGAATAACGCACATGATAATGGTACTGACCATGTTCGATTTCTATTTCTTGTATTCTTTCAAGTTGCTTAAGAATATTCGGAAAAACTTCATTGACTGGTTCTGAGATGACATTCGTTTCTAGATGTTCAGACATATATTGGTTGATCCATTCGATGTGATCGTCAGCATCAATCACAACTAAACCAATTGGCATGCGTTTAATTGCTTTATTACTTCCTGCTGAAATATGACCACTCAGATTATCCACATAATGATCCATTTTTGATAATGCTTGTTTAATCAATACCGCACTAATGACGATCATAATGATTAAAGCAATCGCCGTAAACGTTGCAATTAAAGGTTTAAATATAAACCCTACAATAACAATTGCAATTGCCGTAAGCACCATCAAAATGTAAGGAATAAGCAATGCTTTTTTAGTGGATTGACGGTTCATTCTTCCACCTCTATTCACTTTTTAAAGTCATTTTTTAATCATTCGTTTTAAGTTAATTCCTAAATCAAGTACGCCAAGTAATGATACGATATGCGTAAAGGGTGAAATCACTGTCCCCACGACCATTAATAATATAGATATCGCATCAGGTAATCGTTTGGCCTTTCCAAAGAAATGAATCAAACTCAATCCTTGGATATACATTAATAATGATAACACAACTTCGAAATTCAATACGATACTTTGGAATATACTTGGTTTCATCGCAAACATCACACATACTAGCACAATCATGTAAATCCATAATAATGTGCGATTCATCTGCCAAGCAAATAAAGGTCTAAACATAGGTGTTGCTACTTTGAATTTGCGTAAAATTGGAAATGTAATGATGATATTAATTAAAACTAAAAGAAAGACCATAATAATGATGTAACTTGGAAGTTGAACAGCCATTTGACGAAATCCTTCTTCTAAGATGATCTTATAATCTGATTCAACGCCTGAATTTACAATCGCATTGTTCATTGCGTCTTTTGCTGGTTTAATCAATACTTCGGTATTTGGAATCTTTTTGAACGCTTGTAATAACATAAATGCAATTAACGTCACAATACTTATATACATTGTTGTAATATATAAGATGCGTTCTTTAGATGTACGTTCTTTTAATAATTGGCCAATTACAAAACTTAGTAATAAAACTAGAATCATGGCACTTAATACAAAGGTATTCCCTAATAAGGTCGTGATGACTACAGTGAGTAAAGCTCCAATTCCAAATGTAGCAATTGATTTATGCCACATGATAATCCCTGGAATGGTAGCGAATAAACATAGAATCAGACCAATTATTGGCAATACATACGTAACTAAAGCAACTGTTACAAGCACGATAGTTCCTATAATCATTGCTTTAGGATGTACTTTTGAAAACACATTCGCCACTCCTATACTTTTTTGACTATAACGTCTATTTTAACCTCTATATTCAAATTAAACAAATGTGTTAACTGTTCTCTTATCTATTATTTTCGTTTGAATTTCGAAACTTTTAAAAAGTGATACAAGTTAGGTGCCCAGTCATTAAAATTAAGTAAAAAACCATCATGGCCTACGTTGTCTGGAACAAAAAAGTGACGATGATATTTAAAACGTTCTCCTACTGCTCTGACTTGATCATCTGGATATAACAAGTCATCTGTAAAGCCCATAGTTAGTACTTTTGTATTTAAAGATTGGAAGACCTCATCCACATCATCGCGCTGACGATCAAGATGATGACTATCTAAGACATTCAACATCGTTAAGTAACACGATAAATCGTAGGATTCTTTAAACTTATTGCCTTGATAACGTTGATAATTGACTACTTCATCTGGTGTGAAACGCGCGTCATAACTTTTTGAAGAACGATATGTTAAGAATCCAAGTTGTCTTGCAATACTAAGTCCCTCTTTACCTCCAATATGAATCGCTTCACGTGCAATTTCATTGAAAGCACGACTGTATGAAGAAGTTTTATCTGTAGCTGCTAAGATGACTGCCTTATCTACTTCGAATTGATGATTATATAATAATTCCATCACCTGCATGCCACCTAAACTGCCACCAATTAAAATATCGATTTTAGTAAATCCAAGGGCCTTTATTCCCAATTCAATTGCCTTAACGATATCTCTTAATGTTATTGTTTTAGGAAAATGAGCATCGTTTAATGGGGAGCTTGAACCAAAAGGACTTCCAATAACATTAAAAGTAAGAAACTGATAATCATAGATTGGCATATAACCACCATCAATGATTTCACGCCACCATCCAGGATGTTCATCTGTACCATAAGTTAAATGATTCCCAGTCAGAGCATGACAAACCACAACAAGCGGTTGTCCCGAATAACCTACGTGCTCATAACGCAATTTTAGATTCTCAATTGTTTCACCTGATTCTGTTGTAAAAGCACCTAAATGTAATGTATCTACTGTATAATTTGTCATGCTATGCCTCCTTAGAATAAAAAAATCGCTTCTACTCTTAATTTTAAAAGTGTGAAGCGATAATACTTTAGTACTTATCATTCGAGTATCTCGTTGGTTGTAGCACCGTACAATGATTTGTCGGTTGCTGAAGTTTCATAGGGCCAATTCCCTCAACTTCTCAAAATAAGAGTATCTATATATTGATTGTATTGTTTAATTTAAATTTATTTTAATACAATTGTCTGGTTAACTTCAATGCGCAGTAAATAAATGGATTAAAAGAACCATCGTATAGCTGCAATGAATACAATACCAACAATAATAGTGATGGTTAGACTACGCGTCACAACTGCGATAATGACTGTAGGAATGGTTGCTACAATGAATGGAATATTTATTTCAAAGCCCTGCATGCCTTTATGTTGAACGATAAAACTATCAATAACTAACGCAGTGAATAATGAAATCGGAATAAATGACAGCCATTTGATGACTGTTTCTGACAGTTGAATACGTGAAATCATTAAAAAGGGTACGACACGTACAATTAATGTCACTAATCCACACAAAACGATAAGTAAAAGCATATGTCCAGTTATTGTCATCGATCCATCACCACCCCAAGTGTTGCAGCACAAATTGATGTAACAAGAATGGCCACATAAGAGGGCATCAACCAACTTAAAATGAACATCATTACAATAACGAACGCAATTAATACGATATATATACTTACTTTGGAACGTGTAATCGTTTCAAATTGAGCCATAGCCAAGAAAATAAACATGGCTGTAATCGCAAAGTCTAACCCTAACATTTCAGGATGAGAGATGTATTTCCCAAAGACTGCTCCTAACACACAAGCTATTGCCCAAAATGAATAAGCAGTAATATTTAATCCATGTAACCATCGGTCATTAATTGTTTCCCCTTTTAAGTGTGGTGTTATAGCAACGCCAAATGTCTCGTCAGTAAGAATAGAAGACAAAGCTAAACGATTCCATATACCGTAATCTTTATAATTAGGTGATAATGTCATAGACAATAAAAAGAAGCGGGAATTCACAATTAACGTTGTTAACACGATTGCTGATATAGGTGTACCAGTAATGACTAAAGCACAAATAATAAATTGTGCTGCGCCTGCATAAACCAGTAAACATAACAGAAGAATTTCTAGAACACTAAAATCTTGAGAAGCTGCCACGATGCCAAATGATAGTCCTATACCGATGTATCCTAGTAGTGTTGGAATACATTCTTGGACCCCTTGTTGAAATGTTACATGTGACGTCATGTTAGCTCCCCCTTTATATATGTATTTTCAAATTGACTATATATTTTAATTAAATTCAGTCTAATATAATCTAATAGACGCTTCAATATCTTTAGACGTCCGTTTGAGTGAGGTTAGAGAGAAGGTCGTTTAGAAACATTGATACTTCAACGTTTTAAAAATATCAGAAATTTTCGATATTTTTAAAATCACTTTTCTCAGGGCAGTCTTATTTAATATAAAAATAAATAAAGCGATAGAGGACTACGTCACTCTATCACTTTATGAGTTGAATTCTATTTAATGATTAGTTGACTGGACGAATTTCTGTTTTGCCGCCCATAAATGGTACAAGTGCTTCTGGAATTGTAATTGAACCATCTTCGTTTTGGTAGTTTTCTACGATAGCTGCAAATGTACGACCTACTGCAAGTCCACTACCATTTAATGTGTGTACTAATTCTGGTTTAGAAGAAGCATCACGTTTGAAACGAATGTTAGCACGACGAGCTTGGAAATCAGTACAGTTTGAGCAAGAACTAATTTCTTTGTAGTCATTGTAACTTGGTAACCATACTTCTAAGTCATATGTTTTACTTGCGCTGAAGCCAATATCTCCAGTACATAAGATCACGCGACGATATGGTAATTTTAATTCTTCTAAAATTGCTTCGGCATTTTGAGTCATATCTTCTAATGCATCCCAAGAATCTTCAGGTTTTTCAAAACGCACCATTTCAACTTTATCGAATTGATGTAAACGAATTAAACCTCTTGTATCTCTACCAGCTGATCCCGCTTCACTACGGAAACATGCAGTTTGACCAGTGAATTTTTCTGGTAACACACCAGGTTGGATAATTTCATTTCTATAGAAGTTTGTTAATGGCACTTCTGCAGTTGGAATTGTGTATAAGCCTTCTTTTTCAACTTTGAATAAATCTTCTTCAAATTTAGGTAATTGGCCTGTACCAAACATTGTATCTGCATTTACCAATTGAGGTGTCATCATTTCTGTATAACCATGTTGTGTTGTATGTTTTGTTAACATATAGTTCATTAATGCACGTTCTAATAAAGCACCATCTTTAGTTAAATAAACGAAGCGCGCACCTGATACTTTTGCAGCACGTTCGAAATCAGCCATTTTTAATTCTTCTACTAAATCCCAGTGCGCTTTTGGTTCAAAATCAAATTCACGAGGCGTACCCCATTTTTTTAATTCAACATTTTCAGTGTCGTCAGCACCTTGTGGTACGTCATCTGCAATTAAGTTTGGAATACGAATTAAGATATCACGAATTTTATTATCTACTTCATTTAATTTTGCATCATTTTCTTTAATTTCATCGCCTAATTCACGCATTTCTTTAATGACGTCATCCGCATCTTCTTTGTTACGTTTTTTTTCAGCGATTTGATCACTTACTTTGTTACGACGTGCTTTCATTTCTTCTGTTTTACCAATTAAATCACGACGTTGATTATCTAATTCTAATACTTCATCAACAACCTTTGAATCATCTCCTCGTAATTCAATTTTGCTCTTAACTTTGTCCGTTTCGTCTCTGAATTGCTTGATGTCTAACATATAATATTCATCCTTCCAAAAAATTTATATTGAGTGACCATAGCGATTTAAAATAAAAAAAGACCACATCCCCATACAAGGGACGTGGTCTACGCGTTGCCACCCTATTTAACAATTTAATTAAATAAACTAAATTGCACTCCACTATCGATAACGGTTAAAACCGATTGTTCAATATAAGTAGGTAGATTCGCATAAAAATTAATTACTTGTTTACACTAACCACAAGCTCTCTGAAATTAATACCCTTATGTTACTTAGCCTACGAACAATACTTTATTAACTTAATTTTAATATAGCAAAGTCATATATAATTTTCAAGCAGTTCCCTCATTCAAATATAACAAACTATATACGTTAATATTCTGTCAATTTTAGCATTTATAAATTTATTTAAAATAGTGTTGACGAAACGCTTAAGCAGGTATAATATTTTCTATTGTATTTAAAACGCACATGATATTTTCGCTTGTCTTAATAACTCATCATTTCATTGATTTAATATATAGAAGTTATGACTTTCGAATCTAAATAGGGAGGATTCATCATATGGAAACATTAACTAATGTGACAATTCCTAAACGTAATGACGAAACGCATAAAGGTGATTATGGAAAAATTCTTTTAATTGGTGGTAGTGCAAATTTAGGCGGAGCAATCATGTTAGCTGCCCGTGCATGTCTTTTTAGTGGAAGTGGTTTAATTACTGTAGCCACACATCCTACTAATCATGCAGCCATTCATTCACGTTGTCCTGAAGCAATGGTAATAGATATTAATGATACTAAAATGTTAACAAAAATGATTGAGAATACAGATAGTATTTTAATTGGACCAGGTCTTGGCGTTGATTTTAAAGGAAATAATGCGATTACTTTCTTACTACAAAATATTCAACCCCACCAAAACTTAATTGTAGATGGTGATGCAATTACAATATTTTGTAAACTTAAACCTGATATTCCTACATGTCGTGTTATCTTTACACCACATCAAAAAGAATGGGAACGTCTAAGTGGTATTCCTATTGAAGAACAAACGTATGAAAGAAATAGAGAAGCTGTGGATAAATTAGGTGCTACTGTAGTACTAAAAAAACACGGTACAGAAATCTTCTTTAAAGATAAAGAATACAAATTACCAATTGGCACACCTGCAATGGCTACAGGTGGTATGGGTGATACATTAGCTGGTATGATTACAAGTTTTGTAGGTCAATTTGATAGCTTACAAGATGCCGTTACGAGCGCAACTTATATTCACAGTTATATTGGTGAAAAACTTTCTGAAAAAATGTACGTTGTGCCCCCTTCAAAATTAATTAATCAAATTCCTTATGTAATGAAAGAATTAGAACGATAAATAATAAAAATAAGACTTCCCTATATGTGGGAAGTCTTATTTTTATATTTAATTCTGATTTGAATCATTCTCAATATCTTCATTTACACGGTCCATGAAATCTTGTCTTACTTCGATGCGTTCATCATCTTCATCAGATTCAGTATGCAAAGCATTACCAGGTGTCGTATCATCTATCACTTGTTCATTTGCACTTTCTGTAGTTTGAGCACTCGCATTTTCTGTTTGTTGTGCCGCTTCAGTTGCAGCTTCATCTTCAGTTTTATCAATGACTTTCGCAACAGTTGATACGGCTTGATTATCGCCTAATTTCATTAATCGCACACCTTGTGTGGCACGGCCATTTTGAGAAATATCTTCAACTTGTAGACGAATAATAATACCACCATCTGTTACAATCATTAAATCTTCTTGACCGCTTACCGTTGTAATACATACAACATTACCATTACGTTCTGTAATTTTAGCTGTTTTTATACCTTTACCGCCACGATTAGATAAACGATATTCACTTACAGGTGTTCGTTTACCATAACCTTTTTCAGTAACGACTAGAACTTCATCTTCACTTTCAGCATAGGCTACGTCTAAACCTACGACTACGTCATTTTCTCTTAGAGAAATACCTCTCACACCTGAAGCTGTACGACCTAGTGGGCGTAAACTATTTTCAGGGAATCGAATTAATGAGGCATGTGCTGTACCAAGTAAAATATCTTGTTTACCATCAGTAAGACGAACTGCAATCAATTCATCATCTTCTTTAAAGCCAATCGCAATTTTACCATTCTTATTAATATGAGAGAAATTGCTTAATGCAGAACGTTTAACAATACCTTTTTTAGTAGCAAAGACTAAGAAACTGTTCTCATCTTCTAAATCTCTTA
The DNA here is from genome assembly GCF_001809305.1 of Staphylococcus sp. HMSC072H03. Classification (NCBI taxonomy): domain Bacteria; kingdom Bacillati; phylum Bacillota; class Bacilli; order Caryophanales; family Staphylococcaceae; genus Staphylococcus; species Staphylococcus sp. HMSC072H03. The sequence goes on from NZ_KV796900.1 coordinate 30,220, forward strand.
CGGCAATCATCGTACTAATCACTTCATCATTTTCAAGCTCAATCGCATTAATGACTGGAATACCTTTAGATTGACGAGATAATTCAGGTACTTCGTATCCTTTCAACTTATAAACACGGCCTTTATTCGTAAAGAATAAAACATTATCATGTGTACTTAATGTTACAAGTTGACTGACAAAGTCTTCTTCTAAGGTATTCATACCTTGTACACCTCGTCCACCTCTGTTTTGTGAACGATATGTAGATACAGGTAAACGTTTAATATAGTTGTTATGACTTAAAGTGATGACAATTTGTTCTTCAGGGATTAAGTCTTCATCTTCTAAGTGATCTAAACCACCCAATTGAATTTCAGTACGACGTTCGTCACCGAAACGTTCTTTAATTTCTGTAAGCTCATCACGAACAAGTTGAAGTAATACATCTTCATTTGCTAAAATCTCTTCTAATTCTGCAATATAACTTAATAATTCATTATACTCATTTTCAATTTTATCGCGCTCTAACCCAGTTAAACGACGTAAACGCATATCTAAAATGGCTTGAGCTTGACGTTCAGACAATTTAAAACGTTCTTGCAATGTTTCCATCGCCACTTTATCTGTGTCAGACTCACGAATAATAGAAATAATTTCATCAATGTGATCAAGCGCAATTCTTAAACCTTCTAAGATATGTGCACGATCTTTCGCTTTTTTCAAATTGTATTCTGTACGACGACGTACAACTGTTTTTTGATGTTCTAAATATTCAACAAGCGCTTCTTTTAAGTTAATTAATTTAGGTCGACCATTCACAAGGGCAATCATATTTACACCAAATGATGTTTGTAATGGTGTGTGTTTATATAAATTATTTAAAATAACATTTGCATTGGCATCTTTACGTACCTCAATAACAACTCTTACCCCTGTACGTAAACTTGTTTCGTCACGAAGATCTGTAATACCTTCAATTCTTTTCTCACGCGCTAATTCTGCAATTTTCTCAATCATTCTTGCTTTATTCACTTGATATGGAATTTCAGTCACAACAATACGCTGACGACCACCGCCACGTTCTTCTATTGATGCACGTGCACGCATTTGAATTGATCCACGACCAGTTTCATAGGCACGTCTAATGCCACTTTTACCTAAAATTAAGCCAGAAGTTGGAAAATCAGGACCTTGAATATCTTCCATCAATTCTGAGATTGTGATATCAGGATTTTGACTTAAACGTAAGACTCCGTCAATGACTTCTGTTAAATTGTGTGGTGGAATATTTGTAGCCATACCAACCGCAATACCTGAAGCACCATTCACTAAAAGGTTAGGGAAACGAGAAGGTAAGACTTCGGGCTCTCTTTCTGTACCATCATAGTTATCTAAGAAATCAATAGTATCTTTATTGATATCACGTAACAGTTCTAATGTGATTTTGGTCATTTTTGCTTCGGTATAACGCATTGCCGCAGCACCGTCACCATCCATTGAACCAAAGTTACCTTGACCATCAACAAGAGGATAACGATAGCTAAAGGTTTGTGCCATTCTTACCATAGCATCATAAATTGAAGAGTCGCCGTGTGGATGATATTTCCCCATAACGTCCCCAACAATACGTGCTGATTTTTTATAAGGTTTGTCTGGAGTCATTCCTTGTTCATTTAGACCATATAAAATACGACGATGTACAGGTTTTAAACCATCACGTACATCTGGTAATGCACGTGAAACGATAACGCTCATCGCATAGTCTAAAAATGATTCGCGCATTTCGTTGGTTATATTTCTTTCATTAATTCTTGATTGTGGTAGAGAATCAGCCATCAAGATATCCTCCTTTTATAGTCAGTTCACATTAAGTTAAATTAGAAATCTAAATTAGCATAAACTGCATTATCTTCGATAAATTGTCTACGATTTTCAACAACGTCACCCATTAACATTTCAAATGTTTGATCCGCTTCTACTGCATCTTCAAGTTTTACTTGTAACATCATACGATTTTCAGGATTCATTGTTGTTTCCCATAATTGATCGGCATTCATTTCACCTAAACCTTTGTAACGAGAAATTTGCCATTTTGGAGTAGGATTTAGTTCAGCTTTTAATTTATCCAATTCACGATCGTTAAAGACGTAATATTTTTGTTTACCTTGTGTTAGCTTATACAATGGTGGTTGAGCGATGTATACATACCCAGCCTCAATTAATGGACGCATAAATCTGTAGAAGAATGTAAGTAATAATGTGCGAATATGCGCACCATCTACATCAGCATCTGTCATGATAACAATCTTATGATAACGGGCTTTAGAAATATCAAACTCGCCACCTATACCTGTACCAAATGCTGTAATCATTTGACGGATTTCATTGTTATTTAAAATACGATCTAAACGTGCTTTTTCCACATTTAATATTTTACCTCTCAACGGTAAAATCGCTTGTGTTTTTGAGTCACGACCTTCTTTTGTAGACCCCCCGGCAGAGTCACCCTCAACTAAGAAAATTTCACTTTCATCAGGATTTTTACTTGAACAGTCTGCCAGTTTACCAGGTAAACTTGAAATTTCTAATGCTGATTTACGACGTGTCACTTCACGCGCTTTTTTAGCTGCTACACGTGCTCTTGACGCCATGATTCCTTTTTCAACAATGATTCTTGCAACATTTGGATTCTCATATAAAAAGCGTTCAAAGTGTTCTGAAAATAATCGATCAACGATTTGACGTACTTCAGAGTTACCTAATTTCGTCTTCGTTTGACCTTCGAATTGTGGATTACCATGTTTTATAGAGACAACTGCTGTTAAACCTTCACGTGTATCTTCACCTGAAAGACGTTCTTTATCATCTTTAATAATCTTACTTTGAGTCCCATAACTGTTTAAGACACGTGTAAGTGCACGTTTAAAGCCATCTTCATGTGTACCACCTTCATATGTGTGGATATTATTCGCATAGGATAATAAGTTTGTAGCATAACCGCTATTGTATTGTATTGCAATTTCTACTTCGATATCATCTTTTGACTGATGAATATAAATAGGTTCGTCATGAATAGGTTCTTTATTTTCGTTCAGTAATTCAACGTAAGATTTAATACCACCTTCATAATGATACGTGTCTTCACGTTGTTCTTCATCTTCACGTTCGTCTCTTAGTGTAATTGAAATACCTTTATTTAAGAATGCTAATTCTCTAATACGTTTTTGAAGTGTTTCATAATTATAAACTGTTGTTTCTGAAAAGATTTCACTATCTGCTTTAAAGCGAATCACTGTACCTGTTTTATCCGTACTACCTATTTCTTTAAGATCAAATTGAGGCACGCCTTTTTTGTATGCTTGATGATAAATTGTTTCATTACGGTGTACATACACTTCTAAATCTTGTGATAACGCATTTACTACAGATGAACCTACACCATGTAGTCCACCAGATACTTTGTATCCGCCACCACCGAATTTACCTCCGGCATGAAGTACAGTAAGAATAACTTCTACTGCGGGACGTCCCATTTTTTCTTGAATATCGACAGGAATACCACGACCATTGTCAGTCACTTTAATCCAGTTGTCATTCTCAATCACTACTTCAATTTGATTAGCATATCCAGCTAGCGCTTCGTCAATACTGTTATCAACGATTTCCCATACCAAATGATGCAAACCTCTTTCTGAAGTTGAGCCAATATACATACCAGGGCGTTTACGTACCGCTTCAAGTCCTTCTAATACCTGTATTTGTCCAGCACCATAATTATCTGTGTTGTTTACATCTGACAATGTATTCACCATCACTTTCTATTACTTAATAATTTCACCTTGATTAATTCGGTAAAGTTTCGCATTATTCATGATTTCATGATCAATACCGTCTACCGATGTAGTTGTTACGAAGGTTTGTACTTTATGTTGAATTGTACTGAGTAAATGCGTCTGACGAGAATCATCAAGTTCACTTAAGACATCGTCTAATAATAAAATCGGATATTCTCCGACTTCAATGTTCATTAATTCTATTTCTGCTAGTTTAATTGATAAAGCGGTTGTTCTTTGTTGACCTTGAGATCCATAGGTTTGAGCATCCATGTCATTCACATTAAATCCTAAGTCATCTCTATGTGGACCGTATAAACATACTGCTCTATCCATTTCACGTTGTTGATATTCATTCAATAACGTGATGACTTCATCTAATAATTCACTCTTATTTTTACTTGTATCGCTAAGTTTAATACTTGGTAAATATTTTAGAGATAATGTTTCACGTTGGTTCGTAATACCAGCGTGGATAGGCTGTGCTAAAGCCTCTAATTCTTCAATAAATTGCTCACGTCTTAAAGTGACATTAAGCGCATATTGTGCAAATTGTTGATTTAAAACCTCTAGCATCGTTTTATCTGTTTTTTGACCAAGTTGTAACTGCTTAAGATAATTATTTTTTTGTTTGAGAATACGTTGATATTGAGCTAAATCGTTGAGATATACTGCAGAAATTTGCCCTAATTCCATATCTATAAATCGTCTTCTAATTTGAGGAGAACCTTTAACAATATTTAAGTCTTCAGGTGCAAAAAGAACCACATTTAGATGTCCAACATACTGTGTTAGTCGACTTTGTTCCAAGTGGTTCACTTTAACTTGTTTACCTTTTTTAGTTATATACATCGTTAATGGCATGGTTCCGTGTCTATAACTTAGCTCACCCTCTATTTTAGCATACTCAGAGTTAAACCGTATAAGTTCCTTGTCATTGGAGGTTCGGTGACTTTTAGCTAAAGCAAGGACGTAAATTGATTCAAGTAAATTTGTCTTTCCCTGTGCATTTTCTCCAATAAGAATATTCACTTCAGGATGACAATTTAACGTAACCGCTTCATAGTTACGATAGTTTTCTAATTGGAGTGTTTTAAGCTTCATTGCTCACCTTGATGAATAATAATAAATGAATCGATATCTGGAATATCAGGGAAGTCGATACGATCTTGGTCAGCTAGCTTTTTTCCACGACGTGTTTCACGTTCGCCATTTAATAAAACATCGTAATCTTGTAAGAACCATTTTGCTTGTCCACCTGATTCGATGATACCTTCTGTTTTAAGAAATTGACCTAACGTAATCTCGCCTTCAACTATTACTTCTTGAACCAAAATAATCACTCCATTTCTTTATATATCATTACTATATTATACCTTTTTTAGGAATAAATTTCATTTAAAATGAAGTGTGAAACCGTTTACTTTTAAATAAGTTTTTGTTATTTTAAATTGTTATGTAAAAAATAGATGATTTTTTGAAATTATGACAAAAATAATCAGAGACAATATCTCAATTTTTAATTTTAAGGCCTATTTCAGCGAATATAATGAGTTGTAGATAAAAACCACGTTTTACTAAATTTAGCTTCACTATGAACCTCTGAGATAGTTTAAAATCACTGTTTTAATCAATAAAAAAGTAGAACAGTAATTCAATAAGAACTCTGTTCTACTTTAACTTTTTAATTAATCTTTAATGACTAGTATGTTCTGATTGGTAAAATGAGTTGAGTGACTGAATCATCTGCTTTTGGTTTTAAGATAAATGGTTTCATCGTACCAAAGAATTCTACTTCAACTTCATCATTATCAATTGCTTTTAATGCGTCCATCATATATTTTGAGTTGAATGAAATTTTCAAATTGCCACCTTCAACATCAGTTGCTGTAACTTCTTCTTTTACTGTACCGATTTCTGGTGATGTAGATGATAATTCTACAACCTCATTTCCAGTACTTAATTTAATTACGTTATTTCCGCCTTCACGTGCAAGTAATGACGCACGATCTATCGCATGATAGAATTCTCCGTTATCTAATCCTAATTTGATTTCATAGTTTTCAGGGAAAAGACGTGTTGTATCAGGATAATGACCTTCTAATAAACGTGAAATAAAGTTTACGTTACCGACCTTGAACAATACTTGATTAGATGCAAAGAAGATATCGATGTCTTCATCATTATCACTCATAATTTTATTTAATTCAGATAATGCTTTACCTGGAATAATAACATTTTTATTTTCCGATTCATCTTCAAGCTTTAATTTTCTTACAGCCAAGCGGTGTGAATCCGTAGCAGTGCATATTAATTCATTATCTTGTATAAGCCAGTTCACACCAGTTAAAACTGGGCGTGTTTCTGAGGTGGACACTGCAAAGTTTGTTTGCGCAATAATGTTTTTAAGTACTTTTACAGATAATTGAATTGCATCATCACGTGATACTTGCGGTAATAATGGATATTGTTCAGGATCTAAACCACTTAAATTAAATTCTGAATGTCCTGATGTGATAAGGGTTTGAAACTGTTCATTTGTTGATAATTTAACATCTTTGCCTGGTAATTTTTTAATGATGTCAACAAAGAAACGACCAGGAAGAACCACTGATCCAGTTTCAGTAATATCAACAATATCTTCTCCATCTACTTGTTTAGGAATCGTGATTTCAATTGAAATTTCTGAGTCAGAACCAGTTAAGATAACGTTATTATCTTTAGCATCAATTTTGATACCTGTTAAAATTGGTAAAGTTGTTCTTGGTGAGATTGCCTTTAATGTATCATTCAATTGTGTGATAAAGTAATCTCTTTTTATTGTAAATTCCATTATTAATTTAAACTCCTTCCAGTCGTTTATACTTAAATTATATAGGTTTTAAAATCATAGTAATAGTAGTAGGGCTTGTGGATTAGTGGATATCTCATGAAACGCCTTTTATATCAAAGTTATACACATGTGGATAAGTTGTTAATGATGTGTATTACTTCTTCACATTATCCACAATTTAACCTTTTCTAGATTCTTGCTATATTTATAAAATTATTTAGAAGCACAATCATCTTTGATATTGAATGTCATATTTTAGCAATGCTGTTATATAACAGATTCATATTTCCTATTACTGTTTACGTATTTCTTTTTCTAAATCTTCGACTTCTTGTTTGAAAATTGGATCCGCCTTAATATCATTCGAAATTTTTTCGTGTGCGTGAATAACTGTAGTATGATCGCGTCCTCCAAATTCCTCACCAATTTTTGGTAATGAAAAATCAGTTAATTCTCTAGATAGATACATTGCGATTTGTCGTGGATATGCAATCGACTTTGTTCTTTTCTTAGCACTAAAATCTTCGATGCGTACATTGTAATAATGCCCAACTACTTTTTGAATATCTTGAATCGAGATTTTTTTAGATTTGGGAACTTGAATAATATCTTTTAATGCTTCAGCAGCAAGTTCTGTTGTAATCGGTTTACCTTGTAATTTTGAATAGGCAAGTAAACGCGTTAAAGCTCCTTCAAGTTCACGAATATTTGATTGAATTTGATTTGCAATATAATTCAATGCTTCTGCTGGAATTTCTAAGTTCTCTTCTTCGATTTTTTTCTGCAAGATGGCCATACGTGTTTCATAATCTGGTGGCGTGATATCAACAATGAGACCCCATTCAAATCGAGAACGTAAGCGATCTTCAAGTTTTGCTATTTCTTTAGGTGGACGATCACTTGAAATAACAATTTGTTTTTTATTTTGATGTAATTCATTAAATGTGTGGAAAAATTCTTCTTGTGTTTGTTCTTTATTTTGAATGAATTGAATATCATCAATTAATAATACATCGATATTTCTATATTTTTCTCTAAATGCTTCAGGTTCATTGTTACGAATGGATTTAATAAAATCATTTGTAAACTTTTCGCTTGAAGTATAAAGCACTTTGGCATTCGGTTTATTACTTAGTACGTGATGACCAATGGCATGCATTAAATGCGTTTTCCCTAATCCTACGCCTCCATAGATAAATAATGGATTATAAGCTTGTGCAGGTGCTTCAGCTACAGCTAAGCTTGCTGCATGTGGGAAGCGGTTGCCAGGACCAATCACAAATGTATCAAACGTATTATGCGTATTAAATTGATCGATATCATCATGGCTATCATCAATGGCAGACGTTTTGTTTACAGTATTTGATTGTTTACGACTCGTTTCATCAAGTTCAGCGAGTTGTTCAGCAGTGTAAAATTTTGGATCAACTTCATAACCAATGATGTCTTTCATAATTGTTTGAATTACATCTTTATAATTTGAGTTTAACCAATCAGCATAAAACTCATGAATAACAAAGATGTAAGCAACATTGTCGCGAATTTCTTTAAGTTCAGTGTCTTTTAAAAACGTATTAAACGTTGTTTTCGAAATCTCTGACTCAGCTACTTCTAATACCTTTTTCCAAATTTCTTGTTCCGACATATATAAACTCCATCTTTCTATAAATTTAAGACTTATACACAGTTTTTATAAGCGTGGATAAAAATAATCACAGCATGTTAATAATTATCCACAAGTTAATCACATTCGGTGGATAACTTTATATATGCTATGATTTATACACAGTAAAAACACGTATAGAATTTATAAAAAAATCCTATAAGATAAATGATTCAGACGACTTATCCACACAATTATACTTTTTAACTGCAATAGATGTCAAATGGCTGTGAATATGTTTGTAAATTTGGTATAAATCTGTGAATATGCTATTGATTATCCACAAAAAATTAAATACTATATGTGAATAAGTGGATAAAAAATGATACCATAATTTAATGTACTATAACAGGTTTGGGAAATAATTTATAAACGTGTATTAAATATGTATAAAATTGAGAAACTACTAAATCAATGAAATGTATAAATATTAAAAAATAAAAGTGATATAACTAAAAGAGCGTCTTGAAATTCATTAATTGGTTTCAAAAGCTGCTTGCTTTATAAATGGTAATTTGTTATATTGTAGTAGTTGCTTGAATTATGACTAGATAAAATCGAATTAAATCAAAATTATTTGATATTAACAATTATCATTTATCTATTAAAATAGTCAGGTTCATTAGAAGTAGATTTAGTGAACGAGATATAATATGTAGATGGAGGTGTTTTGCATGGTAAAACGTACTTATCAACCAAATAAACGTAAACATAGTAAAGTTCATGGTTTCAGAAAACGTATGAGCACTAAAAATGGCCGTAAAGTTTTAGCGCGTCGTCGTCGTAAAGGCCGTAAAGTTTTATCAGCATAAGATCACTGACTTCTCAGTGGTCTTTTTTTTCGTTTTAAACCCACACATTTTAATAGATGAATGTAACATAAAGAACAATGTAAGCGAGTGATTTAAGCGTGGAGAAAGCTTATCGTATAAAAAGGAATAGTGAGTTCCAAAAAATTTATAAAAAGGGAAAATCTGTAGCCAATAGACAATTTGTTGTGTATACATTAAACAATGAGTATGAACATTTTCGCTTAGGCATTAGCGTTTCTAAGAAAATCGGAAATGCTGTAACTCGAAATCGTATTAAGCGTGCCATTAGAGAAAATTTTAAAGTGCATAAGCAAGATATGATTTCAAAAGATATTATTGTAATAGCGAGACAACCTGCTAAAAATATGTCAACTTTAGAGATTCAAGGCAGTTTAGAACATGTATTGAAAATAGCAAAGGTATTTAATAAGAGAATTAAGTAAAGTTAGACTAACGGAAGTCTAATGTTAGACAAACCGAATACTAACCAGTAGGTTATAAAACAATATATTCGCAATTTAATTAGAAACTTATTACAATATTATATTGAAATTTTACTTAACTAGGGAGGCGAGAATGGATAATGGATTTTGATACAATTACAAGTATTTCAACTCCAATGGGAGAAGGTGCAATTGGTATTGTACGGTTGTCTGGTCCAGAAGCGGTTGAAATAGGCGATAAGTTATATAAAGGAAAGAAAAAATTAAAAGATGTTCCATCACACACTATTAATTACGGCCATATTATAGATCCTGAGACAGATGAAGTTGTAGAAGAAGTGATGATTTCAGTTTTACGTGCACCAAAAACCTTTACACGTGAAGATATTATTGAAATTAATTGTCATGGGGGTATTTTGACAATTAATCGCATACTAGAACTTACCATGACACATGGCGCTAGAATGGCGGAACCCGGCGAATATACTAAGCGTGCGTTTTTAAATGGTCGAATTGACTTATCTCAAGCAGAAGCAGTCATGGACTTCATTCGTTCTAAAACGGATAGAGCCTCTAAAGTTGCAATGAATCAAATTGAAGGTCGTTTGAGTGATTTAATTAAACGACAACGTCAATCGATATTGGAAATTCTTGCCCAAGTTGAAGTGAACATTGATTATCCAGAATATGATGATGTTGAAGATGCAACAACGGAATTTTTACTTGCGCAGTCTAAAAAAATTAAAAATGAAATTGATCAATTATTAGAAACGGGAACTCAAGGTAAGATTATGAGAGAAGGATTATCTACAGTGATTGTCGGTAAACCGAATGTAGGTAAATCTTCAATGCTAAATAATCTTATTCAAGATAATAAAGCCATTGTCACTGAAGTAGCTGGAACAACTCGAGATGTATTAGAAGAATACGTTAATGTACGTGGTGTCCCATTAAGACTTGTTGATACAGCAGGTATTCGTGATACTGAAGATATTGTAGAAAAAATAGGCGTAGAGCGCTCACGTAAAGCATTAAGTGAAGCGGATTTAATTCTTTTTGTATTAAATAATAACGAGCCTTTAACTGAAGAAGATCGTACATTATATGAAGTCATAAAAAATGAAGATGCTATTGTTATCGTTAATAAAACAGATTTAGAACGTCGATTAGATATTGAAGAAGTTAAAACTATGATAGGGGACACATCACTTATTCAAACATCAATGTTAAAACAAGAAGGTATCGACGAATTAGAATTACAAATCAGAGATTTATTCTTTGGTGGAGAAGTACAAAATCAAGATATGACGTATGTTTCAAACTCTAGACATATCTCACTTTTAAAACAAGCAAGACAAACAATTCAAGATGCCATTGATGCAGCTGAAGCTGGTATTCCTATGGATATGGTTCAAATTGATTTAACTCGTACATGGGAAATATTAGGAGAAATTATTGGAGAATCAGCAAGTGATGAATTAATTAATCAGCTATTTAGTCAATTCTGTTTAGGTAAATAATAAAAATTAAGACGGTCAGTAGTCTAAAATGAATAATAATAATTAAGGAAAAAATAGGGAGGTCAATTCAATGGTTCAAGAATATGACGTAATTGTTATTGGTGCCGGTCACGCTGGAATTGAAGCGGGATTAGCTTCAGCAAGACGTGGTGCTAAAACGTTAATGTTAACCATTAACTTAGATAATATCGCCTTTATGCCATGTAACCCATCAGTCGGTGGCCCAGCAAAAGGAATAGTAGTACGTGAAATCGACGCATTAGGTGGCCAAATGGCTAAAGCCATTGATAAAACACACATTCAAATGCGTATGCTTAATACTGGTAAAGGTCCAGCAGTTCGTGCATTACGTGCTCAAGCTGATAAAGTGCTTTATCAACAAGAAATGAAACGTGTCATTGAAGATGAAGATAACTTAGATATCATGCAAGGCATGGTAGACGAATTATTGATTGAAAATGATGAAGTTAAAGGTGTACGTACGAATATAGGTACAGAGTATCATGCGAAAGCTGTAGTTATCACGACAGGTACATTTTTACGTGGAGAAATCATTTTAGGTAAAATGAAATATTCAAGTGGTCCAAACCATCAACTTCCATCTATTTCATTAGCTGATAACTTAAGAGAACTTGGGTTTGAAGTTGTGCGTTTTAAAACAGGTACACCGCCACGTGTGAATTCTAAAACCATCGACTATTCTAAAACTGAGATTCAACCTGGCGATGACGTTGGTCGTGCGTTTAGTTTTGAAACTACCGAATACATTTTAGACCAACTACCTTGTTGGCTCACGTATACAAATGATCGTACACATAAAGTTATTGATGATAATTTACATTTATCAGCCATGTATTCAGGTATGATTAAAGGTACAGGTCCACGTTATTGTCCATCTATTGAAGATAAATTTGTACGTTTCAACGACAAACCACGTCATCAACTTTTCTTAGAACCTGAAGGACGTAATACGAATGAAGTTTATGTGCAAGGCTTATCAACCAGTCTTCCTGAACATGTTCAACGTCAAATGTTGGCTACTATTCCAGGTCTTGAAAAAGCAGATATGATGCGTGCAGGTTACGCGATTGAATATGATGCGATTGTGCCAACACAATTATGGCCAACATTAGAAACTAAAATGATTAAAAACTTATACACTGCAGGGCAAATTAATGGTACATCTGGTTATGAAGAAGCAGCAGGCCAAGGCATTATGGCAGGTATTAATGCTGCAGGGAACGTATTAGGTACAGGCGAAAAAATTCTAAGTCGTTCAGATGCTTATATTGGTGTCTTAATTGATGATTTAGTAACAAAAGGAACGAATGAGCCTTATCGTTTATTGACTTCTCGTGCTGAATATCGCTTATTATTACGTCATGATAATGCCGACTTACGTTTAACTGATATTGGTTATGACTTAGGCATGATTTCTGAAGAACGTTATGCACGTTTTAATGATAAACGTCAACAAATTCAAGATGAAATTGACCGTTTATCAAATATCCGTATTAAACCAAATGAACATACGCAATCTGTGATTGAAGCTCATGGTGGTTCACGCTTAAAAGATGGTATCTTAGCCATTGATTTATTGCGTCGTCCTGAAATGACGTATGATACAATTTTAGAGATATTAGAAGAAACACATCAGTTACCAAAAGCGGTAGAAGAACAAGTTGAAATTCAAACGAAATATGAAGGTTACATCAATAAATCATTACAACAAGTTGAAAAAGTTAAACGTATGGAAGAAAAGAAAATTCCAGAAGACTTAGATTATAGTAAAGTGGATAGTTTAGCCACTGAAGCACGAGAAAAATTAGCAGAGGTTAAACCATTAAATATTGCGCAAGCATCACGTATTTCAGGTGTTAATCCTGCAGATATTTCTATCTTACTTGTATATTTAGAACAAGGTAAATTACAAAGGGTGAAAAATTAATGAGTGGCATCGAATGGTTAACAAAAGCGTTAAGTGAGCAAGGGATTGAATTAACAGAACAACAACAACAACAATTTCAAACCTATTATCGTTTGCTTGTTGAATGGAATGAAAAAATGAATTTAACAAGTATTACTGATGAGCATGAAGTTTACTTGAAACATTTCTATGATTCTATTACAGCTGGATTTTACTATGATTTTAATCAACCACTAACACTTTGTGATGTAGGGGCTGGTGCTGGATTTCCAAGTATTCCTTTAAAAATTGTTTTTCCAGAATTGAAAGTAACCATTGTCGATTCATTAAATAAACGTATTCAGTTTTTAAATCATTTAGCAGTTGAACTTGGATTAACACAAGTAAGTTTTGTTCATGATCGAGCAGAAACATTTGGTAAAGGTGTCAATAGAGAAACATATGATGTGGTAACAGCACGTGCAGTGGCAAGACTTACTGTTCTAAGTGAGTTATGCTTGCCGTTAGTTAAAAAAGGCGGGCAGTTTATTGCATTAAAGTCTGCAAAAGGTGAAGAAGAATTAGCAGAAGCACAATTTGGTATAAGCATCTTAGGTGGAGAGTATAGTGATTCTTACACATTTGATTTACCAGAAGATGCAGGTGAAAGACAAATGATTATAGTTGATAAGCGCCGTCAAACACCTAAAAAATATCCTAGAAAACCTGGTACACCTAATAAAGCTCCTTTATTAGAAAATTAATCAATTTTTCGGTTACTCATGTTAAAATTGATTTTAAGAGGAGTGAATGGACAATGAAAAAACCTTTTTCTAAACTATTTGGTTTAAAAAATAAAGAAGACATCGTTGATTATATTGAAGAAAATCGTCATTCAAGTGTGGAATCCATTCAAATAGAGCGTATCGTACCTAACCGTTATCAACCGCGCCAAGTGTTTGATTCAAGTAAAATTACAGAACTTGCTGAGTCGATAGAAGAACATGGGTTATTACAACCCATTGTCGTTCGACCTATAGAAGAGAATATGTATGAAATTATTGCAGGTGAACGACGATTTAGAGCATTACAATCCTTGCATCAATCTAAAGCAGACGTCATTATTCGTCATATGAATGATGAAGAAACTGCTGTAGTGGCCCTTATTGAGAATATCCAACGTGAAAATTTATCTGCAATAGAAGAAGCCGAAGCGTATAAAAAGTTACTTGAAATTGGACAAACCACTCAAAGTGAGTTAGCGCAAAGTCTTGGAAAAAGCCAAAGTTTTATAGCTAATAAATTACGCTTACTTAAATTAGCACCAAAAGTAATTGTACGATTACGTGAAGGTAAAATTACAGAACGCCATGCACGCGCAGTATTATCCTTAAAAGAAGCGGATCAAGAACAATTGATTGAACAAGTTATTGCTCAGAAATTGAATGTCAAACAGACAGAAGCTCGTGTGAAACAAAAATTAGGCCCTGAAAAAGTAAAAGCAAAAACATTCCAATTTTCTAAAGATTTGACACAAGCACGTGATGAAGTTGGTAAGAGTATTCAAGCCATTGAAGACTCGGGTATTCATGTTGAGCATCGTGATAAAGATCACGAGGATTATTATGAAATTAAAATAAAACTATATAAACGTTAATGACTAAAAGAACAGGTAGAATGAATGTTGCATTCAGTATCCTGTTCTTTTTTTGTCACCTATTTTATAATAATGGATTCTTTATTTCATATTTACATAGTTTAAAAATTGAATTACAATATTACTAAACGAAACGTATCGTTTAATAATTAAGGTGAGAAGGGTTTCATGTGTTCGGAATATCAATTTCAAGTGCGATACTTCATTTTGTGATTGGAGGTATCGCTGTTGCCTTTGCATCGATTATGGCTGAGAAAGTAGGAGGGAAAATGGGTGGCATTATTGCGACTATGCCGGCAGTCTACCTAGCAGCTATTATTGCTTTAGCCATAGATCATCGAGGAGAACGGCTGATTCAAATGTCGATACATCTTAGTTCAGGAGCTATAATAGGTATTATTTCTTGCATTATTACAGTATTTATTACGTCGATTTATATAAGTAAACGAGATTATAAAAAAGGTACAGCGTTTGCATTTATTTGTTGGTTAGTCATTTCAATTGCTATTTTTGCGGTACGACACATTTCTTAATATTTGGAGGATTTTTTAATGAAATTAACTTTTATCAAATTTCTCGTGGGTGGTTTAGCTGTTATGTTAAGTTATATTATTTCAGTTATGCTACCTTGGAAAGAATTAGGTGGCGTTTTTGCAACATTACCTGCAGTATTTCTTGTTTCTTTATTTATTACTGGTATGCAACATGGGGATGTCGTTGCCAAACATGTTAGTAGAGGTGCAGTTTTTGGTATGACAGGTGTATTATGTAGTATCTTAGCAACATGGGCAATGTTATATTCTACACATGAGTGGTTACTTAGTATTTTGGTTGGTTTTGTTGTATGGTTTATTAGTGCAGTAATTATCTTTGAAATTGTAGAATTTATTTCACGTTTAAGAAGGAGAAAAGATGGCTGGAAGACCGAAAGATCCAACAATCAATGAAAAAATATTTAAAGAAATTGATCAGTTATTAGAAACTACTTATTTTAGAGATATGACAATAGATCAAATTTCTGAAAATACAGGTGTTTCTAAAGCGACGATTTATAGACGTTGGAAAGATAAATCATCTATTATTGTCGATATGTTTGTCAGTCGAATCCACGTTTTTGAAAATGATTATAAAACGATGTACGATGAATTGTATCATTTTCTAATAAGAGTTATGAATATTTATCAAACTCATTTAGGTCGTGCTGTGATTGAAATATTAATTAGTTATCAACAATCTGAAGCACGTGACATATTTATGAAAGGTTATTTTGATAGCAATCGTAAAATATTGAAGACTATTATTTCTAAATATATTGACGAAGCGGACCAAGATTTATTTATTGATTTAATTTTTTCACCGATTTATTTTAATATATTGATTAAACCTAACGTCCTTAATGAAGCTTATATTAAAAAGTTATTAAAAGTAATTTTAGATGCATATAATGTTGAATAGTAAAAATATTGAAACTATAAGAAATTAGAGTATAATTCTTATTCTTATATAACCCGTAGATGATTTTAATCTATGGGTTTTTTATTAATAATCAGTATTATACGATTTCGCTTTCCTAGGGGATAGTTTCAGTTTATGTCAACTCAAAGTCTTTTCATGTTTATTTATGATTAAGGTCTCAATCTTTAATTTGTCCTACCCCTTTAGGAGTTTCATTACCAATACTTTGCTTATATTTGTTCTAAAGATCCTAAAATATTGCAATACACTAAAATGTAAAACATTTTTTACACTAAAACTAAGATAATGTAAAAGAAAATTGATAGATTTTTATTAGAAAAAACGTTTTTATAAATATAGTATTATGATTTTAAAAATTAAATAAAAATAGTTTAATTTATAACGAGGTGAATGAATGGATATCGGTCAACAAATAAGAAAATATCGAGAAAGAGATGAATATTCTCAAGAATACTTAGCGGAAAAATTATATGTTTCTAGACAGACAATATCAAATTGGGAAAATGAAAAGAGTTATCCAGATATTCATAATTTACTAGTAATGTGTGAGTTGTTTGATATCTCACTAGATGATTTAGTTAGAGGAGATTTAAATTCAAATAAACAAGAATCTATAAAAAGAAAAATGAACATTTGGTCGTTAGTTATGATTATTGGATTTACTTTGTCTTCTATACTTATAGGTCCTCTCTTATATTATTTTAATTCATGGGGATTTATAATAATTGCTATTCTTTTTTTAATTAGCTTTTATAGTGGTACTCAAATAGATAAAATTAAATATAAATATAATTTAGATAACTACGATAGAATAGTAGCTTTTATGAATGGTAAAGATCCAAACGAAGTAAAATCTAGTGAAAAAAGGAATATATTTACTAGTATATTATCTTTTATTTTTATAGTGGGTTTATTTTTATGTATGTGTTATTTGAGTATATATTTAACAGAGATATTTTTGAAATATTAATGAAAAAGAAGCTCAATTCATTTTGAGCTTCTTTTTTTAATTCTAATGTTTGTTTTCTTCGTATCTTTTCAAAATATAGCCACCGCCAAGTAAGCCTACCGGCACACCAATAAATGGCGTTGTAATACTACTAGCAACTAATACTATCAGAGCTAACATGATACCATTAAACCAATTTACTTTTAAACTTAATAAGTCGTAATATGCGTGTTGAATCATTTCTTTAATAGTCATTTTAACATTTCCTTTCCATCTATTATTTAAATGGCATCTTTAATGATGCGTTCTGAATGAATGAACGAAATAACTGCAAATATCAGATATACAAGTGAATAGATAACCATGACAATGAAGATAGGTGTCAATGTATAATTACCTATTAACATCATAAATGCGTTTGCTGCAAAAAAGGCATGGAGTAAAGAAACCACTAATGGTAAACCGAAATTGAATATAATCTTTAAAGCTAGTCCTTTTATCATATCTGTATTCGTAAAACCAATACGTCGCAGAATACGATAATGGTTTATTTCATCTTCAGTTTCATCCATTTGTTTAATATAAATAATGCAACCAGCTGCCACTAAAAATGCAAGACCTAAGAAAGAAGTGACAAATATAAGAATGCCATTACTTTCATCAATTGCTTTTTTGTTTTCACTTTTTAAAACTACATTTTGTTTTCCTTTTTTAGCTAATGTTTCAGCTTTTGAAAGATCGCTATGATGCTTAATATTAAAACCATAATGATGTGTAAGTTGATTTTTTGTTTTTAAAGCATTATAGTTATCTGCGCTGATTTTAAGTACTGGTCCACCCAATGAAGCATCCATTGGAATGATTTCATTTAAATCTTTTTTATCTACATAAAATGTCTTTACTTGTTGCCCTTTTAGTTTTAAATCTTTATGGATTTGAACATTAAACATCATTGAAAGTGGACCTTGTAAATTTGTAATTGTAGCGTGATTACCTTTGATATGAGGATCAGCCATAATCGATATACTTTCATTTTGCATTGCGTTACCCGTTTTACTTTTAATTACATCATTTTCAATAATATGGGTATTGGCATTTTCATACGTTTTTTTTGTATATGGTATACCGTGTTGGTTAAGTTGATGTTCAAATTGTTGGGCCATCTTTACTTTAGTAAAGTTAATATCTTGAGGTGACGATGATTGAATATTAAAGTCAGCATTTGCTTTACTAATTGCTCCGAAACACAAGATTGTTACTGTAACTGCTGAAATGACTGTAATAATAGTTAAAGACATCGCATTTTTCTTCATTCTATACATAATCGAAGATGTAAAGACGACATCAGTGATAGAGACACGACCCTGTTTTGATTTTTTTAAAGATTTAAAAATAATTGAAACTGAACTTCTGAAAAATAAATATGCGCCTGCTACAGTTAAGAATAAAATAATAAACGGCGTTAATAAGGCCATCGTTAATTCTTGAAATTTACCAAACATTTCTGTAGACATATAATAACCTAACATCATCATTATGAGTCCAAGAATACCAGCAATACATTCTGGCATGGTGATTTTCGCTTTTACTGCCTCTGTTTTCATACTGTCTTTCATCATAGAAAGTATGGTTCTTCGTTTTAAAAAGATAGCATCTTCTAACATAATTAAAATAAACGCTAACATTAGCATGATTATTGTTTGAATTAAAGCAGCTACTTCAAATCCTATAGATGCATGAATGTGTAAATGCATCAGTTTTATTAATATTGAAAGCAATAATTTTGAACCTAAAATACCAATAATAACGCCAATAATGCCTGTACTAATAAATAAAGTGATTTGTTCGATAGCAAGCATTCTAAGAATGTTACCACGTGTTAGTCCAATGAGTTCGAATAATGCAAATTCGCGTGTGCGACGTTTAATAAATAGATGGTTCGCATACATTAAGAAAATGATAATCGTAATGAATAAAAAAACTGAACCAACTTTTGCACCTTGATTGATTATTTTTGATGAACCATTATTTAAGCTATGTGTGTATTGTAATGTGACAAAACTAAAATATAAGATGATACTTAAGATTAATGAAAAAAGATATAATATATAATGTTTGATATTACCTTTTAAATTCTTTAATGTAATTTGATTAAACGTCATTTGCCACACCACCTAGGGCTGATTGTAATTGAATGATTTCATTATAAAATTTAGATTTTGTTTTACTTTGTTGATGAATGTCTGAATGAATATCGCCATCTTTTAACATAATGACACGTTGTGCAAAACTTGCTGCTGAAGGATCATGGGTAACCATAATAATCGTACTATTAAATTGTTTGTTCATATCTTCTAAGCGATGAAGTAAATCTTGTGCACTTTTTGAATCAAGTGCACCTGTTGGTTCGTCTGCAAAAATGATGGATGGTTGATGTACAAAAGCACGTGCAGCAGCTGTACGTTGTTGTTGACCTCCAGAAATTTCACTAGGATATTTATCACTTAAATCATAAATACCAAGTGCCTCTGTGACGTCTTGATAGTTTTTTTCCATTTCATCTTTTTTCATTTTTTGGACAGATAATGGCAACATAATATTTTCTTTAACTGTTAATGTAGGTAAAACGCTATAATCTTGGAAAATAAAACCAAGTTCTTTCTTACGAAATTGTGCTAATTTTTTATTAGATAACTGGTTTATCTCATTGCCACTGATTTCTACAGTACCGCCTGAAATGCTATCAATTGAACTGATAACATTAAGGAGGGTTGTCTTACCTGAACCAGATGGTCCCATAATTGCAACGAATTCTCCTTTATCGACTGAAAAGTTAATATCGTGTAGTGCTTTAAATTTTTGTTTCGTTCCATAAATTTTTGATACATGATTAACGTTTAAAATAGGCATGATTATCATACTCCTTGTAAGTTTTATAATTTTTCTTTCGCTTTAGTTGGAATGTCTGATTGTTTTACTTCTTTATATGATGTAATTGTGTGAGATTTTTCGCTTACAACTAAGTAATGATGTTGTTTTAATTTTTTAGACGCTGTATAATCAATGTTTTTAGCTTTACCATCTTTGGTGTAACCTGTTTGATTGTAATGGTAGATATAGAAGTCTTTTTCCTTATCAACGACTTCCACTTTTGATGGTTTTTGAGTCTTAACATAATACTCATGCGTTGGTGCTAAGGGATTTAGTTTATTCCAATCATTGATAGAACGATTGTTAGGATGTTGGTCTGAATATGCGTTTAATCCAAATAAACCACCTATAATGACTACAATAATGACAAGAATAGTTAATATGATTCTTAATAATAATTTCAATCTCATCACTCCTTATCTCTATTACACTTCTTATTTTAAAAGGGTGAATGAAGCGGTGCCTTTATCTAACCTTACAAAGTAAGAGGTGTATCTTACGAATGTGAAAGATTTAAATAAAAATCAGTCGTAAGAAGAATGAAACGTGTTTGAAAAGTATGTATGATAGAGTAGAAGTAATCGAGAATAAGAAAAGATGA
This sequence comes from Staphylococcus sp. HMSC072H03, assembly GCF_001809305.1. NCBI lineage: Bacteria > Bacillati > Bacillota > Bacilli > Caryophanales > Staphylococcaceae > Staphylococcus > Staphylococcus sp. HMSC072H03. The sequence continues at coordinate 50,824 of NZ_KV796900.1, forward strand.
TAGGCGGGATGAAATGTGAAACGAGAAATCATGGAGTGGGTTATATCCATTGTAGTGGGGCTACTGGTTGTTATTGTAGTAACAAAGTTTATTGGCGAATCTTATACAGTATCTGGATCTTCAATGCATCCAACGTTTCAAGATCGCAATAAAGTGATTGTAAGTAAAATTTCTAAATCTATGAATCACATTGATAATGGTGATGTCGTTGTATTTCATGAAGATTCAAAACGTGATTTTATTAAACGTGTGATTGGCACACCAGGGGATACAGTAGAATATAAGGGAGACCAATTATATGTAAATAATAAAAAAGTGTCTGAACCGTATTTAGATTACAATAAGAAACATAAACAAGGTCAATATTTAACAGGCTCATTTAAATCAAGTCAAATTAAAGGTTCAAATGGTGAAATGAAACTTCCTAAAGATAAATATTTAGTTTTAGGAGATAATAGACAAAATAGTATAGATAGCCGATTTGATGTTGTAGGTCTAGTAGATAAAAAACAACTTGTAGGTAAAGTCGTTTGGAGATATTGGCCATTTAATGAATGGAAAACTAACTTCAATCCAGGAACATTTTAAAAATAAAGTCACAACGAATGTCTTCAATTCGCTGTGACCTTTTATTTTATAGTAGAGTTTTTATCCTATACAAACTACAAGAGTAGTTAGAATTTATTTTGAATTTGTCGTCTCCAAAAAGAGGACTAAGCTTGAAAAAAGCTTGTGACAAATGCATTTTTCAATTCAATCATCGACTACTAATATATATAAAACCGGAGACATTTAATGATGTCTCCGGTTCTGTCTTATTTCATTTTAGATTGTTGGTTTGTGTTATGTTTAATATAGTCCTTTTTACGTTGATGATCAGGTTGTAAGGTTAAACCTAAGAGTTTTCTTTCTTGATTTGCATCTTTGAAAAATGAAATCATCATTAAAATAACAACAAAACTAAATGGTAATGCTGAAATAATAGCAGCTGATTGCAGAGCATCTAGACCTGTCGATCCACCAGATAGTAAAAGTACGTAGGCAATCGCTGATAACATGACGCCCCAAACAATCTTAACAAAACCGGATGGATTTAAACGACCAAATGATGTTTGCATACCTAATACAAATGTAGCTGAGTCTGCGGATGTAATAAAGAATGAGCCTACTAAGATAATAGCGATAAACGATAAAATTGCACCCATAGGCATCTCATTGAAAATACCAAATAATTGTGTTTCAGGTGGCATACTAAAGATATGTTTAGATTGCTTACCAATTTCAATACCAGTAATACCGAAGGCTGTAAACCATAGCATACTAATAATTGTAGGAACGCCTAATACTGCGATAACGAATTCACGAATCGAACGACCTTTTGAAATACGGGCAATGAAGATACCTACAAATGGTGACCAACTCATCCACCAGCCCCAATAATAAATAGTCCATGACTGTAACCATTCATGTTTTTGTGAGTTAAGTGGAGCAACATCAAAGCTATTAAAAATAAGTGTATTCAAATATTCACCAATTGAGGATGTAAACATATTCATAATTAAAATTGTAGGACCTACAATTAGAATAATAATAAGTAACATCGCAGCTAAAAGCATATTTAAATTACTTAAATACTGAATACCTTTGCTTAAACCACTCCAAGCACTAATTAAGAATAAAACTGTAACAATAAGAATAATAATGCCTTGAATAAGTTTATTGTTTGGCACTCCAAATAAATAATTTAAACCACCGTTAATTTGCATGGCGCCAACACCAAGTGACACTGCAACCCCAATAATAGTAGCAAAAACGGCTAAAACATCTACAACAGTACCTAATGGACCTTCTACTTTATTTCCGAAAATAGGACGTAATGTACGAGAAATGAGTCCTAAGTCATTTTTTCTAAACTGTGTATATGCAAGAGCTAATGCAACAATACCGTAAACTGCCCAAGGATGTAGTCCATAATGTAAGAAACTTGAACGCATGGCTTCAGCTAGAGCAGCTTCTGTTTCTTTACTCGCTGTTGGTGGCGATAGATAATGTGAAATGGGCTCAGAAGATCCATAGAATACAAGTCCAATACCCATACCTGCACTAAATAGCATTGTTAACCATGAAATGGTATTAAATTCTGGTTTATCATCAGGTTTTCCTAACTTAAGCTTTCCAATTGGATGAAAAATAAGTGTGATACAAAATATCAGAATAATGCTAATAAGTAGCATATAGTACCAACCAAACGTTTCTGTAATAAAACTTCCGATTGCTCCAGAAATTGAACCAAATTGATTAGGGAAGATGGCTCCAATAATTACCAGTAACCCTACAATAACTGAAGCAAAAATAAATACATTTGAAAACTGTTTAGATTTGTTTTCCATGTATTTAACTCCTTTCAAATTTAATAAAACAGATGTATAAAAGCTTAACATATATCGTTAAAAGAATAATGAATAAGTTTAAAATTTTACAAATATTTAATAAGTTTATGTTTTTAATGTATGTAATTATGTTATTATACTTATAATTTATCGAATATTTTGAAAATATAGGAGGTTTTAATTATGTTTGGATATCAAATTAATGACCACTTAAAATTAAAAATATTAGAAGAACGAGAAGCGGATCAACTTTTTAAATTAGTAGATAGTAATCGTGAGTATCTAGCGGAGTTCTTGCCATTTGTAGCATACACAACTGAGGTTGAACACAGTAAGAAGTTTATTCAGTCGGCCTTACAACAATTTGCGCGTGGAGATGGATTTCCATATCCTCTTTAGTAGCGGTTTTTTTCTTTAAGGTTCATTAATAATTATATAAGCGGGTGGGATAGTTATGATCTTTGGTTATCAAATAGATAAAGATATTAAATTAAAGATATTAGAAGAACGAGAAGCAGGGCAGTTATTTAAATTAGTAGATAGTAACCGCAAATATCTAGCGGAATTTTTACCTTTTGTTGAACATACAAAGAGGGTAGAAGATAGTCAACACTTTATCCACTCAGCTTTACAACAATTTATCGATGGTAATGGGTTTCATTGTGGAATATGGAGTGATAAAAAACTGATTGGTGTTATTGGATTACATTATTTAGACTTAGTTAATAAACGTACCTCAATTGGTTATTATTTAGCTGAAGATTTCCAGAAGAAAGGCATCATGACTAGATGCACTAAAGCACTTATTCAATATGTATATGAAGAATATGATATTAATCGAATCGAAATACAAATGTCTATTAAAAATAAGGGGTCTTCGGAATATATAGTGGAATTACTTTCTTAATAGTTTAAAAACAACTGGTGTTTAAATCGGATTTTCTGGCGGGATGTTAGGATAATCAATAGTATTATATAAAAGTATCAATCACATACGAGTGATACTTTGGGAAAAAAATAAAATAGTCCAATTTACTTGACCGTGTACTATGGTACACGGTTTATAATATTCATGGGGTGAAATAAGATGATTTATCGCATTAGTGAGTTTGCAGATAAATGTGGAGTTAATAAAGAAACGATCAGATATTACGAGCGAAAAAATTTATTACAAGAACCTCACCGAACGGAAGCTGGTTATCGGATATATTCGTATGATGACGTTAAGCGTGTTGGGTTTATTAAACGAATACAGGAACTTGGTTTTTCTTTAAGCGAGATTTATAAATTACTTGGTGTTGTAGATAAAGATGAAGTTCGTTGTCAAGATATGTTCGAATTTGTTTCTAAAAAACAAAAGGAAGTGCAAAAACAAATAGAGGATTTAAAACGAATTGAAACTATGTTAGACGACTTAAAACAACGATGTCCAGATGAAAAGCAATTACATTCGTGTCCAATAATAGAAACATTAACATGAGAGATTAATTAACGAAAGGAGCTTTTTTATGAATAAATTTAAGGTAAACATTTCAGGAATGACTTGTACGGGTTGTGAAAAACACGTAGAATCAGCACTTGAAAAGATAGGTGCTAAAAATATTGAGTCTAGTTATCGTCGTGGTGAAGCAGTATTTGAACTGCCCGATGATATTGAGGTTGAAAGTGCAATAAAGGCGATTGATGAAGCAAATTACCAAGCCGGAGAAATTGAAGAAGTATCATCACTAGAAAACGTGGCGTTAATTAATGAAGACAATTATGACCTTCTTATTATTGGTTCTGGTGCTGCTGCCTTTTCTTCGGCAATTAAAGCTATAGAATACGGTGCAAAAGTTGGAATGATTGAGCGTGGAACGGTTGGGGGAACCTGTGTGAATATTGGCTGTGTTCCGTCAAAAACTCTTCTTAGGGCAGGGGAAATCAATCATTTATCAAAAGACAATCCGTTTATAGGTTTACAAACATCCGCTGGAGAAGTGGATTTAGCTAGTTTAATCACGCAAAAGGATAAATTGGTGAGCGAACTTCGGAATCAAAAATATATGGATTTAATTGATGAATACAATTTTGATTTAATTAAAGGTGAAGCAAAATTCGTTGATGCTAGTACGGTTGAGGTCAATGGGGCAAAGTTATCTGCAAAACGCTTTTTAATTGCAACAGGTGCATCGCCTTCGTTGCCCCAAATTTCGGGACTTGAAAAAATGGACTATTTAACTAGTACAACACTTCTTGAGTTAAAGAAAATACCAAAACGATTAACTGTAATTGGTTCAGGATACATTGGAATGGAGCTTGGACAACTATTTCATCATTTAGGTTCAGAAATAACGCTTATGCAAAGAAGTGAGCGACTTTTAAAGGAGTATGATCCTGAGATTTCAGAGTCAGTTGAAAAAGCGTTAATTGAACAGGGTATAAACCTTGTCAAAGGGGCAACTTTTGAGTGTGTTGAACAAAGTGGAGAGATAAAAAGGGTTTACGTAACAGTAAATGGCAGTAGAGAAGTCATTGAATCAGATCAGTTACTTGTTGCCACTGGAAGAAAACCAAATACGGATTCTTTAAATTTAAGTGCAGCAGGTGTTGAAACTGGAAAAAATAATGAAATCCTGATCAATGATTTTGGTCAAACAAGTAATGAAAAGATTTATGCAGCAGGAGATGTGACTTTAGGACCACAATTTGTATATGTAGCAGCCTATGAAGGTGGAATTATTACTGATAATGCTATTGGTGGATTAAACAAAAAAATAGATTTATCGGTAGTTCCTGCTGTTACGTTTACGAATCCGACGGTTGCAACGGTTGGTTTAACAGAAGAACAAGCAAAAGAGAAAGGGTATGATGTGAAGACATCTGTATTACCTTTAGATGCTGTTCCAAGAGCAATTGTAAACCGTGAAACAACCGGTGTATTTAAACTAGTAGCAGATGCAGAAACACTAAAAGTATTAGGGGTTCATATTGTATCTGAGAATGCAGGAGATGTCATCTATGCTGCATCATTAGCTGTTAAATTTGGCTTAACGATAGAAGATTTAACAGAAACCCTAGCACCATATTTAACAATGGCTGAAGGGCTAAAATTAGCTGCACTTACGTTCGATAAAGATATTTCGAAATTATCTTGTTGTGCAGGCTAAGGGAACTTTTTTACAACTCCCTATTCAAGTGAACCAGCTAATGCTTTAAGGGATTTTCTAAGTGCATTTGTGGTCACAAAAATAATTTAACACTGATGATTTCGACATCAAATCTATAATTGATACCTTAACACCGCAGAGTAATAAAGGATGAATAATATGTCAGACTTATTACCCCCACCAGACATTAAAACAATAGAACCGCCACAAGAAAATGAAACCGATATGATGTTTAAAGTTGAAGCAGTTGGACCACCTGAACGTTGTCCTGAATGTGGTTTTGACAAGTTGTACAAACACAGTTCAAGAAATCAACTAATTATGGATTTGCCCATTCGTTTAAAGCGAGTGGGCTTACAATTGAACCGTAGACGATACAAGTGTCGTGAATGCGGATCTACCTTCTGGGAACGCCTAATATCTGTAGATGAAAAGCGTAGTATGACCAAAAGGCTTTTAAAGTCCATTCAAGAGCAATCCATGTCTAAGACCTTTGTAGAAGTCGCAGAAAGCGTTGGTGTTGACGAGAAAACCATTAGGAACGTTTTTAAGGACTATGTGGCACTCAAAGAACGTGAATACCAGTTTGAAACTCCTAAGTGGCTTGGGATAGACGAGATACATATTATCCGTAGACCTCGGCTTGTATTGACTAATATTGAACGCAGGACTATTTATGACATCAAGCCTAACCGTAACAAGGAAACATTCATCCAACGTCTTTCAGAAATCAGTGACAGGACTTACATTGAGTACGTCACAATGGATATGTGGAAGCCTTACAAAGACGCAGTGAACACTATCCTTCCACACGCTAAAGTTGTCGTAGATAAGTTTCATGTAGTTAGAATGGCTAATCAAGCCTTAGATAACGTCAGAAAGTCTTTGAAAGCCCATATGAGCCAAAAAGAAAGACGTACCCTTATGCGTGAAAGGTTTATCCTTCTAAAGCGTAAACACGATCTAAATGAACGTGAATCATTCCTCTTAGATACTTGGTTAGGTAATCTTCCTGCTTTAAAAGAAGCCTATGAACTCAAAGAAGAGTTTTACTGGATATGGGATACTCCTGATCCAGATGAAGGTCATCTTCGTTATAGTCAATGGAGACACCGTTGTATGTCCAGCAACTCTAAAGACGCATATAAAGACCTCGTGAGAGCCGTAGACAACTGGCATGTCGAAATATTCAACTACTTTGATAAAAGGCTCACTAATGCTTATACGGAGTCAATTAACAGCATTATTAGGCAGGTAGAGCGAATGGGTAGAGGTTACTCGTTTGATGCCTTACGAGCCAAAATCCTTTTCAATGAGAAGCTCCATAAAAAGCGTAAGCCACGATTTAATTCAAGTGCTTTCAATAAAGCTATGTTATACGATACTTTCAATTGGTATGAAGTGAATGACCACGACATTACAGACAACTTTGGTGTCGATTTTCCACACTTATTAAGAATTTGGAGAAGGGTGATTTATAAGCCCTTTTCCACCATAAAATCCGAATACCCAAAATAAGAAAAGCCGAGCTATACCAATAAGACTTGGATTCACACAAGAGGGTATATTGAGAAGTGATGAATGTTTACAAGGGGAATTCTCAGATAGTTATGTGTATAGCTTGTTGAGAAAAGAATATGAAAGTCAAATTTAAAGATGAGAAATTATTTAAAATTAATAATAGCTTTTAATTATTTAATTATCTACTTGACAGAAAGCGTTTTAAATGAGCGTTTCTTATATTTTAATACAAAGGTAATCAATAATTAAAATGGAAAAATACACTTATATTAAGTTTTCGCTTCTACTCTTATACAATCAATACAAAAGGTTAAAAATTTAAGTTCAATTTGATTTAAGTTCTGGAACTAAAACTTTCATAAAGGAGGTTTACATTCAATATAAATTAGGTTATATACATAGTTGAGATAGAAAGAAGAAAGCATTTTGAATTCTTTATCTTACTCTTAACTTTATACATTTTTTAAGTGTAATCATTTTGAATATAGTTAAAGAGATTAGAACGTAAAACTTTTTTTAAAATAATTTATATAATATAATAATTTCTATCTATTTAAGAGTAATATGTAAACAATATTGATTTTAATTGAAAGAAGGTGAATTGGTGGCAAGGAAATCTAAGAAACAGTATATTTTAGAATCTGCAGCTAATATAGTAAATAGACAAGGTACTGACTATTTAACATTAGATGCAGTAGCAAAAGAAGCAGGTATAAGCAAGGGTGGTTTGCTTTATCATGTTAAAAATAGAGAAGGTTTAATAAAAGAGCTTGTCAATTATGCTAATGAATTATATCGAGAAAATGTAAATAGCCATATTGATAATACACATTGTAAACAAGGACAATGGTTAAATGCGTTTATTGAAGCAACGAAAGAACATCGTGTTGAAAATGCGCCTATTACTTCTGCAATGCTTGCTGCACAAGGTTCAAATAAAGCGCTACTCTTACCATTAAAATCTTTATATGAAGATTGGCAATCTCAAATTGTTAATGACGGTCTAGATGAAGTAGATGCAACAATCATTAGGTTAGCCGTTGATGGTTTATGGTTATCAGAAGTTTTTGGAATAAGTGCAGTTGACGAAGCAATGCGTGAAAAAGTAATAAATCGGTTAAAAGAAAAAGTAGAAGTAGGTATTAATAAAGAAAAAAAATAAATTTTCAGGTTTTAAGCTGTTAGGTGAGAATGAAACTTTTCAGCTTATTTTTTATGTCATGGTTGAAACTTTACCGACCAGTTGGTATAGTTTATAACGTATTTAAAATATAAAGGAGTGCTTACCTTGAAAAAAGTGGTATTAACTGCAGCAATTACAGGCGCTGGAGATACAATTGACAAAAATGAAAATGTTCCAGTAACACCTCAAGAACTTGCTGATTCAGCAATTAAGTGTGCAAAAGCTGGAGCAACAGTAGCACATATTCATGTTAGAGACCCTAAAACAGGTGGGGTGAGTCATGATCCAGAACTATATAGTGAAACCGTAAGACTCATTAGAGAGGCAGACGAAGATATTATTATTAATGTAACAGCTGGTGGCGGTGGCGACTTTATCCCAAGTCAACAACACCCAGAAACAGGCGGTGAAGGAACCTGGATTCAAACACCAAAAGAGCGTCATAGACCAGTAGGAGACACATTACCAGAAATGTGTACGCTTGATTGTGGCAGCGTTAATATGGGAGATTCGATATATATTAGTCCCGCTTCATGGCTGAGAGAACAAGCACAAATGATTAAAGATGCAGGTGTACAACCTGAGCTTGAATGTTTTGATACAGGTCATGTCAGTTTTGCAAAGCAACTTGTTGATGAAGGTTTAGTCGAACAACCTATGTTCCAGTTTTGTTTAGGTATACCTTGGGGTGCTGAAAATGATGCTCAGACGTTAGACTATCTTATTTCAAGAATCCCTGAAGGTGCGCAATGGTCTGCATTTGGTATTGGTAGAATGCAATTACCAACAGTTAGAGAAGTTGCTAAACGTGGTGGAAATATTCGTGTTGGTCTTGAAGATAACCTGTATATTTCAAAAGGTGTTAAAGCAACAAATGAAGCATTAGTTGAAGAAGCTAAAAAAATAATGAAAGAATATGATTTAATACCATTAACACCTGCAGAAGCAAGAGAAAAATTTAATCTTAAAAATAATAAAGGAGATAAATAATGAAGTTTGCAGTAGTTGGAACAGGCGTGATTGGTAGCGGATGGATAACAAGAATACTCGCCCACGGCCACGAAGTTATTGCTACAGATCCTAGTGATGGTGCCTATGAAAGAATGCTAACACAAGTTAAACAAAACTGGCCTTATGCTAAAGAAATGGGATTATCTGAGGGAGCATCGTTGGATAATTTAAGCTTTACTACTGATTTAAAATCGGCAGTTAAGGATGCAGATCTTATTCAAGAAAACGTTCCTGAAGTAGAATCGATTAAAGATGCTGTTTTAAAAGAAATCGATTTTTATGCGAAACCGTCTGCCATTATCGGTTCAAGTACCTCTGGTATTATGCCAACTGAGTTACAAAAGAATTTAAAACACCCTGAACGTTTAGTAGTAGCACATCCTTTTCACCCAGTATATATTTTACCTCTTGTTGAAATTGTACCAGGTCAAAACACCTCAGAAGAGACAGTTATTAAGGCTGAAGAAGTTTATGAGAGTATTGGTATGGATGTGCTTCATGTGCGAAATGAAATTGAAGGACATATTGCAGATCGTCTAATGGAAGCATTATGGAGAGAATCATTACATATTGTTAATGATGGTATTGCAACAACAGAAGAAGTAGATAAAGCATTTACGCATGCAGCTGGTTTACGTTATGCTCAATATGGACCATTTATGACATTCCATCTTGCAGGTGGAGAAGGTGGCATGAGACATATGCTTAAACAATTTGGTCCTGCATTGAAAAAACCATGGACTAAGTTAGTTGCACCCGAATTGACAGAGGATCTTTATGAAAAAGTGGTACGCGGTAGTGAAGCGACTTCACAAGGATATACAATGTCAGAACTTGATCGAAAACGTAATGAATTCCTTATTAAAGTAAAACAACTCGCAGAAGAATACTGGCCTAAAGATACAGCATCAATGAAAAAATCTAAGCAACATCAGAAGGTGTAAAGCTATGACAGCTCAGTTTGTTTATCATACTGATGTAAAATCATCTTGGGTTGATTACAATGGACACATGAATGATGCTGAATATAATCGTGTGTTTAGTGATGCAACTGATGCTTGGTTAGCATACATTGGACTTGATCAAGAAGGAATTCAATCGTTACACTATACCATTTTTACATTAGAAAATCATATAACATTTTTGAAAGAAATGAAGAAATATGAACCTATTGAAGTAAGAGTGAGTTTATATGATTATGATAGTAAGAGACTTCATATCTTTATGGAAATGTTAAATGATGACATGGTATGTAGCGCAGTATATGAAGTTATGCTAATGGGAATAGATACAGTCACAAACCGACCGGCTCCATTTCCTAAAAGTATTACAGAATCTATAGTAGCGTATTTTAACCAAACTTCTGATGTAAATGTGCCTAAACAATTAGGCCATCAAATCGGAATTAGTAGAAACAAATAAAGTTTGTATTGATAATCGAATGCTTGAAATATTGAGGACTTAATGTGCCTTGTTTTTACTTAGTAAACTTTGTATAACATTCACTTTAAGTTCTCTTTTTTAATAAATGATAGATAGAGAGGAATTGGACATATGTTAAGCATTAGAAACTTATCAAAAGTCTATGCAGGTGGTAAGAAAGCGGTAGATAATATGAATATTGATATTGAATCAGGAGACTTTATCGCTTTTATTGGAACGAGTGGTAGTGGAAAAACAACTGCATTAAGAATGATCAATCGAATGATTGAATCATCAGAGGGCGAAATTACAATTAATGGCAAAAATATTAAAGATATCAATGCAGTAGAATTGAGAAGAAGCATTGGTTATGTAATTCAACAAATTGGTTTAATGCCTCATATGACAATTAAAGAGAATATTGTACTCGTACCTAAATTATTAAAATGGTCGCAAGAAAAAAAAGATAAAAAAGCAAAAGAACTAATTAAACTTGTTGATTTACCTGAAGAGTATTTAGAACGATATCCTTCACAGTTATCTGGTGGGCAACAACAACGTATTGGCGTGATTCGTGCACTAGCAGCTGAACAAGATATTATTTTAATGGATGAGCCGTTTGGTGCTTTGGATCCTATCACAAGAGATACATTACAAGATTTAGTAAAAAAATTACAACAACAATTAGGAAAAACATTTATTTTTGTAACGCATGACATGGACGAAGCCATTAAATTAGCAGATAAAATTTGTATTATGACGAACGGTAAAGTAGTGCAATATGATACACCAGATAATATTTTACGTTATCCCGCTAATGATTTTGTTAAAGACTTCATTGGACAAAATCGCTTGATTCAAGATAGACCAAATATTAGAACTGTAGAAGACGCAATGATTAAGCCGATAACTGTACATGTTGACGAATCATTAAATGATGCAGTTAATATTATGAGAAAATATCGTATAGATACCATTTTTGTCGTTGACAATCAACATCATTTACTTGGTTATTTAGATATTGAAGATATCAACCAAGGATTACGTAGTAAAAAAGAATTAATTGATACGATGCAACGTGATATTTATCGCGTTAAGGTAGATAGTAAATTACAAGATACAGTACGTACCATTCTTAAGCGTAATGTAAGAAATGTTCCTGTTGTTGATACGGACGGACATACTTTAATTGGACTTGTAACACGTTCTAACCTAGTTGATATCGTATATGATACACTTTGGGGTGGAACGACTACTGAAAATCAAGGTATTGTGGATCCTAAAGAAATTGGGGCTGATAACGTATGAATTATTTAGTAGAAAATAGTGGTATGTTACTGAATAAAACGTTAGAGCATCTTTACATTTCTATCATGGCTCTCATACTTGCTATGATTGTTGCCATTCCTTTAGGTATTTTGTTGTCAAAGAAAGAAAAGCTATCAAAGGTGTCGTTAACTATAGCTGGTATTTTACAAACGATTCCTACACTAGCGATTTTAGCTTTAATGATTCCCTTATTTGGTGTAGGTAAAGTAACGGCAATTATTGCGTTATTTATATATGTTTTACTACCTATATTAAATAATACAATTGTGGGTGTTCAAAATATAGATCGTAATATTGTAGAAGCTGGCCGCAGTATGGGAATGACTAATTTTCAATTAATGAAAGATATTGAATTACCTTTAGCATTACCAATGGTTCTAAGTGGGATTCGTTTGTCGTCAGTCTATGTGATTAGTTGGGCAGCACTTGCGAGTTATGTTGGCGCTGGTGGTTTAGGTGACTTAATCTTTAATGGTTTAGCATTATATGAACCAGAAATGATTATCGTAGGTACGATTTTGGTAACGTTGTTAGCATTAATCGTTGATTTAATTTTAGCTCAAATTGAAAAATGGATTATACCAAAAGGACTTAAAATTTCCAGATAAACAATAAAGGAGGACATTATGAAATATTGTAAAAAGTATATTGTTGTTTTAGTGCTATGTCTAACTGTGTTATCTGGATGTAGCTTGCCAGGTTTAAAAAATAGTAGTTCAGATGATGAGGTTAGAATTACATCTCTAGGAACAAGTGAATCTCAAATTATTTCACATATGTTAAGACTACTCATTGAACATGATACAGATGGAAAGATTAAACCAACTTTAATCAATAACTTAGGGTCTAGTGTAATTCAACACAATGCTATTACGAGTGGCCAAGCTAATATGTCAGGTACGCGATATACAGGTACGGATTTAACTGGTGCATTAGGCGAAGATCCAATTAAAGATCCTGATAGAGCAATGAAAGTGACACAAAAAGGATTTGAAGAAAAGTTTAATCAGACTTTCTTTAATTCATATGGTTTTGAAAATACATATGCACTAATGGTAACAAAAGAAACAGCACAAAAATATAATTTAGAAACAGTTTCTGATTTAAAGAAACATGCTAAAGATTTGAGAGTAGGAATGGATAGTTCATGGCAAAATCGTAAGGGTGATGGATATCCTGGATTTAAACAAGAATACGGTATCCATTTTGGTACTGTTAGACCAATGCAAATTGGTTTAGTATACGACGCATTACATTCAGGTAACTTAGATGTCGCTGTAGGCTACTCAACTGATGGTCGTATCGCGGCTTATGATTTAAAAGTACTGAAAGATGACAAGCAGTTCTTTCCACCTTATGATGCTAGTCCTTTAGCAACAGATAAACTATTAAAAGAAAAACCACAATTAAAACCAATTATTGAAAAATTAGAAGGTAAGATTTCAACTGAACAGATGCAAGAATTAAATTATCAAGCAGATGGAAAAGGTAAAGAGCCAGCAACAGTAGCAGAAGATTTCTTGAAAAAACATGATTATTTTGAAAATGATGCAAAACAGAAAGGCGGTCGAAATTAATGAATGGTAATTTATTTGAACAACTTATTTCTTACTATCAAACAAATTCAGGCTACCTTTTTGAATTGTTTATTAATCATTTCCTAATGTCAGTGTATGGTGTATTATTTGCGTCAATTATAGGTATTCCTTTAGGCATCATTATTGCACGATTTGGAAAATTATCAGGCGTTATCATTACTTTAGCGAATATCATACAGACTGTTCCTGTCATTGCGATGTTAGCGATGCTTATGTTAGTAATAGGATTAGGCATCAATACGGTTATTTTTACAGTATTCTTGTATGCTTTACTTCCAATTATAAAAAATACTTATACCGGTATTAAAGAAGTAGATATTAATATTAAAGATGCTGGAAAAGGAATGGGAATGACACGTAATCAAGTCTTACGTATGATTGAGTTACCACTTTCTTTATCAGTAATTATTGGTGGCATACGTATTGCACTCGTAGTTGCAATAGGTGTTGTTGCTGTTGGTTCGTTCATTGGAGCGCCTTCACTTGGTGATGTCGTTATTCGTGGTACGAATGCTACTGATGGTACACTATTTATCTTGGCTGGTGCATTACCAATTGTTGTGATAGTAGTTCTTATAGATATTGTTTTACGTCTAGTAGAGAAAAAATTAGATCCAGCTACACAAACGAATAATTAATAAAGTATTTAAGGAGTAGATAATATGGCTTTAATCCAGATGAATTACTTATCAAAAACACTTGGAATGCATCAATCTTTAAATATTATTTTACCTGAAGATGACAGTTACTTTGATCCATCGAACGAGACAAAAAAACTTAAAACAATGTTGTTATTTCATGGACTATCTAGCGACACTCACTCGTATATAAGATATACAAGTATAGAACGATATGCTAATGAATATCAATTAGCGATTATAATGCCTAATGCAGATCACAGTTTTTATACGAATATGGCTTTCGGACACAGTTATTATGATTACATTTTAGAAGTTTACAATTATGTACACCAGATTTTACCGTTGTCTAGAAAAAGAGAAGATAATTTTATTGCAGGGCATTCAATGGGAGGATATGGAACAATTAAATTTGCACTAACACAAAGTCAATTGTTCTCTAAAGCTGCTCCTTTATCTGCCGCATTCGACGTTTCCATGCTTAAAAATTACAAATGGTATGATTTTTCACCAGAATCTATAGTCGGAACGAATAAAGAAATAGTTGGTAGTAATTTTGATCCTTATTATCTTGTTGATAAAGCTATAGAGAAAAATATTGATTTACCAGAGTTATTAATTATGTGTGGTACAGAAGATGAACTTTATAAAGGTAACTTAGATTTTATTAACTATTTAGATAAAAAAAATGTACAGTATGACTTTATAAAGAGCCCAGGAAAACATGATTATGCATTTTGGGATAAAGCTATTGAGAAAGTAATTAAAATATTTACAAATAATATATAAAATAATAAGACCATTAGTCTAACAATTTTGACTAGTGGTCTTATTATTTTATTCTTATATAGAAAGATTTAATATTGATTATTCATTTACAAGTTAATTTAAAAATCAATATATATTATTTAAGGCAATAGCAACAATTGAGTTTTATTAAAAAGGATATTTTGTTATTAAACAAATAATTCAATAATTTTATAGATTATATGTAACTAATAAAGAAATTGATAAATAAATTATTACAAATATAAATGAGGGGAGAAGATATAAAAATTTTATTATTAAAAAGAAATTATGAAATAATTATTCATATCTTCCCAAAGTTTTGTAATTTTAATGCTTTTTTTCGTGCTTAGTAAGCCATGTAATTTTGAAGTATAGAAAAATGTAATTTTACTTCTTTTATATTTTGTTGATAGCAACTCTATTAGTCATATTTTCTAATCTTCTTTTGTTTCTAATTTTTCTAGACGAGACAAAGGAGTATCAAACATTACTATAGCTTTAATAGCGGTTTTGATTAATCCAAAGCCTTATTAATAGATACTTTTTTATTTATTTATACGAAGCTTAATCATTAGTTAAACCTACTACTTGCTTAATATTCTTAGCTCTTTTTTTTAGTTTTTTTAAATCAGATTCAATATCGTCCACTAAACTATTTAAACTTGTTATCATGGTAGAATAGCCTCGAAACATAGTAATGCCATTTTCTACAGTTGGGTTACTATTGGGTCTGTAAGGCATTATATTATGTGTGTATTCATCTCTATATCTCATAGTACGTATAGGAACATCTTTATTAAGGATATTGCCGATTTGTCTATGTGTGTCGTTATTTGAAGCTATCAAATTTTCTACTAAATTTCGTTTAAAACCTATATCTTTTTTTACTTCATAATGTGAAGTATATTCTTGAGCTAATGAATATAATAAATCATTTAATGTATGTAGAAAATGTAAAGTAATATTATGAAAATAAAAAACCCAATAATAGTTTCTTTCTTCTTCGTTAACAGTTTCAATTAAATTTATTGAATATTTTAAATTTACAAAAGAATTACAGAAATATTCACAGGTATCATGTATAGAATTAATAGTAGAAACTATATTTGAGCCTAACCTATCCAAACCATTAATCAAATCATTAAATTTAGAAAAGTCGAATATATCTAATTCTTTAAGTAGCTGATCGTATTCATATTCAAAATAATTTTCATCAATAAAAAATGGTTTCATTGATTTTAGTTCCCTTCATTTTTGAGTATAATTATTTTAATATATTTTGAACAATAGGTAAAAGCTTACAAAAAACTAAAAGAGGTAAAGTGAATGAAGTGGTATAAAAATGAACAATTATTGAATTACGCGAAGAAAGCTGATGAAGCTTTAGATAAAAAGGATCCCAATTCATTATATGAAATTAGTGAGAAATTGGAAAAATTATCAACCGATTATGTTGAATCTAAGATGATGTATGCTTATTATTTGTACATTAGTTTTACTAGTTTAAATAATTACATTGATATAAAAGTTAATAACAAAGAAACCGTAGAATGGGAAAAACTAATTGAAAAAAGCTTGTTTTTAGCTAGAACTGCGATTAATTCAATGGACGAATATTTAAAAGATACTGAAATTGATGAGATAGAATACATATATTTAAATGGTATATATAATAGTGTAAAAACCAATTATTGTAATCTACTTATTTCTATAGGGAAATATTCATCTGCAATATTTGAGATGAGAAAATTAGCAACTTCTCAGTTTGGTATGGCAATTGGAAATTTAGGGACAGAAATTTTTGATTATGCTTGTTTTGATTATACAGATAATAAAGAGTCTCTTTATAAATACGCTTATCAATTGTTAGATACGGCTTTAACTTATGAGGATAGTATAGTACATCCTAATGCAAAAGCTTTTTATCAAAGTAAAATTGATATTCTCGATGAAATCGATAATTTTAATCCGTATGATACAGAGTACAATGTGGAATCTATATTAAAAAAAGATAGATTAGATGATCATAACTTTACAAATAATATTACTAATGAAGACTACTGGGATTGGGTGGCAGAAAATAGTTTAGCATTGAACACAATAAATGATATAGATTATATGACTAAAAATAATCAAGACACTCTTCATTTGCCAAATATATTAACGTCAATTAATGATCATTCATCATTTTATGGAATTTTTAATCAAATTAAACAAGAGTATTGTTCTGCCAGATATATACTTTATGAAGGGATGTATAATAACAAGAATCATTTTTCAGATGAAAATGTATATTTAGTAAATACAATTGACTATCCTAAATATGGTTTAAATATAGAAAGAGTAAAGGCAGCATATAGAAGTGCTTATGCATTGTTTGATAGAATTGGATATTTTTTAAATAAATATTTCAAATTAGGATTGAAAGATCGTGAAGTTTCTTTTAAAAGAATTTGGCAAAGTGCTAATAATGAAATATATGAGGTGTTTAAAAATAATATTGCCTTAAAAGGCATGTATTGGACGTATAAAGATTTATTCGCTAAAACTAAATCAAAGAATTTGGATTGTATAGATAAAAAGTTAAGACGTACTTATACGATAAGAAATATAATGGAACATAGGTATTTAAAGGTATTAGATAGTAATTTTATAGATCAAGCCACTAGTGATTATGATAACTTATCATATACTATTACATCAGATGAATTAAATGAGTTAGGGATTAATTTAATTAGAATATGTAGAGAATTAATTATATTATTATGCTTTACAGTAAATATAAATGAAAATAATATAAATAAAGATGAAAAAGATAAATTTGTAATTATGGCGCTCCGCGAATTTAGTGACGAATGGAAAATTTAAAATAAAGTAGATTTATAAGCTAGCGATAAAATCAAGTCGCTAGTTTTTTCAGTTTAAAAATTAAAAGGTTAAATTTAACCGTTGACAATTAAAGGGTAGTGCTATATACTTAGGTTAACGTTAACCGAGGGAGGAAATTATGTTGGATTTATTGAAACAAGTAAACACATTAAGGGGTTCAATGACATTAGAAGAATTACAGGAATTAGTAATTAAAAAAATTAGCAAACAAGAAATTGACAATGAGTTTAAGGATAATTCGACTAAAGAAATAATCAAACAATTAGAAAATAAGACAGTTCAAGAATTACAAAGTATTTATTATGACTTGCAAATTATGAATCGTCATTCAGTATCAACTTATACTGAGTCTATCGAATCGCTATCTTTAGAGATTTTCAAAACTTATAGTAATCAAAATTCACTATTAGATTTAGGTTCGGGAACAGGACATATGCTATGGAGAGCGAATAAGGAAGGTCATTTTAAATACTTAAGGGGTGAAGAAATTAATCATAACGTAGCTGAAATTAGCGAACAGCTTCTATCTCAATCAGAAACGAATATAGAAATTAAAAAAATTGATTCTACTTTAAATTTTGGAAGCAATGATAAATTTGAATGTATTTATTCAGATGCATTATTTTTAAATGCAGATAATAAACGTTTAAAACAAATTGAAGATTCCGCTTCTAACAGTTATCTAAAGACAAGAAGTAAATTCTCTGAATGGATATTTACAAATCGTATTTTAAATAATTTAGAGGATAAGGGTGTAGGAACTATTGTAGTAAGAAACGCTGCTACATTTACTGAAATGGCTAAAGATATACGTAAAGAGTTGATAGAGAAGAATTTAATAAAAGCAGTTATTCAACTTCCTTCGAACTTGATTACTAATACGGCTATACCTACAACTTTATTAATTTTGCAAAAAGACAATAGCGATAAGATTACATTTATTGATGCTTCAGAAATTTATACTCAAAAGGGCAGAATGCAGAATACTTTTGAAGATGAAAATATTACAACTATTATGAAAGCGCTAGAAGAAGAAACTGAAATTTCTGTAAAAGTGAATAAACAAGAAGTCAAAGATAATGACTATAATTTATCTCCTATTCGTTATTTAGTTAATATTGAAGATCGTCTTGTAAGTCCTACCGAGTTAACTAACATCGTAGAAACGATTCGTGGAAAAGATGTATCTAAAAAAAGATTAGATGAGGAAGAAAGTAAAGATAAATCAGGTTACTTACTTAATTTATCTGATGTAAAAGATTATAAAATTGATACTCCTAAACAACAAATCAGTCAAGATATACTCGATGAATATGAGAGATATCTATTAAAACCTAAGGATATTGTATTAAGTACAAGAAGTTCGGATTTAAAAATAGCTATTGTTACCGAAAGTTTAGCTAAAGATAATCTAATTATTTCTTCTAATTTTAATATTTTAAGAATTAAAGACGATAAAGTGAGTCCTTACTATTTATTTGCATTTTTAACAAGTGAAATAGGTGTTGAACAGTTAAAACAACTAATGACAGGAACTGTGATTAATGTTATTTCACAAAAATCTTTGCAAGAATATAAGGTGTCTATGCTAGATGAAGAAACTCAAGAAGACATCGCCTTTAAAATGGAAGAAGAATTACTCGAATATTATAGTTATCTGAAAAAAGTCAAAAACTTTAAAGAAAAATTACCACAACTTTTTAATGAAAACGGAGGGGAATAGGATTGGGTAAATTAAGTATCGAAGAACTAAATGATTTTTTAGAAGAATTGTTCGAGAGATTAAAACAAGAAGCAAGGCTATACAATCAACAAAGTGAATTTGATACTTTCTTAGAACGTTATCAATTTGAGAAAAATGATAGTAATCAAGGTCATCTTTATAATGACAATGCTAAAGTTCTCATTTTAGGGGTAAGAAACGGGGGCTTAAAAGCTAAAGATATTAACGGCATATTTAAAAAAGCGAGTTTAAAAGATAGATATGAAATTGTTGAATATGATGATTTAACAAATTTTGATATTTCTACTTTAGAAAATTCAACACAATACACGGATGTATTTATTGGTGCTGTCCCTCACAAAATGAGAGGGATAGGTGACACCGATAATCCAGTCCAAACGATTATGGATGGATCAGAAACGATTTATCCTAAAATACATAAACTAATGACAAGTTCAGGCTTAAAAATAACTAAAACAAATCTAACAGATGCTATAGCTAGTTCAGTAATATTTGATAATACGAGAGTAATTACTAGTTAGAACATAAACTAAGGGGGAACAAAAATGAATTTATACGTAATTGGGAATGGCTTTGACATAGACCATCACATTGCTTCAGCTTATACAAACTTTAAAGAATCTTTAGCTGATTCAGATGATGATAATGCGAAATTATTGCTTGAAATAATTGAAATAGCTCATCAAGAAAATCAAGAAAATTTATGGAAAGATTTAGAAGAAAGTATAGGTAGACTAGATTTAGATTACGTTGTTAAAAAGAGCGATAAGTATATAAATCCAGCTATTACTTTTTCTACAAGTTTTAGCTTTTTTTTTAAAAAGTGGATAGAAAAATTAAAAAATGATAAAATTTCTGAAGCAACTCCTAAAAAAGATTTGAAATATTTATTTAATAAAAATGAAGATATATTTTTAAGTTTGAATTATACCCCTACTTTGGAAATGCTTTACAACATTAATAAGAATAATATTAAATATATTCATGTAGTTAAAGATGGCGTAGGTTATGAATTTGGACATAAAAAAGTAGAAAATATTCATTCAATAGGCCATTCAGCCTTTGGTTTTAATAACTACCTAAAACATCAGTTAATAAAAGATACTTCTAGAATATATAAAGATAATCAAAATTGGTTTGAAGATTTATCCGACAAAAAAATTGAAAATATATATTTTTATGGTTTTAGTTTTGCGGATATCGATTTAATATATATAAAAGGTATTTTTAATAATATTAATAAAAACGAATTAGAAAATATCTATTTATATAATTATAAAACTCAAAAAGAACAAGAATACGAAGAGCAAAAGAGTATATTAAATAGTTTAATAGACGAAGCTGAATTAAATAAAAAAGTAAAAAGATTTCTAATATTAGAGGATTAAAAGAAAGTATCCCTCATTTTGAAGGGATGCTTTTTATTTACAAATTAAAGTAAAAGGAAATATAAATAAATTCAAACTCAAAATTTAATGTAAATTATACTATTACAATATATATATCTATGCTATTATGACTTTAATTTACTGAATAATTAGGAATTTTTACTGAAGGGGGATCGGGATGATGTTTGGGTACGAGGTCAATGAACATGTTAAGTTGAAAATTTTGGAAGAACGTGAAGCGGATCAACTTTTTAAATTAGTAGATAG
>NZ_KV796900.1:72241-145396 GCF_001809305.1 Staphylococcus sp. HMSC072H03
GCCTTACAACAATTTGCGCGTGGAGATGGATTCCATTGTGGCATTTGGTATGACCAAAAACTTGTAGGAGTCATTGGCTTACATTATTTAGACTTGGTTAACAAACGCACGTCGATTGGTTATTATTTAGCTGAAGATTTCCAAAAGAAAGGCATCATGACTAGATGCACTAAAGCACTTATTCAATATGTATATGAAGAATATGATATTAATCGAATCGAAATACGAATGTCTACTAAAAATAAGAAAAGTCGAGCTATACCAATAAGACTTGGATTCACACAAGAAGGTATATTGAGAAGTGATGAACGTGTACAAGGGAAATTCTCAAATAGTTATGTGTATAGTTTGCTTAGAGAAGAATATGATGATTAATTCTATTGTAAATACACATTCAAATTTATCTTCAAGACGATTTTATAATTATTTTTTAAGTAATCAATAAACGTATGATATCCACTTATAGATTCATTCCGAACATAATAGAGAATAGAATCATCTCTTTCTATTTTAAGCTTATTGTTTAGTAAACCTATATATAATAAATTAAAAAAACCACTTTCAATTTACGCTCCAGAATAAATTGAAAGTGGTTAAAATTTTTATGTTAGATTAAGAGTAATACAAGCATAGGATAACACAATAAAACCTATTGTAAAGATAGAGTCAATTATAGGTTATAAATTATAATATTACAATATTTAAGTTTTAAAGTGATAATTTAATGAAGTTTTAGCTAATATGTGGACAATTATATTTAATAGATTAATAATGGAAGTGTAGAGAGAAATCAATTTTTTAAGCAACTTAATCTTTCTTTTGATTCTTATTTTTCGTATTGTAATGGTAAATACGCTAATATGTATTTTCTATATCATATATTTGTGAGCGTAATTTACTGAAGAGTTATTAAATGATGCAGTATAAATATTTATTATGGAGGGAAAGCTCTATGGCAAAAATTATTTATCAATCTCCAGGAAGATATGTACAAGGAAAAGGAGTTATCGAATCTATCGCAGATGAAACACAACGTTTAGGTTCACATGCATTAATAATCTCAGATGAAGTTGTTTGGAATATAACTAAAGATCAAATTGATCAAAGTTTTTCAAATAATTCAGAAGTTAATTATGATTACGAAACATTTAAAGGCGAATCTTCAGAAAATGAAATTAATCGTATCGTTGATGAAGCTAAGACAAAAGGCATAGATGTAGTCATTGGTTTAGGTGGTGGAAAGGCACTTGATACAGGTAAAGCAGTAGCCAATGCTTTAAATGCAAGTGTTATCGATTTCGCTTCTACTGCATCAATGGATGCACCTACGGCAGCCGTATCTGTTATTTATGATGATAATGGCGTATTTAGTGGTTATGAATTTTACCCTAAGAATCCTGATACAGTAATGGTGGATTCACAAATTGTTGCGCAAGCGCCTGTACGTTTATTTGCTTCAGGGATGAGTGATGGATTAGCTACTTTAGTTGAGGTAGAATCTACGTTACGTAGACAAGGAAAAAATATGTTTAGTGGAAAACCATCATTAGCTAGCTTAGCGATTGCGCAGAAATGTGAAGAAGTAATTTTTGAATATGGACATAGTGCATATGAAGCAATTAAAAATCATATTGTATCTCCACAAGTTGAAGCAGTGATTGAAGCGAACACATTACTTTCAGGTTTAGGATTTGAAAATGGAGGACTTGCAGCTGCTCATGCAATTCATAATGGTTTTACAGCACTTGAAGGCGATATTCATCATTTAACGCATGGTGAAAAAGTGGCCTATGGTATTTTAGTCCAATTAGTATTGGAAAATGCGCCAACAGAAAAATTTGTAAAATATCAACAATTTTTAAGTAGTATCCATATGCCAACGACTTTAGAAGAACTCCACATTGCCGATAAAAGTTATGAAGATTTGGTTCGCGTAGGTGAGCGTGCTTTAGAACCAAATGATACTTTTGCAAATTTAAGTGATAAGTTAAATGCAGATGACATTGCAGACGCTATTTTAACAGTAAGTGAATTATCTAAAAGTACGTTGAATTCCAAAGGTTAATTTTCGTAAAGAAGATAACTAAGAATAGATAAGTAATTAGAAGGATAAAGATAAAACTTATGTCTTTATCCTTTTTTGAAAGAGTATTTTTATATTTACTAATATGAAAATTCCAAGTTTAAATAAAGAAAATGATGTTGATATTTAATCTTAGATAAACTTACTTTGAATATGCCAAAAGGAGTCGCTTTTTGATGAAAAAATTAATTAAAGAAAAAAATAATATTTTAACAGACATGTTAGAGGGTCTCGCTTTAACGAATGATAATATTGAAATTATTTCAGAAACAGTTGTTGTTAAAAAAAATAAAAAAAATTCAGGAGTTGCCTTGGTATCAGGCGGTGGTAGTGGTCATGAACCAGCACATGCGGGTTATGTAGCTAATGGTATGCTTGATGCGGCAGTATGTGGTGAAGTTTTTACATCTCCGACTCCAGATAAAATTTTAGATGCTATTAAAGCAGTCGATACAGGCGACGGTGTATTATTAATCGTTAAAAATTATGCTGGAGACGTTATGAACTTTGAGATGGCTCAAGAAATGGCACAAATGGAAGATATTAAAGTTGAACGTGTCATTGTGAATGATGATATTGCTGTTTCAGATGTAGAAAAACGTCGTGGCGTGGCTGGTACGGTATTCATTCATAAATATGCAGGTTATTTAGCGGACCAAGGCCTATCTTTAAAAGATATTAAAAACAAAATTGAAGCGTTTATTCCTAAAATTAAAAGTATTGGGATGGCGCTTACTTCACCAATGGTGCCAACAACTGGGAAATATAGTTTCGATATTGATGATAATGAAATGGAAATAGGTATCGGCATTCATGGTGAAAAAGGGTTACACCGTGAAGCGATTCAATCGGTTGATGTTATTATTGAGCGTTTACTAGATGAGTTGTTAAAAGAAGTGAAAGATCAATCATTAATTGTTATGGTAAATGGTATGGGAGGCACGCCTTTATCTGAATTAAGTATTGTGGCGAAGTATTTAAATCAACAATTCCAAGAACATGACATAGCTGCTAAACAATGGTTTGTTGGTGATTATATGACATCACTTGATATGCAAGGTTTCTCCATTACAGTGGTTCCTTATAGTGAAGAAATAGAAAAAGGTCTTTTAGCTCCAACAACAAGTCGTTATTTTTAAATAAAAATAGAGATAATGAGGTGACTTTTCAATGAATGTACAAGACATGAAAACAAGACTACTTAGTTTAGTTGAAACTTTTAAAGAAAAAGAAAGTGAATTAACTGATTTAGATCGTGCCATTGGTGATGGCGACCATGGAGTGAATATGGTCAGAGGATTTGAAGCGTTAGAACAAGGTCTGGATGACACAGATATGAAGTCATTATTTAAATCAACAGGAATGACATTAATGTCTAAAGTGGGCGGTGCCTCAGGTCCTTTATACGGTTTTAGCTTTGTTAAAATGGCAAATGTCGTTAAAGATGATATTGACAAAGAAAATTTAAAAGAGATGATTGCTGCTTTTTCAGAAGCCGTTAAACAACGTGGAAAAGTAGAATTAAATGAAAAAACGATGTATGACGTAATTGAACGTACAAGAGAAGCATTAGATAATGATGAAAACATTGATTTTAACACATTACAATCATATGCTGATGAAACTAAAAACATGATAGCTACGAAAGGACGAGCATCATATTTTAAAGAAGATTCAAAAGGTTATATCGATCCAGGTGCTCAAAGTAGTGTTTACATTTTAAATGCGATGATAGGAGGAGAGGTAGAATGACTTCAATAGTAATTGTGAGTCACAGTTATAAAATTGCTGAAGGTGTCAAAGATTTAAATTTACAAATGACAGATAATGACGTCAATATTATTGATGTTGGTGGCTTAGATGATAAAGGGATTGGCACATCTTTCGATCGTATTCTTTCAGTCATAAATGAATTAGATGATGATGCAATATGTTTTTATGATATAGGGTCTGCTGGGATGAACCTTGATATGGCAATCGAAATGTATGAAGGCTCTCATCGTATTGAAAAAATGGAGGCGCCCGTCGTAGAAGGTAGTTTTATCGCGAGTGTGGCACTTAAATCGAATATGACGATGGATGAAACTATCGCAGAAGTCAAAGAACAATTAAAAAATGATTAAGTGAATATATTATGAGGTCAAAGATGTGTAGAGGTCTTTGTCCTCTTTTTTTATTAATTTAAACTGCAGTGATTGAATGTCAATGTTCATAGTGGTTTTATATAATAAATAAATTATCTTTCAAGTTTTTTGAAATACACATTATAAATGAAAACTAAAATAAAAATTACTATAATATAGCAATAGAAAGGATTAAAAAGATGGCTAGAAAATATAATGCGATTAAATACGTCATTAAGAAAAATAATGACGATCTTGAATTATATGGATTAAGATTGTATGAGTTTAATATAAAGGATGGAAAAGCTATAAATATTAGCCAACCGATTTTTGTGAATAGAGATATTTTAATTGATAAAATACAAGATGGTGAAGCATTTACTCGTGCCTTTAGAGTAAGTCAAAATGATTATTATGCAGGCCAATCGATTGCTCTATCGGTTAATAAGCATGGATATATTAATAATAATTTTGAGGTTTCGCGAGATGTGATTAGAAACGTTGAAGAAAGTATCTTAGATTATAAATAAAGTCATCAGTTATAGAAAAGCGTTAAATTAAAAAGGAAGTATAGTACTCCCTTTTTAATTTAATATATAAGTGACTTATTTTTTTAATAAAATTTTAATTCCTCTGATAATGTTGAGGATATATAATATTAAAGCAATTAAAAAGAACACAATAGCAATGATTAAAGCAATAACAAATATTAATAATTGATGATCGAATGGTTTATCAAAGACCTCTTTTGAAAAAATAAATGCCGCTCTACCTATAAAAAAACTGATCCACGTTATAACATGGTTCCCTAATGCTTTTTTACCATGCTCAGACGTTGGCTCTTCCGCAAGTATCCATACCAATAAAGGTAAAATGATAGGTGCAAAAAAGATACTTAAATAACTCAATGCTGATAAAACATAACTATTGTCATTTTTATGCATTTTACTATTTGTATTTTCCACTTTTTTCACCTTCTTTCTCTTTACTTATTATAAAAACATCAATAATAAAATATTACAACAATTAATAGATAAACTTACAACACTGTAAGTATTGAGAAAAGAAAAATATCGTTTGTATACTTTTTCTAAATAAATAACTAATAAGTTTGTATTTAGGATTTTATATAACTAAAAGTATCAATTGTGTATTTATAAATATTAAAATTAATAAAATATTATATTTGAAAATTACTTGTTTGCTATATAAAGTTTTGATAGCATTAAATAAGTAAGCGTTTTCACTAATTTTATAGGGAGGTGCATAAAATGAATAATTCCTCAATAAAACAATTTATTGAAGCGGGTAATTTAACAATTGGTATTGAATTTGGTTCAACTAGAATTAAAACGGTAGCAATTGATGACAACTGTAAAACATTAGCTACAGGAACGTTTGGATGGGAAAATACATATCAAGACGGATATTGGACATATTCTATGAACGATGCATGGATAGGTCTACAAAAAAGTTATAGTGAAATGACTAAAGTTATAAAAGAACAGTATGGAACTACAGTGAAAAAAATTAAATCATTAGGCATTAGTGGGATGATGCATGGTTATTTAGTATTTGATCAACAAGAAGATTTGCTCGTTCCATTTCGAACTTGGCGTAATAACAATGCTAATCAGGCGGCTAAGATTTTAAGAGAATCATTTCAAGTAAATATTCCAGAAAGATGGAGCATAGCTCAATTATATCAATCAGCTATAAATAATGAGTCTCATGTTGCTAAAGTAGATTACATGACAACACTTGCTGGTTATATTCATTGGTACTTAACAGATGAAAAAGTATTAGGTATAGGCGATGCCTCAGGCATGTTTCCCGTTGATGTAGAAACTAAAGAGTATCGACAAGATATTGCTAAAACATTTAATCAGCTTTTTTCTGAAATGGGATATCATCAAGATATTTTAGAAGTATTACCAAAAGTTGTGGTAGCAGGTGAAAATGCAGGTTATTTAACAGAAACAGGAGCAAAACTTATTGATCCAAATGGTCAATTAGAAGCAGGCTGTCCTATGTGTGCTCCAGAAGCTGATGCTGCAACTGGAATGGTAGCTACAAATAGCGTAGCACCAAAGACTGGTAATATATCTGCAGGAACAAGTATCTTTTCAATGATTGTATTAGACAAATCTTTAAAAAATATTTATCCAGAAGTGGATATTGTCACAACACCAGATGGCTATGAAGTAGCCATGATACATGCGAATAATTGCACATCTGATATTAATGCATGGGTTGATTTATTTGGAGAAGTATTAGAAGTAATGGGTGTCAAATATGAAAAAAGTGAACTTTTTACAAAATTATTCGAAAACGCTTTAAATGGTGATGATAAACTTGGGAAATTACTTTCATATGGATATATATCTGGAGAATTTATTACAGAGGTTCAACAGGGTTACCCTATGTTAGTACGATCGATAGATAGTTCATTCAATTTAGCTAATGTAATGAAGACTCATATATATAGTGCATTTAGTACATTAAAAATTGGTATTGATTTATTAAAAGAAAATGAAGATATTGAAATTCATTCAATATATGGGCACGGAGGTATATTCAAAACCAAAAAAGTTGCTCAAACATTTTTAGCAGCAGCAATGCAAAGTCCTGTTAGTGTTATGCAAACAGCTGGTGAAGGTGGAGCATGGGGGATTGCTGTTTTAGCTAGGTATCTTATAGCAGAAAACGATGTAAATTTATCTAGTTATCTTAATGAAATTGCTTTTAAAGATACTGAGTCCATCAAAATTGAACCAAATGAAAAAGAAATAGAAAGCTTTAATCGTTATATTGAACGTTTTAAAAAAGGTCTTCCTATAGAACGTCTTGCTAATGAACAACTTTAAAGAAATCACAAATAAGCAAAGGGAGAAAGTGGAATTATTGTGACTAATGATTTAACTAAACAAAATCGTCAGCTTTTAGGATTACCTAGAGTATTAATTGGGGTTATGTAGCGGTAGCTATATTTATGACAGGTGATAGATTTGAACAAGCGTTTTTGTCTAAGTATATTATCGATCTTGGATATAGTGATTCACAAGCAGGTAGAGTGATAGCTATATATGGATTAATAGTAGCACTGGCTTCATGGATGTCTGGAGTACTAGCAGAAGTATTTAGTCCACGTCGACTGATGACTTTAGCATTTATAATATGGATTATTTTTCATGTTGGATTTTTAACTTTAGGTTTAGCTCAACAAAATTAAGCAATGATGATAATTATGTATGGTATTCGTGGATTCACACAAGAGGGTATATTGAGAAGTGATGAACGTGTAGAAGGGAAATCCTCAGATAGTTATGTGTATAGTGTGTTGAGAGAAGAATATGAAAATGAATATAAATAACAACACATCCTGATACTTCGTCTTGCTCAAGTACTTTAGTATCAGGATGTTATATATTATATAGGAAAGTGATAAATTTGATCGCTCATTATCAACATATCACTTATATTTAAGATGGTTTGATAGCAAATGCACGGACAGGGAAACCTGGCGCATCTTTCGGTTTGGGACTAATTGCATAAATGACTGCGCCACGCGTAGGCAATTGGTCTAGGTTTGTTAAGAGTTCAAGTTGGAAGGTATCTTGTCCAAGTATATAACGTTCTCCAACAATATCGCCATTTTTAGCTGTATCTACTGATGCATCTGTATCGAATGTTTCATGACCAATCGATTTTACACCGCGTTCTTCAATTAAGAATTTTAAAGCATCTAGTCCCCAACCTGGTAAATGTTGGTTACCATCAGCATCTCTATTTTCGAATTGTTCAATATCTGGCCAACGTTTTGACCAATCTGTACGTAAAGCAACAAAGGTACCTTCTTCAATGCGCCCATTCTCCGCTTCCCACTGTTCTAAATGTTGGCGTGTCACGATAAAGTCATCATTATTTTTTACTTCTTTTGAATAATCTAACACGATAAGTGGTAAGACTAATTCTTTTAAATCAAGATCCTCAAGATAACGTTTATTCTCTACAAAATGTATCGGTGCGTCAATGTGTGTGCCGTATTGTGTAACGATATTCCAACGTTGTACATAAAAGCCATGTTCTTTGACTGTAAATAATGTGGATACTTGGCCTTTTTCAAATTCACTAAATCGTGGAATGTCTGGATCGAAAGTATGGGTTAAATCTACCCACTCTGCTGTTTTTAATTGTTGTAATTGGTCCCACAATGGATAATTTGTCATATGTTTCACCTCGAAAGTCTAATATAAGAATAAAAGAGGGAGAAAACTCAATTTCTCCCTCACATGTTTATCTGTATCTTATGCGACAGGTTTATTTTTTTCTTCACGTTTTTTACGAACAGTATTTACAAGTACTGTTAAGGCATCTTTCACTTCGTCTTCTTTACGTGTTTTTAGACCACAGTCAGGGTTAACCCAGAATAAAGAACGGTCGATTTGTTGTAAAGAACGATCAATTGCTGTTGCAATTTCTTCTTCAGTAGGAATACGTGGACTATGAATATCATATACACCTAATCCAATACCTAAATCATAGTTAATATCTTCAAAGTCTTTGATTAAATCACCATGGCTACGTGATGTTTCAATTGAAATAACATCTGCATCTAAGTCATGAATTGCATGAATGATTTGACCAAATTGAGAATAACACATATGCGTATGAATTTGTGTTTCATCTTGGACTGAAGATGTTGCAAGTTTAAATGAATTTACCGCATCAGCAAGGTATTGTTCATGGTATTCAGAACGTAATGGTAAACCTTCACGTAATGCTGGTTCATCTACTTGAATGACGCTAATACCTGCTTCTTCAAGTGCTAATACTTCTTCGTCAATAGCTAAGGCAATTTGATCTTGAACGACTTTACGAGGAACATCTACACGTTCGAATGACCAGTTTAAGATAGTGACTGGACCAGTTAACATACCTTTAACAGGTTTATCAGTTAAGCTTTGTGCATAAACAGTTTCTTTAACTGTTAAAGGTGCAGTCCATTTTACATCTCCATAAATGACTGGTGGTTTTACAGCACGTGAACCATAAGATTGAACCCATCCAAATTTTGTGACTAAGAAACCTTGAAGTTTTTCACCGAAGAATTCAACCATGTCATTACGTTCGAATTCACCGTGTACAAGTACATCTAAGCCAATCTCTTCTTGGATTTTAATCCAACGTGCGATTTCATTTTCTAAGAAGTTGTTATATTCTTCGTCTGAAATTCGATTATTTTTCCAGTCTGCACGGTATTTACGTACTTCTCTTGTTTGAGGGAATGAGCCGATCGTTGTTGTTGGTAAATCTGGTAAATGTAAACGAGCGTCTTGTGCTTTTTTACGGTCTTTAAAATCAGATTTACGACTGGTTGGTACGCTATCAAAATCATATTCAAGGTTTTTGAATGATTGACTTTGGAATCGTTCATAGCGTGCTTTTAACTCATCATATTTTTTATTATCATTATTATTAAATAATCGACGTAATGCATCTAACTCATCTAATTTTTCAGTAGCAAAGCTTAAGCCTTCTTCAATTGATGTATCTAATGTTTCATCATCTAATGATACCGGAACGTGTAATAATGAAGAGGAAGGTTGAATTACAATTGCTTTAGTATAAGGTTGTAAAGTTTCGATTAATTCTTTTTTCGCTTCAATATCTGCAGCCCAAACATTACGACCGTCAATAATACCAGCATATAATGTTTTAGATTTATCGAAATCTCCTGCTTTAATTTGTTCTAAGTTATAACCGTGATCATGAACAAAATCTAAACCAAGACCAGCCACTGGTAAACGGCTTAAGAATTTTACATTAACACGTTCAAAATAGGTTTGTATGACTAATTTTTCTCCTAAACCAGCATCAGCAAAGTAGTCATAAGCCTCTTTAGTAATATTTTCATAATTTTCACTTTCATCTGTTACAAGAACAGGTTCATCGACTTGAATGTATTCAGCACCTGCATCTACTAAAGATTGTAATACTTCTTTATATAGTGGAAGTAATGTTTGAACTTTTTCTTCAAAAGATTGATTACCACCTTTAGAAAGTTTCACAAAAGTGATTGGACCAACAATGACAGGATGTGCATTTACATTAATTGATTTAGCATAGTTAAAACGGTCTAATAATACATTGCGATTCACCTTAGGTTCAACATTATCCCATTCAGGAACAATATAGTGATAGTTTGTGTTAAACCATTTAATTAATGCACTTGCAACATGTTCTTTATTACCACGTGCAATATCAAACAATAAATCATCATCTACTATACGTCCTTGGAAACGTTCAGGAATAATGTTGAAAAGTAATGATGTATCAAGAATATGGTCATATAATGAGAAATCACCAACAGGTACACTGTCTAAATTATAATTCTTTTGAAGTAATAAATTTTCTTTATGTAAGTCTGTTAATGTTTGATCTAATTCAGTTTTATCGATTTTTTTAGCCCAATAGCTTTCGATTGCTTTTTTCCATTCTCTTTTTCTACCTAATCTTGGGAATCCTAAGTTTGAAGTTTTAATTGTTGTCATGATATTGCCTCCTTGTTTTGGGTAATTGCTTTAGAATATGCTGCGAGCTCTAATGAATAATCAATACGTTGGAAAGGTGTAATGAGATATAAACCATTAAAGTATTCATGTACCGTATCGATTAATTCTTTAGACAGTCTCAAACTTAATTCTTTTGTTTTTTCTTTATCATCTTTTACTGCTTTAAATTGATTTAATACATCTTCTGACATTTTAATTCCAGGCACTTCGTTATGTAAGAAAAGTGCGTTATTGTAGCTTGCAATAGGCATGATACCGATAAAAAGTGGGGTATCAAGATGTTTAGTTGCTTCATATACCTCTTTGATTTTTTCTTTACTATATACAGGTTGGGTAATAAAGTAACTCATACCTGCCGCTACTTTTTTCTCAAGACGTTTAACTGCTCCGTCTAATTTACGAACGTTTGGATCGAACGCTCCGGCGATGTTAAAGTTGGTATGTTTCTTCAGCGCATCACCATCAACATTAATACCTTGATTAAATCGTAGTGCAAGTTCTGTTAGGCCTTTTGAGTTAACATCATACACATTTGTTGCGCCTGGTAGATGACCTACTTTTGAAGGGTCTCCTGTAATAGCTAAAATTTCACTCACACCGATGAGTGAAAGGCCAAGTAGATGAGATTGTAAACCAATTAGATTCCGATCTCGACATGTGATATGAACAAGAGGTTCAATCTCGTATCGTTGTTTGATTAAACTTGCAGCAGCAATGTTGCTGACTCTTACAGTAGCGAGAGAGTTATCTGCGAGTGTTACTGCATCAATATTTGCTTCATCTAGCTTACCTATATTCTCAAAGAACAATTCTGTATCGAGATGTTTTGGAGTGTCTAATTCAACAATCACAGTAGGTCTTTGTTTTACTTTTGATGTTAAATTTTGTTTTAATGTACGTTTTGCATTTGTATTAATTGTTCGATGAATTGGAATAACTTTTTTAGTTTTAATTGGTTTTAAATGTTTTACAGATTCTTTAATGTAAGAGATATGTTCCGGTGTAGTACCACAACAACCACCAATTAAACGAACGCCTTCGTTAATTAATTCTTGTGCAACATCACCAAAATATTTAGCATTGTTACTATATTTAAATTCACTATTTTCAATATCGAGTAGACTCGCATTAGGATAACATGAGAGATAGGCATGTTCTGGTAGTTCGATATGTGAAAATGAGCGTTGCATGTGATGTGGGCCATGGTGACAATTTAAGCCCACCACATTTGCGCCACATTCAATGAGATGTTTTAACGCCTCGTTAATTTCTGTACCGTCAACGAGATAATTCGTATTGGAAGCGGTCAGTTGTGCGATAATTGGAATATCGTACTTTTGACGTGTCGCTGTTATCACACTCGTTAATTCATCTAAATCGTAGTAGGTTTCAAATAGTAAACCATCTACACCTTCTTCAATTAAAGTATCAATTTGATTGTCTGTATGATATTGAATAGTAGAAAGCGATAAGTCTTCTTGTTTTATTCCTCTGAAGCCACCCACCGTTCCTAAGATAAATGTCTCTTTATTGGCTGCGCGTTTTGCAATTTGTACAGCGGCTTTATGAATTTCTTTTACTTTATGCTCTAAGCCAAATACTTTTAATTTTTCAAAGTTAGCGCCATACGTATTTGTCTGAATGACATCAGCTCCTGCTTCTATATATGAACGATGAATACGTTCAACTTTATTGGGATGTGTAAGATTATATGCTTCAGGACAAGTATCTAGGCCCTCGGAATAGAGGATTGTTCCCATTGCGCCATCAGCTACTAAAACGTTGTTCTTCAAATGGTTCAATAATCGACTCATTAAATGCCTCCTTCAATGCGTAGTCAATATCAGCTATGAGTTCTTCAGGTTGTTCAAGACCTACGCTTAGACGGAATAGACCAAATGTAATGCCACGTTCGTTTCTCACTTCTTCTGGAACAGCTGCATGAGACATTGTGGCTGGATGTGAGAGAATCGTTTCTACTCCTCCTAAACTTACAGATACAAGTGGTAAAGTTAGCGCATCTACAAATGCTTGAGCTTTTGTTTCATCTTTTAGACGAAAGCCAATGACTGCACCGCCACTTTTAGCTTGTGATAAATGTAAATTACTATTTCCCGGATAATACACTTCAG
Organism: Staphylococcus sp. HMSC072H03; assembly: GCF_001809305.1. Classification (NCBI taxonomy): domain Bacteria; kingdom Bacillati; phylum Bacillota; class Bacilli; order Caryophanales; family Staphylococcaceae; genus Staphylococcus; species Staphylococcus sp. HMSC072H03. The sequence goes on from NZ_KV796900.1 coordinate 85,155, forward strand.
CAACTTCATCTCTTTGACTTAGAAAGTCTACAAGCTTTTCAGCATTCGATGTAGATTGTCTAAAACGAACAGGTAATGTTTTTAAATGTTTGGCTAAAGTCCAACTATCATGTGCAGATAGGGCAGTTCCTGTTCCATTTTGGAGTAGATAAAGTGCCTCAGCGACGTCTTTGCGATTTGTAATAGCAGCGCCAGCAATAATATCACTATGTCCACCTAAGAATTTTGTTGCAGAATGAACCACTATATCAGCACCAAGTGAAAGTGGAGATTGACCTAATGGAGTCATAAATGTATTATCTACTGCTAAAAGTAGATCATGCTTTTTAGCGATATGAGCAACTGCTTTAATATCAGTGATTTTAAAGCATGGGTTCGATGGTGTTTCTATATAAATTAATTTTGTATTAGGTTGAATGGCTTGTTCAATTTCTTCAGGATGAGTCGCATTTACCGTCGTAAATTTAATATTAAAACGATTTAAAATACGTTCAGTTAGTCTAAATGTTCCGCCATACACATCATCTGGTAAAATGACATGATCTTCAGCTTGTAATGTGAGTAATACGGCTGATATTGCTGCAATACCTGAAGCATAAGCAAATCCATATTGGCCGCCTTCAAGTTTAGCTAATTTTTCTTCTAATAATTGACGATTAGGATTACCACTTCTGGCATAATCAAATTTTGCGTTACCACCAAGTACTTTTTGATGGAAAGTTGAAGAATCATATAATGGTGGGTTTGCTGAATCGTAATCTACACCTCTATGTTCATCAAATATCACTTCTGTTTCTTTAGATAAGCTCATGAAATCACTCCTACTTTAGAATTTTCTAATGCTTGAATAATATCTGCTTCAACATCCTTATAATCTTCAATACCAATGGATAAGCGAATTAAATGTTCATCAATACCGCGTTTGTCTTTTTCATCATCTGGCATGTCGACGTGTGTTTGTGTATATGGGAAAGTAATAAAGGTTTCAGTTCCTCCTAAACTTTCTGCAAAAATACAAATTTCTAAATTTTCTAAAAATTTAGCTACGCTATAAGCCTTATTAAGACGTAAACTTAGCATACCTGTTTTTCCACTATAGAGTACTTCATCAATAGAATCGGATGTTTCACAACGTTTTGCGAGACGACGTGCATTGTCTTGAGATCGTTCTATTCTGAGATGTAGTGTTTTCAAACCTCTTTGAAGTAAGTAACAATCAAGTGGAGACAATGTGGCGCCAATCATATTGTGAAATTGACCTAATTGTTCAGCAAGTGTGTCATCTTTAACTGTCACTACACCTGCAAGTACATCATTATGACCACCTATATACTTTGTAGCTGAGTGTAAAACAATGTCAGCACCTTGTTCTAAAGGTGTTGATAAGTATGGAGTTAAAAACGTGTTGTCGATAATGGTTAATAGATGATGTTTTTTACTTAGAACATAATATGGTTCTACATCAATTTGAATCATTTGAGGATTCGAAATTGGTTCGATAAAGAGTGCTTTCGTGTGTTTATTTATACTATTTTCGACTTCTTCATAATTTAAAAAATCAACGTATTTAAAATGAATACCATATTGTTGTTCATAATAATCAAATAATCTAAATGTTCCTCCATATAAATCAAAAGCTACTAAAATTTCATCACCAGGTTTAAATAAGTTACAAATAAGTTGAACTGCTGCCATACCACTTGAAGTTGCAAATGAAGCTGTACCACCTTCTAATTTGGCAAATGCTTCTTCAAATGAAGAGCGCGTTGGATTTTTCGTTCGTGTGTAATCATATCCTGTAGACTGACCTAGGTGAGGATGTTGATATGCCGTCGATAAGTAAATTGGATTAGCAATTGCGCCAGTCAAATCCTTTGTTAATGAAATTTGTGCTAATTGAGTATCTTTCATTTCAAATCCTCCTATCATTTTCTAAATAAAAAAAGCTTCCGTCCTTTAAACCCGATATGTATCGGATGTAAAGGACGAAAGCTTGTTTCGTGGTACCACCTTTGTTTGCTACTTTATTGCTAAAGTAACCTCAAACAGTACGCCATCATGTTTTAGGAGTACTTGAAAAAGTGACACACATTATCGTAAAATATCAGATATATCTGTAATAAAAAAACTCATTTAACTTTTAATGATAAATGAGTATTAACGATAATTTAGTGACGTCGGTGATTCCAGTACGCCATTAAACAATAAATGTTAATACTGTATCGCTATAACGGGCGAACCCGTTGATACCTCATATTGGCATCAACACTCAAAGGCCATTTTCAAACTTTCTTTCAATGTCTCTTCTCAGCTTACAAGACTCTCTGTATCTGCAGTGTAAGTTTTACTTTCCTTATTACCGTGTGTAATTTGTGTTTTTTTAAGTTAATTCATAGCTTACAGACATAAATTACATTTGTCAACAACTTTTCTGAAAATTATGATTAAATAATAAATTCAGAAAGCGGTTGAATGATTGATATATATACTTTCTACCTAGTAAAATTTTTCTTAAAAAAGTTTATAAGACTTGTAGATATAACACGCTTTTTTTAAAATTAAGTAATGACTTTAAAGATAAGGGAGGACTATGAGTGGACCATATTGAAGATCAACGTATTCAATTAAATAATGATGAACACGTACAACATATTAAAATTTCAAGTATTAAAGTTAATCCCTATCAACCTAGAAAAACATTTGATGAGGAGAAACTTCAAGATTTAGCAGATTCTATAACAACTCATGGTATACTTCAACCTATTGTTTTAAGAAAAACGATCAATGGATATTATATCGTTGTAGGAGAACGACGTTTTCGAGCTTCTAAATTAGCTGGGTTAGAGGAAGTTCCTGCAATTGTAAAATCCCTTTCTGATTCTGACATGATGGAATTAGCCATTATAGAAAACTTACAAAGAGAAGATTTGAATGCAATTGAAGAAGCTGAAAGTTATCAACGATTAATGAACGATCTTGGTCTGACACAACAAAAAGTTGCTGAAAGGTTAGGAAAATCACGTCCTTACATTGCTAATATGCTAAGATTACTAAATTTACCCTCTGATATTGCTAAGCTTGTAAGAGAGCATCGCATGTCAGGTGCCCATGGACGTACTTTACTTGCATTAAAAGATGTAAATACGATGAAACGTATAGGTAAACAAGCAATCAAAGAGGGGTGGAGTGTACGTTATTTAGAGAAAGTTGTTTCTGAAATTCAAGACGGTGGGCAGTCTAAAAAAGAAAAATTAAATACTCCAAGTAAACCCAAATTCATACAGAAACAAGAACGTGCGCTTAAGGAAAAATTTGGAACTCATATAGATATATCTGTATCTAAAAATGTTGGGAAAATTGTGTTTGAGTTTAAATCCGAGGCTGAGTTTAGACGTATTATAGATAAACTTAATAAATAGTATCCTATTAATAAAATAAAAAAGAAAATGATAAATCAAAAGACTGATACAATTTTAGAAGAATTTTTGTATAATAAATAAATTGGAATACAAATTTAATGTGGACTAAATGGAAAAGGAGGGGGCTATATGAATCAGTTGAAGAACGTGTTAACATCGCTATTTCAACCATTAACAGAACCCGAAGTATATACAAATTTAGCAACTAAATTAGCAATGGTTATTATTTATATTTTAGTAGGCTTAATTGTAATTGGAATTATTAATAAAGCGATAGAAGAAGCATTTAAATTTCAAAATAAAAGTAATAGAGGAAATAAAAAACGCTCTAAAACGCTCGTGTCCCTTATCAAAAATGTTGTAAGATACATTGTGTGGTTTATCGTGCTCACAACAGTATTAAGTAAATTTGGAATTAGCGTAAACGGAATTATCGCCAGCGCCGGTGTTGTAGGTATCGCTGTTGGTTTTGGAGCCCAGACTATAGTCAAAGATATTATTACTGGATTTTTCATTATTTTTGAAAATCAGTTTGATGTAGGTGATTATGTTAAAATTAATAGCGGTGGTACTACAGTTGCTGAAGGAACAGTAAAATCTATAGGATTGAGATCAACGCGTATTAATACCATCACTGGGGAGTTAACTATTTTACCAAATGGTAGTATGGGTGAGATTACTAACTATTCTATTACTAATGGTACGTCAATTGTAGAAATTCCAGTCTCAGTTGATGAAAATTTAGATAAAGTTGAAAAGAAATTAAATAAATTATTTACAGCAATGCGTAGTAAATACTACTTATTCATTACTGATCCAGTTGTTTTAGGAATTGATGGGTTAGATGAAACAAAAGTTATCATAAGAATATCAGCAGAAACTATTCCTGGAGAAGGTGCTTCAGGTTCTAGAATTTTACGCAAAGAAATTCAAAAAATGTTTGTACAAGAAGGTATTAAATTGCCACAACCCATGTACGTAAGAAATACCGATAAACAAGACGCTTAATAAATGTTGGGGGTAATGTTGTGACACCAAAATATGGTATAAATGATATAGTAGAAATGAAAAAACAACATGCTTGTGGAACAAATCGATTTAAAATTATTCGCATGGGTGCAGATATACGAATTAAATGTGAAAATTGTCAAAGAAGTATTATGATTCCACGACAAGTGTTTGATAAAAAAATAAAAAAAATATTAGTATCTCATCAAGATACAGAAAGTTAGGAGAATGATTCATGGCTTTAACAGCAGGTATCGTAGGTTTGCCTAATGTTGGTAAATCTACTCTATTTAATGCAATTACAAAAGCAGGTGCGCTCGCTGCGAACTATCCCTTCGCTACGATTGACCCGAATGTCGGGATTGTAGAAGTACCAGATACACGTTTGAATAAATTAACAGAAATGGTAGAACCTAAGAAAACGATTCCTACCACTTTCGAATTCACAGATATTGCAGGTATTGTTAAAGGTGCTTCAAAAGGTGAAGGTTTAGGAAATAAATTCTTATCACATATTCGTGAAGTAGACGCTATTTGTCAGGTAGTACGTGCTTTCGATGATGAAAATGTGACACACGTCGCTGGCCGTGTAAATCCATTAGATGATATTGAAGTCATTAATATGGAACTTGTTTTAGCTGATTTAGAATCAGTAGAGAAACGTTTGCCTCGAATTGAAAAAATGGCACGTCAAAAAGATAAAACAGCCGAAATGGAGTTCCGCATTTTATCTAGAATAAAAGAAGCGTTAGAAGAAGGAAATCCAGTTCGTAGTTTAGATTTTAACGAAGAAGATCAAAAATATGTAAATCAAGCTCAATTATTAACATCTAAAAAAATGTTATATATTGCAAACGTTGGCGAAGATGAAATTGGTGACGATGAAAATGATAAAGTGAAAACCATTCGTGAGTACGCAGCAAAAGAAGATTCTGAAGTTATCGTCATTAGCGCAAAAATCGAGGAAGAAATTGCAACACTTGATGATGAAGATAAAGAAATGTTTTTAGAAGACTTAGGTATTGAAGAACCAGGCCTCGATCGTCTTATCAGAACAACATATGATTTGTTAGGATTATCTACTTACTTTACAGCAGGTGTTCAAGAAGTACGTGCTTGGACATTTAGACAAGGGATGACGGCACCACAATGTGCAGGTATCATTCATACAGACTTCGAACGTGGTTTCATTCGTGCCGAAGTAACAAGTTATGACGACTATGTTGAGCATGGTGGTGAGCAAGGTGCGAAAGAAGCAGGTAAACAACGTTTAGAAGGTAAAGATTATATTATGCAAGACGGAGATATTGTTCACTTCCGATTTAATGTATAGGAATATAAAAAAGCGCGACATCTATTTATTATAGACGTCGCGCTTTAGTTATATCATTATGGTTATATCTTAAAAAAACGGTATAACTTTACTTGCTTTAACAATATCTTTGGTGCTAAAAAACTGTTTACCTTCTCCAGTATAAGCTGGCTCAAGAATCATATTGGCTTTTGCACAGTATAGCCACTCTGGAGTGATACCGCAATTTAAGATTTCTTGAAACTCTTGAAAATCTTTATTCCAATCTAAATCTAATTGCATAGTTACACCTCAAGGACATTATAGAATATCAGTTCTCTTTTGAAAAGATATGTTTAAAGTTTGAATATAAATTTATAGGCCAATACGATAAATCTTATCCACTTTCAGACAAAATATTTCAAATAATATTTATTGTAAAAAGTAATCACCTATGCTATAATTCTTGATTGTGAGTAATGAAAATTATTCCTTGCCTATGGATAGGATTCGATAGGCCGCATAGACCACAAGGAGGTGCAATTATAAAATGAGAACATATGAAATTATGTATGTCGTACGTCCTAACATTGAAGAAGATGCTAAAAAAGCAGTTGTTGAACGCTTTAACGGTATCTTAGCTTCAGAAGGATCAGAAGTTTTAGAAGAAAAAGACTGGGGTAAACGCCGTCTTGCTTACGAAATTGAAGATTTCAAAGAAGGCTTCTACTTCATCGTACGCATTAAAACAGATAATAACAAAGCTACAGACGAATTCCAACGTTTAGCTAAAATCAATGACGATATTATCCGTTATATCGTTATCCGTGAAGACCAAGATAAGTAATAATTAAATGGGGGCGTTGAAATGATAAATCGAGTTGTATTAGTAGGTCGTTTAACTAAGGATCCAGAATACAGAAGTACTCCCTCAGGCGTAAGTGTAGCGACATTTACTCTAGCAGTTAATCGTACTTTCACGAATGCTCAAGGGGAACGCGAAGCTGACTTTATTAACGTTGTTGTATTTAGAAGACAAGCAGAAAACGTAAATAACTATCTTTCAAAAGGTAGTTTAGCTGGCGTTGATGGTCGCATACAATCACGCAGTTATGAAAATCAAGAAGGTCGTCGTATATTTGTCACTGAAGTTGTAGCGGATAGTGTTCAATTCCTTGAACCTAAAAATGCACAAGGTGGACAACGTCATCAAGGAAATAATGATTTCCAAGATTATGGCCAAGGATTTGGTGGTTCACAATCAGGACAAAATACATCTTATAATAATAACAATCGTGCATCAAACAATAATCAATCAGATAACCCATTTGCAAATGCGAATGGTCCAATTGATATTAGTGATGATGACTTACCATTCTAACGAAAGAATGAGATTAAAAATATAAAAGGAGGTAATTAACCATGGCAGGTGGACCAAGAAGAGGCGGACGTCGTCGTAAAAAAGTATGCTATTTCACAGCAAATGGTATTACACATATTGATTATAAAGACACTGAATTATTAAAACGTTTTATCTCAGAACGCGGTAAAATTTTACCACGTCGTGTAACTGGTACTTCAGCTAAATATCAACGTATGTTGACTACAGCTATTAAACGTGCTCGTCATATGGCTTTATTACCATATGTTAAAGACGAAAACTAATATATAATTAGGGTTAAACCCCGTAAGCTCAAGGCTTGCGGGGTTATTTTTATGTCGAGTAATAAAAAATGAGCAGATTATACATATTAAGTTGATTTTAAAATGTATTGGGTAATATCTTTAAGGGATGCAATATAAAATGTTATCATTAAAAGAGATATACATAAGGAGTTTTGATGATAATGAGAGGAAAATATTTATTAGCAGGTATTGTTGCATCTACTTTACTTTTGGGTGCTTGTGATTTAAATATTCATTTACCAGGCGGAAATAATGATAGTTCAGAGGATAAACAAAAAACTGAGAAGAGTGATAATAATAACAAAACGCCTAATAGTTCAAATAAAAATAATAATACTAATAATGAGAAGAATATAGATTCATCAGATACACAACAAAATGATAATGATGAAAATACTAATTATAATCAAACTGAAGATATTCAACCAAATGATAATAATAGTATTCAGTCATCCGAACAGAATACTCAAAACCAATCTGAAAACGGAATCAATGGAAATAATGAAACGACTACAAATGAAAGTCATTCAACTAGTGACAATCAATCAAACGATTCTTCGAATAAAGAACTTACACCTCAGCAAGCAGAGGATGTTGTCTATGATTGGTATAAAAATCAAGGATTTGGACATCGTTTAAGAAATGAATTTAATTACAATCCTAGTAAAAGTACTGACGATATGTATTATATAGATTATGCAGCAAGTGACGCTTATGGTACTGGTACACCTTATGTAGCTATTGTAGATAAACATACAGGTAGTATTGTTGATAATTATAATAATATGACAGATGAAGAAAAAGCTAAAAGAAAACAAATGAATGAAAGTAAATTAGAACAAAGTAACCGACAACGAAATAATGATGTACAAAATAATGAAACAAAGAATAATAATGAAACGCAACATACATCATCTAATGAAGAAAATCAAAATAGCGCGCAATCTGAAACTCAAAATGATGTCCAGACATCGAATCAATCCGAGAACAATCATTCAACTTCAACAGACGCTTCTACACAAACTAAAGAAGAACCCACAACTTCTCAAATGGATCGTAATGAACAAGCACAACCAAATCATCAAAGTACAAATACCGAAGAATAAAAACAAAGGAACAAGACATTATATTCAACATGAATATGTTTTGTTCCTTTAAAGTTGTTTATAGTCGAATATCAACATCATCAAATTGTTGTTGATATTCTTTATATTTACTTTCAACTAGAACTTGATAAGATGTATTGAAATAATCTGCCAGAATCATTGCATCTTTGAACTTTGGTTCATGTTGATGATTTTCCCATTCGTATAATTGATGTGGTTCGTAATGTGTGCCATACTTTTTGTTTAGGATTTCAGTTAATTCATTAATTTCAAGATGTCTTTTTTTTCTTAAGTTATACAGTGCATGTGAACTCATAATACATAACCTCCTAAGTATCAATTTTGTATATAAACAAAATTTTATTATATGAAAATTTATTAAGTATTTTATATATTTTATTATAATATGCTTGTTCATAATGTTTAGCAAGTATTTTATATAAAAATAGTTGCTATTTTTAGGAGCCTTATATTTTTAATCATTAATTGAATAAATACTAATAAAATATGTGGGTGTTATTATTTAGTTGTTTTTGTTATAAAAAATAAATTATTTTAATAATGATGTTTATAAAATTGAAATAGGTGGTATGAATAAGAAGTAAATAAAATAAAACTATAAGGAGTAATCTAACTATGGGCTTTATTATTATGATAATAGTTGGTGGATTAATCGGTTGGATTGCTGGCATGATCATGGGTAAAGATATCCCTGGTGGTATCTTAGGTAATATCATTGCTGGTTTAATCGGTTCATTCATCGGAAGTAAATTGTTAGGTACTTGGGGTCCTGTTTGGGGCGGAGTACCAATCTTCCCAGCATTAATCGGTGCAATTATTCTTATTTTTATTGTTTCTTTAATTTTAAAAGCAATCAAAAAATAAGTATAGTATTTAAAGAGGACTACGTTATGTAGTGCTCTTTTTTTATTTATTAAACTAAAAAAAGAGGATGACGTCGGGTTAAGACGTCATCCAGGAGTATTATGTTCATGAATATAAAAGACTTGTAGTTATTAAATAACTACAAGTTAATAGTATCATGCAATATAAATATTGACAATCATAAAAACTTATATTATTTAAAAATATATAATTTGTATTATTAGTAGACTTCATTCAATTATTATTTAATATAATAAATTGAAATAGGAGGTAAAACATGAATTTATATCTTATTCGACATGGTGAATCACAGTCTAATTACGATAATAAGTACAATCGAGCATATTATTGTGGTCAGTTAGACGTTCCTTTAACTGAAAGGGGCATTGAAAGTGCAAAAAACTTAAAGACGTATTTTTATAATATAAAAATTGATGATGTGTATGTATCTGATTTAACAAGAACAAAAGAAACATATCAATATATCTTCCCTTACGATATCCCAACTACAGTTACCTCATTATTACGTGAACGTTCATTGGGTCTATTTGAAGGTCAATTTAAGGATAAACTTATGAAAAATAATAAGTATCATCGCTATTTTCATGATTCAAATTATAAAGATTTTCGACATAGCTTTATTCAAAAAGCGCCTGAGGGGGAAAGTTATAATGATGTTTATCATAGAGTGAAACAGTTTTTCGAAACGATCCATATTCAAGATAATCACACGATAGTCATTATTGCACATCAAGTTGTGATACGTTGTATTATGGTTTACTTTGGCTATATAAATAAAGAAGAAGCATTAACTAAAGTAATTGAAAATTGTAAGCCATATCTTATTGAGTTATAAAAAAATCTGAGACATCATTCATCGTCTCAGATTTTTTATATATTAGACGTCACCATTAATGGATTGAATAACATATTCAAACGGATACTACCTATTCTATTTATCAAAAACGTCTGTTTTGATATCTTTCTTATTTAAGAAAGATTTGATTTTATTTTGTTGGTTTCCATTTACATCTCCAGCATAATGAGTAGGAACATCTACAACGTTAATTGTATTTTGAGGTTGGTAATTCAGTTGTTCGATACTTTCATCAACATTTGCAATTGTACTATTCAAAGCATGAAAGTATTTAATAATACGATTTACATGATCTTTATAGCCGTCTGGCAATGTGTTATTTTCAACATATTTTTTAAAGTGTAAGTCATTTTTAACAGCAATATTAGATAAATTACTAAGTTTTGTAGCTTGTTTATCAGTGATTTTTGTTTGTCCTGAACTTTGACGGTCGATTTGACTTTGCATTATATATTTATTATCTAAAATATCACTATTAACATCTAGATATTTTTTGATTGCTTGGTTCATTTCATCTTCAGTAAGCTTTTGATGTGATTTATTTGATGTAAAAATATCATTTTCAGTTAAGTTTTTAGCATGTTTCGGTGCATTAACACCGTTACTTTGATTATGATTGTCTTCATTATTATCATTATTAGGTGCACAAGCACTTAATATTAATAACAATGCTAAAAAACTACTAATAATCATACTCTTTTTCATAGATTTCAATAATCTCCTTTATTAGTAAACGTTTCTATTTAAGCATAATAATAGAGTATCATTTATAGAAACAGAATTGAATGTTTAAGACCTAAAATTAATATAAATCTATGAACAAATTGTGGCAATATCAGTAAAAAAATAAATTAAAAAAGCAGAGCCATTAATAAAATGACTCTGCTTAAAATGAAGATATTTGATAGGTTAAGTTCTAAGTCTTACTTTCATGTAGAAAGTTAAACTGTAAATTAATTTCTAATAATATAATCAAATGCACTCAATGCTGCGTTAGCACCTGAACCCATTGATATAATGATTTGTTTATATTTTTGGTCAGTAACGTCACCAGCAGCAAAAATACCAGGAACGTTTGTGTTATTTTCACGATCCACAACGACTTCTCCACGGTTATTTAACTCTACTGCGTCACCAATCCATTTTGTATTTGGCACAAGGCCAATTTGTACAAAGATACCATCTAAGCTTAATTCTTTCATTTCACCAGATGACATATCTTCATAGCTTAAACCAGTAACATGATCTTCACCTAGAACTTCAGCAGTTCTAGCATTTGTGTGAATATCAACATTAGGGAAAGAACGTAAACGTTCTTGTAACACTGTATCCGCTTTTAGTTCTGGAGCGAATTCAAATAGTGTCACATGTTTAACTATTCCTGCTAAATCGATAGCTGCTTCAACACCAGAGTTACCACCACCGATAACTGCAACGTTTTTATTTTCAAATAAAGGTCCGTCACAGTGAGGGCAGAAAGCAACACCTTTATTGATTAAGCGATCTTCACCAGGAATGTTTAATTTACGCCAGCTTGCACCAGTCGAAATAATAGCAGTTTTACTTTCAAGAACTGCATCATTTTCTAAAGTTACTCGGATAGCTTTATCAGTTTTTTCAATTTTAGTTGCACGAATACCAGTCATAGCATCAATATCATACTCTTCGATATGTGCAGCTAAATTAGAAGAGAATTCTGATCCAGTGGTTTGTTTAACAGTAATAAAGTTTTCAATACCAGCTGTATCGTTAACTTGACCACCAATTCTATCTGCAACAATACCAGTGCGTAAACCTTTACGCGCAGTATAAATTGCAGCACTACCACTTGCTGGCCCACCACCGATGATTAATACATCGTATGGATCTTTATCTTCGTATTCTGAAGCATCTTGTGTACTGCCAAGTTTAGATAAAATATCAGAAATTGTCATACGACCATTACCGAATTCTTCACCATCTAAAAATACAGCAGGGACTGCCATGATATCCTTAGATTCTTCACGGAATACAGCACCATCAATCATTGTATGAGTGATATTTGGATTAATTACACTCATTAAGTTTAATGCTTGAACTACATCTGGACATTTTTGACAAGTTAAACTTACATAAGTTTCAAAATTGTAGTTACCTTCAAGACCTTTAATTTGATCAATGATTGATTGTTTTTCTTTAGGCGCACGACCACTTACTTGTAAAATGGCAAGCACAAGTGAATTAAACTCATGACCTAAAGGAATACCAGCAAATGTGATACCAGTATCTTCTTCAGGTTTACTTACTTGAAAACTTGGTGTGCGTTTTAATTCTTTTTCAACGATTGTAATATAATCTGTCATCTCAGCGATTTCATCTAATAAATCTTTTAATTCTTTAGATTTATCATCAGAGCCGATACTTGCTCTAAATTCTACATCGCCTTCCATAAGTTGTAATAATTGTTGTAATTGTTGTTTTAAATCAGCATTAAGCATACTTAAATGCCTCCTTAAATTTTACCTACTAAGTCTAATCCTGGTTGTAATGATTCAGAACCTTCTTCCCATTTTGCTGGGCAAACTTCACCTGGATGTTGACGTACGTATTGTGCGGCTTTGATTTTATTTACTAATGTACTTGCATCACGGCCAATACCATCTGCATTAATTTCTGCTGCTTGAACTACACCATCAGGGTCAACGATAAATGTACCACGTTGTGCCAAACCTGCTTCTTCATCTAATACATCGAAGTTACGAGTGATGATTTGAGAAGGGTCACCAATCATAGTGTATTGGATTTTGCTGATTGCGTCTGAATGATCGTGCCAAGCTTTGTGTACGAAATGAGTATCAGTTGAAACTGAGAATACATTAACACCTAAATCTTGTAATTGGCTATATTGGTTTTGTAAATCTTCTAATTCAGTTGGACATACGAAAGAGAAGTCAGCTGGATAGAAGCAAACAACGCTCCAAGAACCTTTTAAATCATCTTGGCTTACTTCTTTGAATTCATCATTTTTAGGATCATATGCTTGAGCTGTGAAAGGTAAGATTTCTTTATTAATTAAAGACATAACTTAAATTCCTCCTGATTTATCGAATATTAATTAGAACTACATAATAATTATTGCTTATTTATAATAATTCTAATCTCTTGATTAATATTATTACATGTAGATTTTATTTCGTCAACATAATATACTTAAAAGTAAGAAAAACATTATAAAGCACTGATATAATAAGGTTTATATAAAAAATATTAACTTTTTTAAGATATTGTGAGGTTTATTTTTCCTAATTAAAAAATGTAAATTGTAAATACAAATACATCTTTTCGCTTAAATCTATTCTCAACTAAAGGAAAGTATTTGATAATGGAAATCAAAAATAATAGATGAAAACTCTCTTCAAGTTACGCTATGAAACATATAAATCTGAAGAGAGTATCAAGTATTTTCAATATTATTTTATTAAAATCAGTCTTTGACTTCTACTTTTACGCTTCCTACTTTCTCGTATTCAGCAATATAAATACCTTTTTCTAAATGTAGTGGTGAAATAAATGTACCTGAAGAAATAAATTGACCTTTTTCTAAACGTTTTCCATGTGAATGTAATTTTTTATTTAACCATTTTATAGATTCAATAGGATTTCCTAGTACGTCACTAGAATGTCCTGTTTCAATTTCTTGATCGTTTTTAAATAACTTTAAGTTAATATCAGCAAACGATTTGTAATCAAGAGGTGTTACTCTTTTTCCAACCACAATTAAACCTGTTGCAGTATTATCTGAAATTAAATCTGATAAAGCAAAGTTAGGGAACCAATCTTTATAACGTGCGTCAGGAATTTCAATACCTGGAGCTACTTTTACACTTTCTAAGATGGTTTGAACATCTGCATTCTCTGGTAAATCTGCAGTTAATTCAAAGATAAGTTCAGGTTCAAGTAATGGATCAAATAATGTTGATAATGAGATAGAGTTACCACCTTCGACTACTTGAGTAGATAAAATAGTACCGTACGCAGGCTCATTTGTATTGGCAATGGCTTGAGTGGCGGCACTTGTCATACTTACTTTGTAACCTTTAATTTCTGATTTTTGCTTATTTTTTAATTGATTAATGAGATCATCTTGTGTGTGATAGGCTTCTAACTCATTTAGTTCAAAAGAGGAACTGATAAAATCAATCGGTTTTTTTGATGTAAAAGCTTGATATAAGGCTGTTGAAACTTCTTTGTTAGCGTGAGTCATAGTATCTCTCCTTTGATATCTGAAAATTGTCATTATTATGATAACTTTAATTAGTTTAGCATGCAAATCTTAATTTAAAATAAAGGGCAATTTAGAAGAAAAATAAAATATAAATTGTTAACATATATTCAGTAATTAAAAAAGGAGTGGACTTAATGTCAGATTATGTTTACGAATTAGCTAAAAAACATCATTCAGTTCGAAAATTTAAAGATCAACCTTTAAGTGAAGACGTTGTTAGAAAGTTAGTTGAAGCTGGGCAAAGTGCTTCAACATCTAGTTATTTACAAACGTATTCAATTATTGGAGTAGAAGACCCAGAAATTAAAGCAGAACTCAAAGAAGTATCAGGACAACATTATGTGGTAGATAATGGCTATTTATTCGTATTTGTTTTAGATTATTATCGTCATAGTCTTATTAATGAAGATGTAGAACAACACATGGAGACGTCATTTGAGTCAGCTGAGGGCTTATTAGTTGGTGCCATTGATGTTGCATTAGTATCAGAAAATATTGCTTTAGCAGCTGAAGATATGGGCTATGGCATTGTATACTTAGGTTCGCTTCGCAATGATGTCGGACGTGTACGTGAGATTTTAGACTTACCTGAATATGCCTTCCCTCTATTTGGTATGGCTATAGGGGAGCCAGCTGAGGATGAAAATGGATCACCAAAACCACGTTTACCTTTTGGACATGTCTTCCATAAAAATGTCTATAATAGTAATAAAGCACAACAAAAAGAAACATTAAACGCTTATGATCAAATGGTTAGTAAATACTATCAAGACCGTACAAATGGTGTGAGAAATGAAACCTGGTCTCAACAAGTTGCTGGATTTTTAAGTGGAAAAGCACGATTGGATATGTTAGAGCAATTAAATAAATCTGGATTAATGAAAAGATAAAATAAAACCGAAAAAAGAGAGGCAGAATTTGTTCGAAATTCTGCCTCTCTTGTTATTTATGATTCTGTGGATAATTCTCCATAATGATTAGAATTAAATTTTTCTTTATCTAAGTTACCTGTTAAATGTGCTGTACCAGTACCTGCTAATATAGAATCATTGACATTTAGAGCAGTACGACCCATATCAATAATTGGTTCGATAGAAATTAATACACCCGCTAATGCAACTGGTAAGTTTAAAGTTGATAATACAAGAATTGAAGCGAAAGTTGCACCGCCACCAACGCCAGCTACACCAAATGAACTAATAACTACAACAGCAATTAGTGTAAGAATGAATGGTATATCTATGTCAACATGAGCAACAGGAGCAACCATAATAGCAAGCATTGCTGGATAAATACCAGCACATCCATTTTGGCCAATAGACAAGCCGAATGAAGCTGAGAAGTTTGCAATACCTTCAGGTACTCCTAAACGTTGCGTTTGAGTTTGCACATTTAAAGGAAGCGCTCCTGCACTTGAACGTGATGTAAATGCAAAAATCAGTACTTCAAGTGTTTTTTTGACATAACGAATAGGGTTGATTCCCATAATCGCTAAAATAATTAAATGAATAACATACATTGTAAGTAAAGCTGCATAAGATGCAATCATGAATTTACCTAATGTCCAAATTGCTGCAAAATCACTTGTAGCAATTGTAGAAGCCATAATTGCGATAATTCCATAAGGAGTTAATCTTAAAACAAAGGTAACAATTGACATGATGAGAGCATAAACAGCATCAATACCACGTTTTAATAAGCTACCATTATCAGGTTGTTTACGTGCAACACGTAAGTATGCAAATCCTACAAAAATGGCAAATATTACTACTGCAATAGTTGAAGTTGTTCTCTGACCAGTAAAATCTAAGAACGGATTGCTTGGTAATAATTCAAGAATTTGTTGTGGTAGTGTATTCGCTGTAAGTTGCTTCGCCTCACTACTAATTTCATTTCCTCGTGCATGTTCTGCACTACCTAAATCGATACTTGAAGCATCAAGGCCAAATACAATGGCATAAAAAATACCTACAACGGCTGCAATAGCGACAGTACCAATTAAAAACATAAAAATATAAGAACCTATCTTAGCAAATTTATCGCCAATTTGTATCTTACTAAATGCTGAAACAATAGAAATAAAAATAAGAGGCATAACAATCATTTGTAATAATGTCACATAGCCATCTCCAACGATGCTAAACCAATCAGTTGTAGTTTCAAGCACTTTAGAATTAACACCATAAATAAGGTGTAAAATAATACCATATACAATTCCTAATCCTAGAGCGGTAAAGACTCGTTTAGGGAATGATACATGTTTTTTAGCCATAATGAATAAGCCGATAATGAAAATCAACATTATGACAATATTAATAATTGAAAATAATGTTCCCATATAATGATTCTCCTTTTATTAGTTAAATCCGACACATTTCATAAGAATAGTATTAAATATATAATAATTCAATACTTTAAATAACATAAATTACTAAATATTTTTACAAATTAATTATAAATAGACACTAAATGAGTATTAAAACAAAAAAACAGGATCGAAATCTTTTTAATTTCAATCCTGTTTTAGTAAATAGCACTATATACAATTGTTACATTAAAGATTAAATAGTCTAGCTAAGAATCCTTTTTTCTCATTTGAAGATGAAACATAAGTTTGATGTTCTTTTAAATTATCAATCGCTTGTTGATTGTTATCATTAATTTCTTTAACTAAGTTATTTTTAGTATAATCAGATTGTTCTTTTTGAGCAGTTTGAATGGCTTGTTGTGATGTTTGGATGGCAGCTAATGACTCATTATTTGCTTTCAATTTTTCAGTAATTTGACTTTGTAATTCTTTAAGTTCATTTTGCTGTTGATGAACTTGAGTAATCATCTGACCTAACATTTGACGTTCTTCACGCATTTTTTGTATTTCCGTACGTAAGTCTTCTACCAATTGTGTGACGCCTTGATCAGCTGGTAACTGTTGTTGGTCTTCTTTAACGATAACTTGTAAAAAATCTTTTTCTTTTTCTAATTCTTCGAAAGCTAAATCATAGCTATTTGTTTGTTTTACCTTTTCTGCAATATCTTGGAAAAGTTCAATATCTTCTTCTTTAAAGTCTGTAGCCTCACGACCACGATATTCAGTCTTACTAAGTTGATATCCTCGTTCTTCTAAATGTTGGACGATTTTGCGGACTTGTTTTTCACTTAGTTTGACACGTTGAGCGAATTCTTTAGTTAACATAATTTGAAGTCCTTTCGTATCTATAGAATATTGTTCATTTACACTGACGTTTGTCTTCGGTTAGTGACACGTCAGTCTAACCTCGCATATTAGTTTAACCTTTTATATCGCGCTTTTCAAGTGTTCTATCAAGGTAAACGTAAATTCATCTTTTCTAAAAGGGGGTATATAATATCTCTAGAAATTCCATTCGCAAATACATATTTGAGAATATAATTAGATTTCACACTAGCAGGATAGATGTCTTTTGTAAGTTCAATGTTAGATTTAATAAATAAGTCAGTACGTATAGGTGTTTCTTCAAACGTATAGTTAGGATGCAAATAATCAATGTCATATTGTTGTTCAAAGTCATTTTCTAATAAGGTATGATGACGTCGTTTAATTAATTGATTATCTAATATACTATTATCAAGTTTCGGGACTTCAATCATTAAAAAGTTAATATCTCTAGCATGTACTTTATTAGATAATATATTTAGGTGAGTTTCAACTTCATTTAAAGTTTGAGATATGATTTCATCATAGTTTGAATCAACTACAGCTAATAAGTGGACTAAAAAGGCTGAATTTGTTGTTGCCTCGTAGTGCGCTGTAGCCAAACTGATTATATTTTCTTTCTCAATACCAACAATCAAAACATAATCATTTTCTGTTTTATTATTCTGTAAGGACCGTTTTGTGATAATGCTGTCTTCAAAAAAATCAACATCTAATTGTTTATTATAAAACTCGACGGCTTTTTGATAATAAGCGTCTTCTAAAGAATGAATAGTGTGAAATTTCATAGCGATCTCCCCGCATCATATTTTTTTAAGTATAGCACATTTGTAAAGTAGCACATCATAATACAAAATATATTAAAAAACTTCTTTCAAAGTTATAAATGATTCACACTTTACTTTGAAAGAAGCATATATTAATTTTTGACTGTTAATTTGTAAGAAATTATATTCATTTAACAATCGACATGAATAAATACAATGAATGGTTAAACTTATTTTTAAGATTTTGGACCCTTAGACTCATTAGCGTAATGAGTGATATCAACTTCTTCATAAGCTGCGTTGTTTTTTTCAACTTCATTATGTGAAGAAGCGTCTTTTCTAGCGATTACTAAAAATTTGCCATCAAGCATATCTTTTTTATATTGTTCTGCTTGGTTATCAGATAGTTTGAAATTATTCAATACAGCTTCTTCACCATCTTCACCGGTTAATAAGCGTGACATGCGATCACTGAATGAACCACTTGTTGCTATAAGTGTTACTTGAGAATTATGTAAATCATCTAAATGTAATTTAGATTTACTGATAACAAATATCTCATTTTCTGAATATCCTTCTGCTTTTTTCTTTTCAATCACATTGTAAATTTGATTTTCATTATCTATAACTGTAATATCTGGCATATTCATCGTCCTCCATCATTTCATGCTACTTTTAAATACTTATACCCTAATGAATAGATATAAAACGTTTCTATATAATTATATAATTAAACATATGTGTTTTACAAATACAGTTTTTTTATATGATATTAAACGCTTACATTTATAAGTAGTGTGATTACAAGGATAAACTCTCCATCAGTTATTGAAAATAAGCTTAAAATTTGCTATTATCATTAAATAATTTATATTGCTCATATAATCTGAAGAATATGGCTTTAGAAGTTTCTACCGTGTTGCCATAAACAACGCGACTATGAGTTCAAGTACAAAGGTAAGGAAGTTAATGAGAAGTTTGAGGATTGGCTAAGATGTCTTATACTATATTATCATTTGTATAATGTAAAGTAGTGTTTATCATCTATAAATCTAAATTATTTACTTCTAAGTTACAAATGAATGTGTATCGTACTTGTTCACTTATAGATCCTGAAACTAGATAAAAGTTTCGGGTTTTTTTATATAAAGTTTAGGAGGTTTTGAAGTGGAAGCGCTCGAACAAAAAGTCAAGGAAGATGGCGTAGTCATTGATGAAAAAATATTAAAAGTTGATGGATTTTTAAATCATCAAATTGATGCCAAATTAATGTATGAAGTGGGTCAAACATTTTATAAACAATTTAAGGATAAAGGGATTACGAAAATTTTAACTATTGAGGCTTCCGGTATTGCTCCTGCAATCATGGCTGCATTACATTTCGATGTGCCATGCTTATTTGCAAAAAAAGCAAAGCCAAGTACTTTAAAAGATGGATTTTACAGTACTGATATCCATTCATTTACTAAAAATAAAACAAGTACAGTGATTGTATCAGAAGAATTTTTAGGGTCTGAAGATAAAGTATTAATTATTGATGATTTCTTAGCAAATGGTGATGCTTCACTTGGATTGTACGACATTGCACAACAAGCTAAAGCAGAAACAGTAGGCATAGGAATTGTTGTAGAAAAAAGTTTCCAAGATGGACGACAAAGATTGGAAGAGGCTGGTTTAACTGTTTCTTCATTATGTAAAGTTGCTTCCTTAACAGGGAATAAAGTGACTTTACTAGGTGAAGATGAATGAAAAATTTAATTTTAAGTGTACAACATTTATTAGCAATGTATGCAGGTGCTATTTTAGTACCTATCATTGTAGGAACAAGTTTAAAATTCTCACCTGAAGAGATTGCTTATTTAATTACAGTAGATATTTTTATGTGTGGAGTAGCTACATTTTTACAAGCAAATAAGATTACTGGTACAGGGCTACCTATTGTTTTAGGATGTACATTTACTGCTGTAGCACCTATGATTTTAATTGGACAGACTAAAGGTTTAGACGTGTTATATGGATCATTGTTCCTATCAGGTATCTTAGTTGTGATCATTGCTCCATTCTTTTCTTATTTAGTTAAATTTTTCCCACCTGTTGTTACAGGTAGTGTAGTTACAATTATCGGAATTAACTTAATGCCCGTTGCTATGAATTATCTTGCTGGTGGTCAAGGCGCTAAAGATTATGGTAACCCTAAAAATCTAATTTTAGGTGGAGTGACACTTATTGTTATCTTACTATTACAACGATTTACAACGGGATTCTTAAAATCTATTGCAATTTTGATTGGTTTAGTTATAGGCACTATATTGGCTAGTATCTTTGGATTAGTTAATATTAGCCAAGTTGGTGACGCACATTGGCTCGGTATTCCACGACCATTCCGTTTCTCAGGATTTGGCTTTGATTTCGGTGCAACATTAGTGTTTACAATTGTAGCAATTGTAAGTCTGATTGAATCAACTGGTGTATATCATGCATTAAGTGAAATCACTGGTCGTAAGCTAGAACGTAAAGATTTTCGTAAAGGTTACACTGCGGAAGGTCTAGCCATCATTTTAGGATCAATCTTTAATTCTTTCCCTTATACAGCTTATTCGCAAAATGTAGGACTTGTTTCACTTTCTGGAGCTAAGAAAAATAAAGTCATATACGGAATGGTAGTCTTACTTTTAATAAGTGGTTGTATACCTAAACTAGGTGCTCTGGCTAATATTATTCCTTTACCTGTATTAGGCGGTGCAATGATTGCTATGTTTGGTATGGTAATGGCTTATGGGGTAAGTATTTTAGGAAATATTGATTTCAAAAATCAAAATAATTTATTAATTATTGCTGTATCAGTCGGACTTGGTACAGGAATTAGTGCTGTACCTCAAGCATTTAAAGCTTTAGGAGAACAGTTCGCTTGGTTAACTCAAAATGGTATTGTTTTAGGAGCAATCTCTGCTATTATTCTTAATTTCTTTTTTAACGGTATAAAGTATAAACAAAACGACGAAAATGTGAAATAATAAGATTAACTATATAAAAAATGGAGGCTGTGTTATAAATGTGGGAAAATAAGTTTGCTAAAGAATCATTAACTTTTGACGATGTTTTGTTAATTCCAGCTGCATCAGACGTATTACCAAATGATGTTGATTTAAGCGTAGAATTATCAGATAAAATTAAATTAAATATTCCAGTTATTTCTGCTGGTATGGATACAGTAACTGAATCTAAAATGGCTATTGCTATGGCACGTCAAGGTGGTTTAGGTGTCATCCATAAAAACATGGGCATTGAAGAGCAAGCTGATGAAGTACAAAAAGTAAAACGTTCAGAAAATGGTGTTATTACGAATCCATTCTTCTTAACACCAGATGAAAGTGTTTATGAAGCAGAAGCATTAATGGGTAAATATCGTATTTCAGGTGTGCCTATTGTAAAAGATGAAGAATCAAGAACACTCGTTGGTATTATTACAAACCGTGACTTACGTTTTATTGAAGATTTCTCAATTAAAATTTCAGATGTGATGACTAAAGAAAATTTAATTACAGCTCCAGTTGGTACAACATTAGATGAAGCAGAAGCAATCCTTCAAAAGCATAAAATTGAAAAATTACCATTAGTAGAAAATGGTCGTTTAGAAGGTCTCATCACAATTAAAGATATAGAAAAAGTACTTGAATTCCCTCATGCAGCGAAAGATGAGCATGGCCGTTTACTTGCAGCAGCAGCTATCGGTACATCTAAAGATACTGAAATTCGTGCACAAAAACTTGTAGAAGCAGGAGTAGATGCGTTAATTATTGATACAGCGCATGGACATTCTAAAGGTGTGATTGAGCAAGTCAAAAAAATGAAAGATAAATATCCTGACCTTACAATTATTGCAGGAAATGTTGCAACTGCTGAAGCGACACGCGCTTTATTTGAAGCAGGTGCAGACGTGGTTAAAGTAGGTATTGGACCAGGATCAATCTGTACAACACGTGTCGTTGCAGGTGTAGGTGTACCACAAATTACTGCAGTATATGACTGTGCTACTGAAGCACGTAAACATGGTAAAGCGATTATTGCTGACGGTGGTATTAAATTCTCTGGTGATATTATTAAAGCATTAGCGGCTGGTGGTCATGCTGTTATGTTAGGTAGCTTATTAGCTGGTACTGAAGAAAGCCCAGGCGCTACTGAAGTCTTCCAAGGTAGACAATATAAAGTATATCGTGGAATGGGTTCTCTTGGAGCCATGGAAAAAGGGTCAAATGATCGTTACTTCCAAGAAGATAAATCTCCTAGAAAATTTGTTCCAGAAGGTATTGAAGGTCGCACAGCTTATAAAGGACCATTACAAGATACCATTTATCAACTTATGGGTGGAGTAAGAGCTGGTATGGGTTATACTGGTTCACCAAACTTAAAAGTATTGCGTGAAGAAGCACAATTCACACGTATGGGCCCTGCAGGTTTAGCGGAAAGTCATCCACATAACATACAAATTACTAAAGAATCACCAAACTATTCATTTTAATGTAAGGTGAGCAAGAAGCGATTAAATTAAGAAAGTACGCTTTTCTATAAATTGTTTATAGAGGTTGAAATTATTTATTGTCTTTATAAATATGAAAAGCGTCTTTCTATTGTTTACATAAATTAATTTAAAGGAGATTTACTATTATGGAAATGGCTAAAGAACAAGAGTTAATTCTTGTCTTAGATTTCGGTAGTCAATATAACCAGTTAATTACACGTCGTATTCGTGAAATGGGCGTTTACAGTGAATTACACGATCATGAAATTTCTATAGATGAAATTAAACGTATGAATCCTAAAGGTATTATTCTTTCAGGAGGTCCAAATTCTGTTTATGAAGAAGGTTCATTTACGATTGATCCTGAAATTTATAATTTAGGTATTCCAGTGTTAGGTATTTGTTACGGTATGCAACTTACAACCAAACTATTAGGCGGTAAAGTTGAACGTGCAAATGAACGTGAATATGGTAAAGCAATTATTAAAGCAAAATCTGATGAGTTATTCTTTGGTTTACCAGAAGAACAAACAGTGTGGATGAGTCATTCAGATAAAGTCATTGAAATTCCTGAAGGTTTTGAAGTTATTGCTGATAGCCCAAGTACAAATTATGCTGCTATCGAAGATAAAAAACGTCGTATTTATGGTGTGCAATTCCACCCAGAAGTACGTCATACAGAATACGGTAATGATTTACTAAGAAATTTTGTCCGTCGTGTATGTAATTGTACAGGTGAATGGACAATGGAAAACTTCATTGAAATTGAAATCGAAAAAATTCGTGAACGTGTAGGCAATCGTAAAGTATTATGTGCCATGAGCGGTGGTGTAGATTCATCAGTTGTTGCAGTATTATTGCATAAGGCCATTGGTGATCAATTAACATGTATTTTTGTAGACCATGGTTTACTTCGTAAAGGCGAAGGCGATATGGTAATGGAACAATTCGGTGAAGGCTTTGATATGAATATTATTCGTGTAAATGCCAAAGAACGTTTTATGGAAAAACTAAAAGGCGTTTCTGATCCAGAAAAAAAACGTAAAATCATTGGTAATGAATTTGTATATGTGTTTGATGATGAAGCGGCTAAATTAACAGATGTTGATTTCTTAGCACAAGGTACACTTTACACAGATGTGATTGAATCAGGTACAAAAACAGCGCAAACAATTAAATCTCATCATAATGTAGGTGGATTACCTGAAGACATGGAATTTGAATTGATTGAACCTATTAATACATTATTTAAAGATGAAGTTCGTGCCTTAGGTATTGAATTAGGTATCCCTGAACATTTAGTATGGAGACAACCATTCCCAGGTCCTGGTTTAGGTATTCGTGTGTTAGGTGAAATTACGGAAGATAAATTAGAAATCGTTCGTGAATCTGATGCGATTTTACGTGAAGTGATTCGAGAAGAAGGTCTTGAAAGAGAGATTTGGCAATACTTCACAGTACTACCAGGTATTCAATCTGTAGGTGTTATGGGTGATTATCGTACGTATGATCATACAGTAGGTATTCGTGCTGTAACATCAATTGATGGTATGACAAGTGATTTTGCACGTATCGATTGGGAAGTATTACAAAAAATTTCTAGTCGTATAGTTAATGAAGTAGACCATGTAAACCGTGTCGTCTATGACATTACTTCTAAGCCACCAAGCACTATAGAATGGGAGTAGCCCATTAAAAAAAGCGAGCATTTTCGTGAGAAATGCTCGCTTTTTTTTATTAAATTCAATAATTTGGACGTTTATGCTAATTTCTTTTTGATTGAAATGATTATCGTCTTTGTTGTAATGATGTTCTATGGTGTACTTTTTGAAGAATATATTGATACACCATCAATGATATGAATAACCATGAAAAACTAAAAAATATGCCGCCAACTACGTCAGTGAGATAGTGAGCATGGAAGTATAATCTTGAAAATAAAATACCTAACCATACTACAATTAACACCGTATTTATTATGCGTTTTACCCAGATAGTTCCTAATTTAGGGATAAGTACAAAAATAAGAGCAAAAATAACAATCGTACTTGTTAAAGCATGTCCGCTTGGGAATGAAAATCCTGCATCAATTGTTAAGTGATCATAAGGTCTTGAATGATGAATGATGTCTTTTAACGCAATACCTATGATACCTGCTGAAGCTACTGTTGTCGGTAACCATATTGCTAATAAGAAGCGTCGCTTAATTAAAACAATAGTTGCGATGATAAGGGTCAGGGTAATAAAGGTTGCAATATCACCGTATGATGCTAGAAACGTCATAAAGTCATTGAACCAATTACCTTTGAAATTCATTTTTGGTTCGCCAAATGTGTTTAAGAACCAATAGAATGATTGTAAATCTAATATATGTGTCCATAACGACTTAGTAAAAACCGAAAAAATAGTTATTAAAAAAATGAGACTACTTATTATAAATGAAATGGTTAATGTATATTGTTTATTTTGCATCAGTACTATACCTTTCTTTATTTTAATCTAGTTTAACTTGTTAAAGCGCTAAAGTTATCGATACAAAGAATGATTTAATATTAAAATAAATTTAAAGACAAAAAAGCTAAGGTAATCACAAAAATATGATAGTCATCCTTCATTATTCAAAAAAAGCAAATAAAATATTAAAAAACTTTACAAAAAAATTAAGCGTTTTCACAGAATTGTTACATGAATATTGAACAAAATATGTTATTTTATAAGTAATGAAGTAAATTCATTTTATCCGTGAGAGTTTGGGACATACTTTATCGTCTCAAACTCTTTTTATATATTAGAAATTTGACTTTTAGTTGATATTTTCATATATTGTATTTAATATGCATTAAATTATACATAGGTTTATATCAAGCAATGAGGCAAAAAGTATCATTTACTTTATTGTTTAATTGAAGGGTAAAACTAATGTACTTAAATCTAAATTATAGGTTGCTTAAAGAGCATTAATAAATATATTGAATGAGCATAAAAGAAGCCTACAATAGATAGTCGTCCTTTTTAATAGGATAAAACTAAACTATTGTAGGTGTTTTATTATATTATAAGCAATAGTTATATATAGGTTACAGTTTAAAAGTGGAGGAATGATAATGTTAAGTATGAGTAGTTTACTTATATTATTTTTTATAACGCTTATTATGGCAGCGTTAAGTGGGTTGATTGTTTTAATCCCCTCAGTTCCAGTTAAATACATAAGATTTCACTTAGCTTTACTTCTATTGCCAGTTATTGTAGGTATTGTAGGGTTAGTGACTATAAATGAAAGAGAAGTTATTGGCATATTTGCCTTAGATAAACTTGCTTGGTTAGTAGGTGCTTTTGTTTTAGCGTTAGGTTTTATTATTCAAAAGTTTTCAACGCGTTATTTATTAGGAGATCACAATTATCGTAAGTATTTTCCTTTATATACATTTATAACTGTTTTTGCTTCACTAGGATGGTTAAGCAATGACTTACGTTTAATGACTTTATGCTGGGGATTAACGTTATTTTGTTTAACGCAACTAATTAGATTGAATAAAACTTGGAAAGTTCCAGCGGAGGCAGCAAAAGTTTCTGCACGTTCCTTTATTATTGGATGGTTAGCGCTATTAATTGCGGTTATTTTGCTATACATAGGAACAGGAGAATGGACAATCGATCCTTCTCAAAATTATGACTATGCTCTAAATCATGGTCTAAAATTAGTTATTGATTTATTGCTTGTTGTTGCTGTTATTATTCCAGCTGCGCAATATCCATTTCAGAGTTGGTTAATTGAATCAGTTGTTGCGCCTACACCTGTATCAGCTATTATGCATGCCGGTATAGTTAATGCGGGGGGCATTATTTTAACGCGTTTTTCACCGATATTTGATAATTCTATTGCTCTTACAATATTATTAATTATTTCTAGTATTTCAGTATTGATTGGTTCGGGCATTAGTTTAGTACATGTTGATTATAAACGACAACTTGTTGGATCAACGATGAGTCAAATGGGTTTTATGCTCGTTCAATGTGCAATGGGTGTTTATTCAGCTGCGATTATCCATTTAATATTGCATGGTATATTTAAAGCTACATTATTCTTACAATCAGGCTCAGTTGTCAGACGATTTAATATACCAACTCCACCTAATATTAAGAAATCATATGGATGGATAATACTTGGAAGAGCTCTTGCATTGATTATTGCAATTGTATTTTTTATGACAAGTAACCATAGCCCATATATTTTGATTAGTGCATTTATCTTAGCTTGGTCTATCTCTGTATCATGGAATCAACTTGTAGCATTAAATAAAGGAGTAATGGGACGCTTTATAGGTATTACAATGATTGTAGTTGTTGCAATGGTTTATATTATGACTCATCAAGTATTTGTTAATATACTCCATCATGTATATATGGCTCCTGCCCATCCACCGTTAATTAGTATTATCATTAGTATTGCAATTTTAGTGCTAGGTAGTATTTTTAGTATTTGGGTCGCTCGCCATCGTACATCTACAGCCTTTGCTAAAGTTTACTTATGGTTAATTAAAATTGGAGAAGCTAAATTTAAATCTGTAGAAAGCCATCCAAATTATTTAAAGAAATATTTATAAGAGGTGAACATTTACATGACTATTAATATAGAAGACGTTGTTCAATCTGCACGTCGTGTGATTACGCCACTTTCACCAATTTCAATCTTTGCAGCACGTAATCCATGGGAAGAACTTGAGTATCAAACCTTTGATCAAGTTGCACAATGGTTTAAACATGTGCGTGATATTGATTTATATCCAAGCCATGCTTCTGTAATGACGGCGCTTGAAAATGGTGAGATTGATAAACATATCGTTGAAGAAGAAGTACAACAAGCTATTCAATCTTATAAGACGGATATTCCTAAGACTCATGTGGATACGTACTGCAAAAATGCTATGAATATTAAAGATATTCCGAGAGATTTAATTACTAAAGAAGCCTATCTGAAATTAGAAGTCTCAAAACTCAAAAAAGTATTCGAAAATGAGTCATTTGCTTATGCACGTTCAAAAAGTGCAAATGCATTTAATGCTAAAGGCGAATCTTTAATGGATGAGTTAAATACTCATATTATTAAATGGTCAAAATTATATTTAGATACTTTCCAATCAAGTTGGACAATGCCTAAACGCGAAGAAGGGTTCTATGTAGCCTGGTTACATTTAGCGAAATATGATCCAATGTTGACTAAAACTCAACGTAAAATGATTAAGATGTTGCCACACAACTATGAAGACGCATTAATCATGGCACTTAATCATCTAGATATTGCTGAAGATGAATATGAATTTTATTTAACTGGACATCTTTTATCGTTACCAGGTTGGGCAGGTATGATGTATTATCGTGCTGAAAAACATGAACATGAAAAAGACTTATTAACTCAATATCTTGCAATACGCCTTACAATGGAATGTATTCTATTAGATACTGAAAAAATGAGCCGTCCGGCAGTCTTAAATGTTGAAAAAAGAATAAAAGAACTTGTGAGTAAATGGTTATATTATGGTGAAATGACGATTGATGAATGGGCTGAGATGTCTATTGAGGGTCAAATTGAACACTTGAAGTTTGCTCATGATTTTAATCCATTATACTTCAAGAAATTATGGTTAGAAGCTTGGGAAGAAACTCACGAACGCAAACTTGTTGAGATGATTTACGATAAATCGGTCAAGCGTGACAAACAACCTACAAAAGTACAACTTGCATTTTGTATCGATGTACGTTCTGAACCATTTCGTCGTCATTTAGAAAATCAAGGGCCATTTGAAACTATAGGAATTGCAGGTTTCTTTGGTTTACCTATACGAAAAAAAGCATTAGATGAACAGTTTAGTCATGATTCTTTACCAGTGATGGTACCTCCTGCATATACTATTAAAGAATATGCAGAGCGACATGCATTAAATACGTATAATCAACAGCAACATTCCATTACATCCATGTTTTATACTTTTAAATTAATGAAAAATAATGTGCTACCTAGTTTATTATTGCCAGAATTAAGTGGGCCATTTTTAAGTTTAAATACACTTGCAAGTACATTAATGCCAAAGAAAACAGGCGTATTTATTCGTAAATTGACTAAAAATTGGTTAAAAAAACCGAATGCTAAGCTAACGATTGATAGAGATCATCATGTACATAGTGATTTGCCTGTTGGATTTACTGAAGAAGAACAAATTGCTTTTACGAAACAAGCGTTACAATTAATGGATTTAACTACAAATTTTGCGCCATTAGTAGTACTTGGAGGGCATGGAAGCGAAACAAACAATAATCCCTACCATGCATCATTAGAATGTGGTGCTTGTGGAGGAGCTTCAAGTGGATTTAATGCGAAATTACTTGCCATGATGTGCAATTTACCTTTAGTACGTCAAGGGTTAGCCGCTGAAGGCATTCATATTCCGGATGAGACAGTATTTGTTGCTGCAGAACATAAAACATCAATTGATGAATTAGAATGGATTTACGTTCCCTCATTAACATCAGAAGCAAAGAAAGCATTTGATATTTTAGAAGAAGCCATGCCACGTGTAAGTTATCATGCAAATTTAGAACGTCTTGCTCAATTACCTCGTTTAAGCGATAGAGAATTGAAACATCCAATTGCGGAAGCACATCGCTTTGCAAATGATTGGAGCGAAATCCGTCCAGAATGGGGCTTAGCACGTAATGCAGAATTTATTATTGGGCAACGAAGTATTACAGAAGGTAGTAATTTAGAAGGACGTGCATTTTTACATAATTATGATTATGCGAAAGATCCTGATGGTCAATTACTAAATACAATTATTTCTGGTCCAGCACTCGTTGCACAGTGGATTAACCTACAGTATTATGCCTCTACAGTGGCACCACATTTTTATGGTAGCGGTAATAAAACAACACAATCTGTCACTTCTGGTGTTGGCGTTATGCAAGGGAATTCAAGTGATTTATTAGCTGGATTGCCATGGCAGTCTGTGATGGCAGGGGACAATAAAATTTATCATGCTCCAATTCGATTATTAGTCGTGATTCAAGCACCAGATCGTTATATACAACGTTTACTTAATGATAATATTAAGTTTAAACAAAAAGTCGATCATCAATGGGTACGTCTTGCAAGTATTGATGAAAAGGGTAGTTTTAAAGATTGGTAAGCTATTCGATTTTAATTTAAAAAATGATACACTAATGTTAATTAAACATTAGGAGATTTGTTATAGCAATGACGAAATCGAAAGGTATGTATGAAGCAGAAATTAGTAAAGCAATTACGCAATGGGAAAAAGATTTTCTTGGACGTGGTTCGTTGTCAGTAAAGACAGATATTCTACGAGATATGATTATCGTCAACTTACAAGGTATTTTGACGCCTGCGGAGTATCGTGTATGTGAAACTCAAGAGGGATTACTTAACATTAAACGTACACGCTCAGAACTGGTGGAATCTGGACAAGATGATTTAATGCAACTTGTTTTCAAAATCACAGGTACTGAAGTTAAAAGCTTCCATAGTGATTTAAGTACAATTACTGGTGAACGTATTATTGTTTTTAAATTAGATAAGAACCTTGAAAAATCACTTTAAAATAAAATGTTATAAGTACGAGAAGAGATTAGGAAATGTTATATAAAAAATAATTCCTAATCTCTTTTTTTACAAGCGAATTTTTATCATTTATTGTAAAATCTAACTAACATTAAAAGAGAGATAGAGATGCGAACGAATCAATTCAATCAGAACCTCTTACTCATTATCATTTGTCCGACTATTCTGATGCTAGAGGTATAAAAGGGCAATACGATCAATGAGTTAAGTTAAGTAGTCAACATATTGATGAATGAATTGTGTGATACATCTTCAAACTTTAATGAATATGAAGAACGGATATATTATTTGAAAGAGTTTTCATAAAATATTAGTATCAAATGTAGTAAAGGAAAAACAAATATGAAAAATAAATTAGAAGTATCGCCAACTAAAACTATTTCTATGTTTGTTGTTGGATTAATTATTTTTATAATAACGGCAATGAATGTCATTTATCATACCACACTAATGCAAAAATTAGATTTAAACTCATTACATGAGTTGACCAACTATTTTGGTAAACCTAGAAGACACTATGACGGTACAATTTGGCATAAAATGATGACGTTTTGTGCTAATTTTGGAGAAGTAAAATCCATTCTCTACATAACGTTATTTTTAGCACTTATCTTAATTTTTAAAAATTATAAACTTTCATTGTGGTTATTAGTTACGATTTATACAGGAACTTATGTTAATTTTTTAATTAAACAAATAATAGCTCGTCCTCGTCCGTATAACCATCTTTTAGTAGACCATGGATATTCATTTCCAAGTGGTCATTCAAATGCCAGTACATTATTTGCTTTAGCTATACTCTTAGTTGTTATTCCACTTATTAAAAACAAAGCGATACGATATAGTATTGCTATAGTTGTCGTTATATTTTGGATAGGCGTATTAAGTTGTAGGTTATATTTCCACGCTCACTATCTAACTGATGTCATTGGTGGTTTTTCGTTAGGAATGATTTGGGTTGCTTTATTTTCAATGACGTTACCACTCTTTAATATTAAATTAAGAAAGAAGTAAAGCTTAAGTTTCATAACATAAGTATTTTAAAAGGGGAGAATACTATGAAAATCAAATCACCACATCCGATTTATTTAGAAGGTTCAAGAAAAGAAGCGATATTATTACTTCACTCATTTACAGGAACTGTTCGTGATGTAAAACCATTAGCTAAGGCGCTTAATGAAGAAAACTTCACATGCTTTGCACCAAATTATCAGGGACATGGCTTACCTTTAGACCAATTTACTCAATTTACGATTCAGGATTGGTGGAATGATGTATTAGAAGGGTATCAATTTTTAAAAAATAAAGGGTTTGACACTATTTTTGTAACGGGGATCTCACTAGGGGGACTATTTACATTAAAGTTAGCTGAGTTATTTGATGTTTCTAAAATAGCAGTGATGTCTGCACCAAGTGAAAAAGAAGAAAAAAGTATTGCGTGGCGTATGGAACGTTATGGTCAGCGCATGAATCAATTATTGAAATTTGATGAAACTACTTCACAACAACAACTTGGAACAATTCAAGACTATCAACCACATATCGCAGAATTTAAAGCATTTATTGAGATAATTTCTAATGAATTAGAACGTATACATGTTCCCGCTCGTATTTTGTATGGTGGTAATGATGATGCCTTTTATCAAAATAGTGCCCATTATATTTTTAATCATATTGATAGTAATAACAAAGATTTAACATGTCATCCGTTAAGTCGTCATTTAATGACTTATGGAGATGGACATGAAGACGTTATCACTCAAGTTGTAACTTTTTTTAAATCTGAATAAAGGAGTAATAAGATGAAACGTACATTCTTACTTATATATACAACGGTTTCTGGAACTACTTATAAAGAATTTAAAACGTTCCAAGATGGTCCAGACTATGACACATGCATACAGCGTATTATTGATGAATTTGATGAATTGGCCTATTTATTTCTAAAAGATGACTCACAAGTTCATTACATTAATGTTGATCATATCGAAAGTTTGAATATTCAAGAAGTAGATGAAGGTCAATCCATAATATATGATTTTGAAAAATAAATGTAACAGTAAGTTTAAACGATAAGAATAGTTGAGAGATGTCATTTACATCTATTCTTATCTTTTTAATACTCATTTATATGCATATTGCACTATTTAGTCAGACATGTTAGAGTAGAACTTAATCGCACACATGCTTTAACGCGTTAAAGGGAGATAGAAAATGAGTAATCAATCACAATGGAAAACATCAACCGGATTTATTCTAGCAAGTGCTGGTTCTGCTATAGGATTAGGCGCAATGTGGAAGTTTCCATATATGGCTGGCATTTATGGTGGTGGCGCTTTTTTATTTTTATTTTTAATCTTTACTATTTTTGTAGGATTACCGTTACTGATTATGGAATTTACGGTAGGAATAATGGGGCGCACTTATACGACTCGAATTTATAGTAAATTAACAGGAAAAAAATGGTTAAATATTATTGGGTGGAATGGAAATTTAGCTGTTTTTATTTTATTCGGCTTTTATAGTGTTATCGGTGGCTGGATTGTTATATATATTGGGAATGTGTTTTTACAATTATTATCTGTTGAACATACGTCATTAACTCAAATTAAATTTGAAAAAATAATTAGTAACCCGTGGTTAACTGTGTTGGGACAGGGTATTTTTATTCTTTTAACAATGATTATCGTTATGCTAGGTGTAGAAAAAGGTTTAGAGAAAGCTTCTAAAATGATGATGCCCTTATTATTTGTTTTTCTAATTATTGTTGTTGCTAAATCATTGACATTAGACGGAGCATTAGAGGGCGTTCGCTATATATTACAACCGAGAATAGAAGATATTTCAGTTAAGGGTGTCTTATTTGCATTAGGTCAATCGTTCTTTACACTATCCTTAGGCACGACAGGTATGATTACATATGCGAGTTATGCGCCTAAGGAAATGACGATTAAATCTTCCGCCATTTCAATTGTTATTATGAATATTTTAGTTTCTGTATTAGCAGGACTTGCAATATTCCCAGCTTTAAAAACATTTGGTTATGCACCTCAAGAAGGACCAGGACTCTTATTTAAAGTGTTACCGTTAGTATTTAATCAAATGGGCTTTGGTATTGTATTTTATTTAATTTTCTTAATTCTATTTTTATTTGCGGCATTAACGTCTTCTATTTCTTTATTGGAATTAAATGTCTCAAATTTCACTAAAAATGATAATACTAAACGAAAAGCTATATCAGTTATTGCAAGTATATTAGTATTTATTATTAGTATCCCAGCAACACTATCATTTAGCAGTTTAAGTGGAATTAAGTTTGGAGCGGGTACAATTTTTGATAATATGGATTTTATCGTATCGAATATCTTGATGCCATTAGGAGCATTAGGAACGACATTAGTTGTAGGTCAATTATTAGATAAACAAGCATTAAAAGAGAGCTTTGGGAAAGATAAATTTAAACTTTTTGTTCCATGGTATATTTTAATTAAATATATGATGCCCATTATTATTATATTAGTTTTTATTGTTCAATTATTTTAACATTAACAAAAATAAACAGAGTCTAGAATACAAATCGTTGTTCTAGACTCTGTTTAGCATAAAGATAATTTGAATTACATATTTTCAAACGTAACATCTTGTTTATGTAATTCTTTTAATATTTTTTCAGGAATTGAAGAATTATTAATAGTGACATGTTTAAATATACAATCTTTTATTTTTACATTTTCAAAATGACACAAATCCATAGTGACATTTTCAAAAATCACTTTTTTAAACGTGACGTTATCAAATTTTACATTACGTATATTGCTATTTTTAAAAATAGAATGTTCAATCGTTAATGTATTAAAATGATTTTCATCAAATGAGGTAACAGTTAAATTTGATTTACTAATCAGCGTCTTGAAAAAATTTACATTTTCAAAGATACTTTTATCAAAATTACAATTGATCATTTTTGAATTTGAAATAGTGCTTACATTCCTAAAAATACCTTCGCTAAAATCACAATGTTTAAAGTGACTTTTATTTACTTCAATTTCGTCGTACATTGAGTTTCTAAATGTACTATTTTTATAATTTAAATTTTTATAATCATCCTTAGTAAAGACGGATAAAGATAAGTCTGCTTTAGATGTCATCATCGATTCTCCTTTGTACGTTGATTCATCGTAAAATTTAATTCATTTCCAGTAGTTCACTTTTATCATAATATGAGTACTTAAACGCAATAACTAATTACATTTTACATAAAGAATCTAGCTTTTTGCAATAAGATATAAGTTAGCGTATAATTCGTAGCGGTTGAGTAAGAATTAAAATTAAATATTGGAAATGAATATGATTATAGAAAGTAGGTATGTTCAGACATTACATGAGTGTATTGAACGAAAGATATGATTACTTATGATTTAATAGGACAAACGCCACTAGTATTATTAGAAAGTTTTAGCGATGAACATGTACAAATTTATGCGAAGTTAGAACAATTTAATCCTGGTGGAAGTATTAAAGATCGACTAGGGAAATATCTTGTAGAAACTGCGCTAAAAGAAAAACGTATTGTAAAAGGAGATACCATCGTTGAAGCTACAGCTGGTAATACAGGAATTGGATTAGCAATGGCCGCTAATCGTTATCATTTAAAGTGTGTGATTTTTGCCCCAGAAGGATTTTCAGAAGAAAAAATTTCAATTATGCGAGTATTGGGTGCTGAAATCAAACGAACACCTAAAAATAAGGGAATGATTGGTGCACAAAAAGAAGCGCGTCATTATGCTGACAAATACGATGCAGTATATATGAACCAGTTTGAAACTGAACATAATCCAGAAGCCTATACGCATACACTTGGAAAAGAAATTACAGAGGCATTACCACACATTGATTATTTTGTAGCTGGTGCTGGATCTGGAGGAACGTTTACCGGTGTAGCTAAACATTTACAACAATTTAATGTTAAAAATATTATTGTTGAACCTGAAGGCTCAGTCTTGAATGGTGGCAAAGCACATGCTCATGATATTGAAGGTATTGGCTCTGAAAAATGGCCGGTATTTTTAGAAAAATCTATCGTTGATGATATTATTACAGTTAGTGATAATCAAGGATTTGAAAATGTAAAACGATTAGCTAAACAAGAAGGACTACTTGTTGGTAGCTCATCTGGTGCAGCATTACAAGGTGCTTTAGATATTAAACGTCGTATTGATAAAGGTATTATTGTAACAATTTTTCCAGATGGCAGTGATCGTTATATGTCAAAAAAAATATTTGAATACAAAGGAGAATAATAATGAAGAAAAAAACACAAATGATTCATGGTGGACATACGACGGATGATTTTACTGGAGCAGTAACGACACCAATTTATCAAACAAGTACTTATTTGCAAGATGATATTGGTGATTTAAGACAGGGTTATGAATATTCACGTACTGCAAACCCAACACGTGCTTCTATTGAAAGCGTCATTGCGAATTTAGAAAATGGTAAACATGGATTTGCATTTGGTTCAGGTATGGCTGCGATTAGCGCTGTTATAATGTTATTAGATAAAGGTGATCATTTAATTTTAAATTCTGATGTGTATGGTGGAACTTATCGTGCTTTAACAAAAGTCTTTACACGATTTGGTATTGATGTTGATTTCGTTGATACTACAAATATTGAAAACGTAAAAGATTATATTAAACCAGAAACAAAAATGTTATATATCGAAACGCCGTCTAATCCTTTATTACGTGTGACAGATATTCGACGTGCAGCAGAAATTGCGAAAGAAAATCAACTCATTTCTGTAGTCGATAACACATTTATGACACCGTACTATCAAAATCCGTTAGATTTTGGAATCGATATTGTATTACATTCAGCAACAAAATATATTGGTGGACACAGTGATGTTGTTGCAGGTTTAGTCGCTACATCTAATGATGAATTAGGTGAACGCTTAGCATTTATTTCTAACTCTACAGGTGGTGTATTAGGACCACAAGATAGTTATTTATTAATTCGAGGAATTAAAACACTGGGGTTACGTATGGAACAAATCAATCGTAACGTAGAAGGTATTGTGAAAATGTTACAAGAACATCCATCAGTACAACAAGTGTTCCATCCTAGTATTGAAAGTCATCTTAATCATGATATTCATATCGCTCAAGCAAGTGGTCATACTGGCGTTGTTGCATTTGAAGTCAAAGATACAGAAGCAGCTAAACAATTAATTCGTGAAACACACTATTTCACCCTTGCTGAAAGCTTAGGTGCGGTGGAAAGCTTAATTTCTGTACCTGCTTTGATGACACATGCATCTATTCCAGCAGATGTGCGTGCTAAAGAAGGAATTACAGATGGTTTAGTTCGATTATCAATCGGTATTGAAGACACTGAAGATTTAGTACAAGATTTAAAACAAGCCATAGATACGCTAAATAAATAGAATATAGTGAAAGTATTAATGCAAGAGTGCAATAGAAATTGAAACGATATTTATTGTACTCTTGTATTTTTATTATGATATTTGGAACTAAAAGAGTAATTCAATACTAAAAATATCTGAAATTTTCAATTTTTTAAAAAACTATATTGACGCATCCTTAACTTTTGCCTATACTTCATATCATACGAATTTAATCAGAATTAGATAAGGGTGAACATAGTGATTGAATTTCAGGGTGTAAATAAAGTATTTCGAAAGAAACGAGAAACCATCCACGCTTTAAAAGATGTTTCTTTTAAAATTGATGCGCGTGATGTGTTTGGTGTGATTGGTTATAGTGGTGCTGGTAAAAGTACACTAGTACGTTTAGTTAACCAATTAGAACAAGCTACAGAGGGCCATGTTATTGTAGATGGACATGATATTAATACATATAGTGAAAAAGAACTTCGCAACGTAAAAAAAGATATAGGAATGATTTTCCAACATTTTAATCTTTTAAATTCTAAAACCGTTTTTAAAAATGTAGCAATGCCATTGATACTGAGTCACAAAAGTAATTCTGAGATTAAAGAGAAAGTTGAAGAAATGCTAGAGTTTGTGGGACTTGCAGATAAGAAAAATCAATTTCCAGATGAGCTTTCCGGAGGACAAAAACAACGTGTTGCAATTGCAAGAGCACTTGTAACAAATCCTAAAATATTATTGTGCGATGAAGCGACAAGTGCATTAGACCCTGCGACAACAAGTTTTATTCTTCAATTACTTAAAAATGTGAATGAAACATTTGGGGTTACGATTATGATGATTACTCACGAAATGAGCGTGATTCAAAAAATCTGTAATCGTGTAGCTGTAATGGAACACGGGGAAGTTGTAGAAATTGGTACAGTAAAAGATGTGTTTAGTCATCCGAAAACGAAAACAGCACAAAATTTTGTATCAACAGTTATTAGTACAGAGCCTTCTAAAGCATTACGTGCCTCATTTGAAAGAGCAGATAATCATTATACAGATTACAGACTTTTCTTAGATAAAAAGCAAATTGATTATCCATTAATGAACGAGTTAATAAACCAATATGGTTTTAATGTAAATATTCTATTCTCGTCTATGTCAGATATTCAAGATGAAACGATTTGTTATTTATGGTTACGCTTTGAACACGATGCACAATTTAGTCGTGACACGGTAGAATCATATTTTAATGAGCGACATATTCATTATGAGGAGGTGCGTTAAATGTTTGGTTCAAGCATAGAGTCATCTCAATTAATGCAAGCATTGTATGAAACACTTTATATGGTAACAGTATCATTAATTATTGGTGCATTGATTGGTATCCCATTAGGTATTTTACTTGTAGTCACTCGAAAACATGGAATCTGGCCTAATGTCGTTATTCACCAAATTCTTAATCCAATTATTAATATTTTAAGATCTATTCCATTCATCATTTTATTAATCGCAATTGTACCTTTTACTAAATTAGTTGCAGGTACGTCAATCGGTACGACAGCTGCAATTGTTCCACTTACAGTATATGTAGCACCATATATTGCGCGTTTAGTAGAAAATTCACTTTTAGAAGTAGATGATGGCATTATTGAAGCAGCAAAAGCTATGGGAGCATCACCACTTCAAATTATTCGTCATTTTTTATTGCCTGAAGCATTAGGTTCACTTGTACTAGCTATTACTACAGCGATTATTGGTTTAATTGGTAGTACAGCTATGGCCGGTGCTGTAGGTGGCGGTGGTATTGGAGATTTAGCGCTTGTTTATGGTTACCAACGCTTTGATACATTGGTCATTATTATTACAGTTGTCGTTCTAGTTATTATCGTACAAATTATTCAGTCATTAGGTAACTTTATTTCTAGAATAATTCGCAGAAATTAGTTATTTAAATAAATTATTTTAATATTGGGAGGCAGTTTTTAATGAAGAGAATAATCGGTTTATTATTAGCATCTATTATTGTCCTTGCGGCATGTTCAGGCGGAGGAAATAGTAAGAAAGTAACAGTTGGCGTAGCATCAAATGATACTGCTGCTTGGGAAAAAGTAAAAGAATTAGCAAAAAAAGATGATATTGATTTAGAAATTAAGCACTTTTCAGATTATAACGTACCTAATAAAGCATTAAGTGATGGAGATATCGATATGAATGCATTCCAACACTTTGCTTTCTTAAATGAATATAAAAAAGCACATAAAGATGCAAAAATTGAAGCAATTAGTACAACCGTATTAGCACCTTTAGGCATCTATTCTAAAAAAGTAAAAGATATTAAAGATGTTAAAGATGGCGCGCAAGTGATGATTCCAAATGATGTTTCTAACCAAGCGCGTGCTTTAAAATTATTAGAATCAGCAGGACTTATTAAATTAAAAGATAACTTTGGTTTAAGTGGTACAACAAAAGATATTAAAGATAACCCTAAACATTTAAAAATTAAAGAAGTAGATGCTCAACAAACTGCACGTGCATTAGATGATGTTGATATTTCAGTTATCAACAATGGTGTAGCAACGAAAGCAGGCTTAGATGCTAAGAAAGATCCAATTTATTTAGAAAGTTCTACTTCAGATGCAGTTAAACCATACATTAATTTAATTGCCGTTAACTCAAAAGATAAAGATAATAAAACATACAAAAAAATTGTAGATCTATATCATAGTAAAGAAGCACAAGAAGCATTGAAAAAAGACACTAAAGATGGCGAAAAAGCAGTCGATTTATCTCAAAAAGAAATTAAAGACATTGAAGATAGCTTAAAATAGTAAGTTAAAAATTGTAGAATATCAATCGTTGTTTAGTCGTTTAGCATGTATCGTAGGTTAATGAATTAAAAATACACATATATCAAGCTTTTTTCGACTCTTGGAGTGGGACAGCTAATTCAAACATGAATTCTGTCTCGCTCTTTTTTTATATCATTTTCAATAGTATCATAAATTTTTGATTAAATATAATCACATTAAAAAAATCCTTATTTGCGTTATGCAATAATTAGACTAAAGAAATTGATTTTTATAAAGTTTTAAATTTATAAGTATCGTACTAAAATTTCATCATTATGTAATCAAATTGAAATGGAATATTATGATGAAATATATTAATTTATATAAGTAGACTACTTGAGTAGAAAAAATTAAAGTTAAAGCACTAGAATTAACGTAATAAAACTAAGCGTTAATACAACAATTGTCATGAGGACATGTCAAAGATAAGCATAAAATTAAGGAGGCGCTTATTTATGAATAAAAAAGTTCTTGCAACAGCAATTATTGGAACTGGGGCATTTAGTACAATATTTGCACATCAAGCAGAAGCAGCAACAACTCACACCGTAAAAAGTGGAGAATCATTATGGTCTATTTCAAATCGCTATGGTATAACAATAGCTAAATTAAAATCATTAAATGGTTTGACATCAAATCTTATTTTTCCAAATCAAGTATTAACTGTTTCAGGCTCTAGTTCATCCCATTCTTATAGTAATAACTCAAGCAGTACATATACAGTAAAAAGTGGAGATAGTTTATCATCAATTGCTAGTCGCTATGGTACAACGTACCGCCATATTATGGAATTAAATGGACTTCATAGCTTTTTAATTTTTCCAGGTCAAACATTAAAAGTTTCAGGGACAGCACGTTCGAGTAGCCACACACAAAGTAGCTCAAATTCATCTAGTTCTTCAAGCTACTATACTGTGCGTTACGGTGATTCATTATCGGGCATCGCTTGGAAATATAATACGACATATCAAAATATTATGCGTTTAAATGGGTTAAATAATTTCTTTATTTACCCAGGTCAAACATTACGCGTAAGCGGCACAGCATCATCAAGTAGTAATACAAATAGTACAAGTTCATCATCAAATTATTATTATCATACACCGATTTTTAATCATAGAAATTTATATGATTGGGGTCAATGTACATGGCATGTCTTTAATCGTCGTGCTCAAATCGGTAAAGGTATTAGTACATATTGGTGGAATGCAAATAACTGGGATAATGCAGCTGAAAGAGATGGCTATAGAATTGATTATCATCCTACTGTAGGATCAATTGCTCAATCAGATGCTGGCTACTATGGTCATGTTGCATTTGTAGAACGCGTCAATAGTAATGGAAGTATTTTAGTATCTGAAATGAACTTTAGTGCAGGTCCAGGAATTTTAACATATCGTACAATTCCAGCCTATCAAGTTAGACAATATAAATTTATTCATTAGTAAAAAAATGAAGGAAATGGGACAGAATTCATTTTGAATCCGTCGTCCTACCTTGGCAACGTATCCCTAATTTGCGTTGGACATAGACTTTCTTATTGAAAGTCTTTATGTTGGGAATCCGGGACTAGAATTGAAAAAAGCTTGATACAAGCGTATTTTTACTTCAGTCATCGACTGCCAATATATTAAAAATGCCTAAGACAATTCATTATGTCTTAGGCTCGTTTTTTTATTCGAAATGATAATCTTCTTTCACTTTTCTAAAGCTTGAAGCTAAGCGTGTCACATTAACAATAAATGAGATAAATGATGTGAATTTACGTGGTGATCTCATAGAAACTATAAAATCGAACACAGTACCCGCTGTGCTAAGTGCTAGTGATAGATAAACTAAATTTTTATTTTTTGCACTATATTTAAGTCCATTATATCCATCCACAATAAATCCTGCTGTACTTACTAAACTAGATAAGCGTGAAAGTTTTGATTGTTTTGCCATCATACAAGACCTCCATAAAAATAAAAAACAAATCTGAATGTTATACCACTCATTAAGAATTTGTCCCAATGTTTGTTTTAATGTATGTTAATATCATACTAAATTAAATTATTTTTTTGAAGTGAGAATATTTTAATAAGGATGAATAGAATGATTAAATGTGTATGTTTAGTGGAAGAAACAGAGGACCAAATTTTACTGGTACAAGT
Organism: Staphylococcus sp. HMSC072H03; assembly: GCF_001809305.1. Lineage (NCBI taxonomy): Bacteria > Bacillati > Bacillota > Bacilli > Caryophanales > Staphylococcaceae > Staphylococcus > Staphylococcus sp. HMSC072H03. The sequence goes on from NZ_KV796900.1 coordinate 127,214, forward strand.
GCGTCACAGAGAAAAATATTATTTTCCTGGTGGGAAAATTGATGAAGGTGAAACGCTCTTAGAAGCTATTCAAAGAGAAATTGAAGAAGAACTACAACTTCATTTTTCTCAAGATGATTTTACATATATTGGAAAAGTGATTGGTGAAGCCTATCCTCAACCAAATACTTTGACCGAATTAAATGGATTTAAGGTTAATCGAAGTATTAATTGGAATGAAGTTCAAATTGATAATGAAGTTACTGATATTCGTTGGTTCAATAAATTTGATACACAATATATCGCACCAGCTGTAATTAAGTGGATTGAAACATTTTCAACATAAGTATTGAATAAATAAAACAGTGACATTTGATGCTTTCAATCATTAAATGCCACTGTTTGGTCTTTACTATTTTATATCTTCGTTTAAGGATGAAGTAGTAATGTGGTGATCTGTTTGTTTAAGTTGATGATATTTAATCAACCGAGCACTAACCCAAGCCGTGATAGGAATACTTAACGCGACTGCAATGCCACCTAATAAGATTGAGATAAACTCTTGAGCAAAAATTTTAGAATTTAAAATATGCCCAAATGAATAATGAAGTTGAAAAAACCAAAAGAATAATGTTAATTGTCCACCAAAATAAGCTAAATAAATTGTATTAGCGGAAGTAGCAAGAATTTCTCTGCCCACACGCATACCAGATTGAAATAATTCTTTACGAGAAAGATTAGGATTGGTTTCATTCAACTCATACATTGGTGAACTTATTGTAATCGTTAAATCTATTACAGCAGCGATGACAGCCAACATAATAGTAAAAACAGAGAATTGTAGCATATTTATATCAATATTCATTGAAAATATATAGGTTTCATCTTGTTGTTCTGTAGCAAAACCTTGTAGATGACCAAATTTTACAGATAAATAGACGCCTATGATAAGAAGCACTGTTGTTACTATCGTTCCGATAAATGCGGCTTGTGTTTTGATATTGTAACTATTTAAAATAAAAAGGTTACAAGCAGCAGTCACAAGACAAAAAGTAAAGGCTATTAGGTAGATTGGCATGCCAAACAGAATGAAAACAATACTAATAATAAGAATAATAAAATTTAAAAATAAAGTGAGATAGGAAATGAGTCCTTTTTTACCGCCAAGCAAAACCATTAAAATAAAAAGTAATAGTGCGAGTAAAAAAATTGTAGTCATCGACTTACTCCTTTCCACTTAAATATAGTGACCATAAGTCCTATGGTTATAGGAATGGTCAATACAATACCGATACCACCAGTCAGTGCACGTGTCATTTCTAGAGACCAGTTCATAGATATTGTGTAAGTAAATGTATTCGCATTTTTTAAGTAAATTAATACCATAGCTAGACTACCTGATAAATATGAAAATAATAAGATATTGGTCATGGTACCCATAATATCTTGGCCAATATGACGTCCAGCTAAAACCCAACGAGCCATTGAAATGTGAGGCGTACGCTGGAGAATTTCGTACATTCCACTAGAAATTGTAATGGCTACATCCATCACCGCTCCTAATGTTCCTATAAGAACAGAAGACATAAAGACATCTTTTGGAGGTAGCGTTAAAAAACTCATTGTTTCATATTTGATGCCATTACCACCTGTAAACTGAATTAATAATTCAGTAATCCCTACACATAAAAACGTTCCAGATAAAGTAGCAACTATCGTAACCCAAGTTCGTTTTTGCCACCCAGTTACTAATACTAATGTAAGAATAGTTGATAAAATAATGGCTATACTCATTAATAAAAATAAATTTGTACCTGAAAAAGTATTATGAATGCCTATGGAAACAATAATAAACGCAGTGTTAAATAGTAGAGATAGAATTGATTGTAACCCTACATTTTTGCCTACAATTAAAAGTGTCACGATAAATATGCCTACAATCGCCACAGTAAGGCCATCGCGTTTTTTTTCTAGAATGGTAGCGTCAGATGGACCTTTTTGTATATGTAATAATACTTTTTCGTTTTTAGCAAATTGCTCTGAATCTGCTTGAGATTTTACAAAATGATTATTAACAGTTGTGATCTCGTTTTTATACTTACCGTTTAGAATGCGTATAGTTAATCGTTGATTATATTTTGTGTCAGTATTATGATGCTCGTCTGTGACTTTTTGACCATGACTTGTTTCGATATTTGTGATTTTACCAATAGGTATTTGATAAAATGAAGCATTAAAAAATGTAAAAATAAATAATCCAATCATTATGAAAGTAACAATAATAATTAGACGATGAGTGTTTTTAATTTTAGAAACATGAAGTGTCTTTATATTCATTAAACCTAAACCTCTTTTTAATTATATAATTTACCCCTTTATTGCAATAAAGTAAATATATGCGTGTTCAAAATGATATTCAATCACATGTTATGTGTTAGTGTTCGTTACAAGACCTAGTGATATGTTGAAACTTTATTTAGCAATGTTTGAATGAGATGAAATAGATTAAAGATATCTACTTTTTTATTGTCTTTTTTAAATACCACACAAAATGAACGTTTTAATTCTGTATGTGATAAAGAGATATCCTCTAATTGTTCAGATGAATGATCCAACGATATATAATCAGGTAAGAGTAGATGGCCACGACGTTGTTTTAATAGATACTGACCAAGAGACTTTGTACCTAGTGTATATATAGGTACTTTAATTACAGATTCTAATCGTTTTTTAATAGAATCAGGAAAATCGTGAAGTGTATATAAAGGATTTTTTTCAAATTGTTTAAGTTGTGTTAAGGGCGGATTAAATGATAAGGCAATAGCATCGTCTTTAGGTACGTATAAATGATATGTTTCTTCATATAAAGACGTAATTGAAAGAGTTGAGTTTGCTTGTAGTTCAGGTGTATTCTCAACAATAGCTATATCAATTTTTCCTGAATTTAAATAGTCTACTATCTGAGTATGATTCATTAAACTAGGTATAATGTGACTATCATATTCTCTTTCAAACGTTTGAATAATAGGTGTAATCATATGAGAAGCATAACTTTCTTCAAAACCTAAATTGATATGATGAGCGTTTTTAAGTTGTTCTTGTTGAAAAAGTGCAACTGTTTCATCAAGTTGTTCTAGTATGTGAGTTGCTTGTGTTAGTAACGCTTTACCGTGCGAAGTAAGATATATATTGCGACCTTGTCTATCAAATAATGGGACTTGTAATTCTTTTTCAAGTAAATTGATTTGGCGACTAATTGCAGATTGAGCAATATTAAGTTCCAATGCAGCCTCAGAAATATGTTCACGGCGAGCCACTTCAACAAAGTATCGTAATTGTTTAATTTCCATATTTTACCTCCTTAATCTAAGTATATCGTAAATATTCTAATTATTAGAATGATATCATCTATTTAATATATTGTTCAGATAAATATTTTACATTATATTAATTGTTATTAACAGTAAATTTTCTGAAAATTCTCAAAAGGAGTGGGCATCGTGTTTAAAGATAGACTAAAAAGAGGATTATATGATTACCGTGAGGAACATGATGCATGTGGAATCGGTTTTTATGCCAATATGGATAATTTAAGATCTCACGATATTATTGAAAAGTCATTAGAAATGTTGCGTAGATTAGACCATCGAGGCGGTATTGGAGCTGATGGTATTACTGGTGATGGCGCAGGAATTATGACAGAAATTCCCTTCGAATTTTTTAAAAAACATACTCATTTCGACTTACCTAATGAAGGTGAATATGCGGTAGGTCTTTTTTTCTCTAATCAAAAAGTTTCAGGTACACAGCATGAAACTGTATTTAACCAATACTTTAACGATGAAGGATTGAAAGTAATTGGTTATAGAGATGTACCTGTAGATACACAAGCATTAGCAGAACATGTTGCTTCTACAATGCCTTATGTACAACAAGTGTTTGTAGATTTAAACCAACATGAAACGCCTGTTAAACAGCTTTATTTAGCACGTAAACAAATTGAACAATATGCAGAACGCGAACATTTAGATTTATATTTTACAAGTTTATCTCATAAAACGATTGTCTATAAAGGTTGGTTACGTTCAGATCAAATCAAGACGTTATACCTAGACTTAAACAATGAGGATTATCAATCAAAATTAGGACTTGTTCATTCTAGATTTAGTACGAATACATTCCCTAGTTGGAAACGTGCACATCCTAACCGACTTCTTATGCATAACGGAGAAATTAATACGATTAAAGGTAATGTTAACTGGATGCGTGCTCGTCAACGTCAACTTATTAATACTTTATTTGGTAATGAAAGTGAAAAAATTCAAAATATTGTTGATGAAGACGGAAGCGACTCAGCTATTGTAGATAACGCGTTGGAGTTTTTAAGTTTAGCAATGGAGCCTGAAGAAGCGGCGATGTTACTTATACCAGAGCCATGGTTATATAATAAATCCAATGATGAACATGTACGTGCATTTTATGAATTTTATAGCTATTTAATGGAACCTTGGGATGGCCCAACAATGATTTCATTCTGTAATGGCGATAAAATTGGCGCATTAACGGATCGAAATGGATTACGACCAGGACGCTATACAATCACTAAAGATAATTTTATTGTTTTCTCATCTGAAGTGGGTGTGATTGATGTTCCAGAAGAAAACGTTGCTTTTAAAGGACAATTGAATCCTGGGAAATTATTGCTCGTTGATTTTAACTCTAATAAAGTCATCGAAAATAACGAACTTAAAACTCATATTGCACATAAATATCCTTATAAAGATTGGATTGATCAATACAAGATTGATTTAGAATTAGACGAAGTTCAATATCAACGTCAATTATTAGATGAAGCAACACTGTTTAAAGTACAAAAGCAGTTTGGCTACACTAAGGAAGATATTCATAAATATATGACAGATCTTTTGATAGGAAAAAAAGATCCTATTGGTGCCATGGGGTATGATGCGCCGCTCGCAGTACTAAATGAACGACCAGAATCATTATTTAACTATTTTAAACAACTGTTTGCTCAAGTAACGAATCCACCTATCGATGCTTATCGTGAAAAGATTGTAACAAGTGAGTTATCTTATCTAGGTAGTGAAGGAAATTTACTTCATCCAGAACCGAATGTCTTAAATCGTATACAGCTTACTAAACCAGTTCTTACATTAAATCAATTAGATAAAATTGAACAAAGTAAGTTTAACGTGAAACATTTATCGACCCTGTATCAAGATATTTCACTCGAAGAAGCTTTAAATCATATAGGAGAAGAAGCGATTCAAGCTACAAAAGAAGGTTACACAATTTTAGTGTTAGATGATAGCGCACTTATCAATACAACTCAATCGTTGCATTATGCTATGCCGATGTTATTAGCTGTAAGTCATATTCATCAATTACTTATTAAAGAAGATTTACGTATGAGTACAAGTATTGTTGCTTTATCAGGTGAAACACGTGAAGTGCATCATGTTGCTTGTTTACTTGGATATGGTGCTAATGCAGTCATTCCCTACTTAGCACAACAAACGATTGCTCATTTAACTGATAGTCATCATCTTGAAGGTTCGATTTCTGAAAATGTTGAAACATATACAAATGTTTTATCAGAAGGCGTTATTAAAGTTATGGCTAAAATGGGTATTTCTACCGTTCAAAGTTATCAAGGCGCACAAATATTTGAAGCAGTAGGCTTATCTCAAAATGTGATTGACACTTACTTTACAGGAACACAATCTAAATTATCAGGATTAAGTATTGAACAAATTGATGAAGAAAATAGAAAACGTCAAAGTAATGAAGAAGAATATCTAGCTTCTGGTAGTAACTTCCAATGGCGTCAACAAGGACAACATCATGTATTTAATCCAACCACGATTCATTTATTACAACATGCCTGTCGTGAAAATGATTACGAGCAATTTAAAACATTTACTAATGCTGTGCATGAAAATAGACACGACCATTTACGTGATTTACTAGAATTTAAATCTCAATCATCAATTCCTATTGAGCAAGTAGAATCTGTAGAATCGATTGTAAAACGTTTTAACACAGGTGCTATGAGCTATGGTTCTATTTCTGAGGAAGCACATCAAACTTTAGCAAAAGCGATGAATAAATTAGGAGGAAAAAGCAATAGCGGTGAAGGAGGAGAAAATCCTAAACGATATGTCATTCAAGAAGATGGCAGTTATTTATCAAGTGCGATTAAACAAGTTGCATCAGGACGATTTGGTGTAACTAGTGAGTATTTACAACACGCTAAAGAATTACAAATTAAAGTGGCTCAGGGTGCAAAACCTGGTGAAGGTGGACAACTTCCTGGCACTAAAGTATATCCATGGATTGCTGAAACACGTGGATCTACACCAGGTATTGGGCTTATTTCTCCACCACCACACCATGATATTTATTCAATTGAAGATTTAGCGCAATTGATTCACGATTTGAAAAATGCAAATAAAGATGCTGATATTGCTGTTAAACTTGTATCTAAAACAGGTATAGGAACGATCGCTTCAGGGGTAGCTAAAGCATTTGCAGATAAAATTGTAGTCAGTGGTTATGACGGTGGTACGGGTGCATCTCCTAAAACAAGTATTCAACATGCCGGATTACCATGGGAGCTTGGTTTAGCAGAAACACATCAAACATTAAAGTTAAATGATTTACGTAGCCGTGTACGTTTAGAAACAGACGGTAAGTTATTAACAGGTAGAGATGTAGCATTAGCGTGTGCATTAGGAGCAGAAGAATTTGGTTTTGCAACTGCACCTCTTGTTGTTCTCGGATGTATTATGATGAGAGTGTGTCATAATGATACTTGTCCAGTAGGAATAGCAACGCAAAATAAAGATTTACGTGCGCTTTATAGAGGTAAAGCGGATCATGTTGTCAATTTTATGCATTTCGTCGCTGAAGAATTAAGAGAAGTTCTCGCGGAACTTGGCTTGAAAACAGTCGAAGAACTAGTAGGACGTACTGACTTATTACAACGTTCTCGTCATATTAATCCTAAATCTAAAGCTGCATCACTTGATATTGAGAAATTACTTCATGCAGTTGATGGACCGAACACAAAAGAAATAGCTCAAAATCATCATTTAGATATTGGGTTCGATTTAAATTATTTATATAAAGAGGCAAAACAAAGTATTGAAAATGGTGAAACATTCAAAGGACAATATACAATTAATAATACTCAACGAAATGTTGGTGTAATTACGGGTAGTTATATTACGAAGCAATATGGTAGTAAAGGTTTACCTGAAGAAACGATTATTGCAGAAACGATGGGCCATGCTGGGCAAAGTTTAGGTGCATTTGCTCCTAAAGGACTATTAATACATCATACTGGAGATGCTAATGACTATGTAGGAAAAGGGTTATCTGGTGGAACAGTTGTTGTGAAAGCACCAAAGCATGCTCGTGAAAATGAAATTATTGCAGGTAATGTATGCTTCTATGGAGCCTCTAGTGGTAAAGCCTATATTAATGGTAGTGCTGGAGAACGTTTCTGTATTCGTAATAGTGGTGTTGATGTAGTTGTTGAAGGAATTGGAGATCATGGTTTGGAATATATGACAGGTGGACATGTTGTTATACTTGGTGATGTTGGCAAAAACTTTGGCCAAGGTATGAGTGGTGGAGTATGTTATATCTTCCCAAGTGATATCGAAGCATTTAAAAAAGCGAACCAACTTCCAACATTAGCATTTAAACGCGTGCAACATGATGAAGAAAAGCAGTTACTTAAATCAATGTTAGAAGAACATTATCGTTATACAGAAAGTACAAAAGCTAAAGATATCTTAAATCAATTTGAGAATGTCACTGAACATGTCATAAAAGTAATTCCAAAAGATTATGAATTAATGATGCAAAAAATCGAGTTACAACATCGTCATTTATCAGAAGATAACGAAGCAAAATTAGCTGCATTTTATGATCATCGCACATCGATTGAAAAAGACTTGCAACCAGCTGTGATTTATTAAAGAAAGGAAGGAAAAGTTATGGGTGAGTTTAAAGGGTTTATGAAATATGAGAAACAATCATTAGCAGAATTGTCACTCATTGAACGTTTAGAAGGACACGAAGCGTTCCAACAACGATTTTCTAGAGAAGAAGCCTCTATTCAAGGGGCAAGATGTATGGATTGTGGAACGCCATTTTGTCAAACTGGACTTCCTTTCGGACGAGAAACAATTGGTTGTCCAATAGGAAATTATATACCTGAATGGAATGATTTAGTGTATCATCAAGACTTTAAAGAAGCATACGAACGTCTAAGTGAGACGAATAATTTTCCTGAATTTACAGGACGTATTTGTCCTGCACCATGCGAGCAATCATGTGTTATGAAAATTAATCGTGATTCTGTAGCAATTAAAGGTATCGAACGCACGATTATTGATGAAGCTTATGACAATGGATGGGTAAAACCAAAATATCCAAAAGAACACAAAAATCAGAGCGTGGCAATTGTTGGAAGCGGTCCTGCGGGATTAGCAGCTGCGGAAGAATTAAATCATTTAGGCTATCAAGTTACTGTCTTTGAAAGAGCAGCTGAGCCAGGTGGTTTATTAATGTATGGTATTCCAAATATGAAGTTAGACAAAACTGTGGTTCGACGTAGAATTGAAATCATGCGTGAGGCAGGTATTACTTTCAAGACAAATACTAATATCGGTGTAGATATAACACGTGATGAATTAGAAGAACAATTTGATGCGATTATATTATGTACTGGTGCTCAAAAAGCACGTGACTTGCCTTTAGAAGGTAGAATGGGACAAGGTATTCATTTTGCTATGGATTACCTTACCGAGCAAATGCAAGTTCTAAATGGTGAGATTGAAGAAGCTTCAATTACGGCTAAAGATAAAAATGTAATTGTTATAGGAGCAGGGGATACTGGAGCAGACTGCGTAGCGACTGCTTTACGCGAAAATTGTAAATCTATTGTACAGTTTAACAAGTATACAAAAGCACCAGAAGAAATTACATTTGAAAGTAACACGTCTTGGCCTTTAGCATTACCTGTATTTAAAATGGATTATGCTCATAAAGAATATGAAGCACGATTTGGAAGAGAGCCTCGTGCATATGGCGTTCAAACTATGCGATATGATGTAGATGCGATTGGTAATATTCGCGGTGTTTATACCCAAATTTTGGAAGAAACACCTGAGGGTATGGTAGTGGTTGATGGTACAGAAAGACACTGGCCAGCAGATTTAGTATTATTATCAATCGGATTTGAAGGAACTGAAACAACAGTACCACGATCATTTGATATTAAAACTAAACAAAATAAAATCGTAGCAAATGAGCAGGATTATCGTACAAATCAAGAAAAAGTATTTGCTGCAGGAGATGCACGTCGTGGACAAAGTTTAGTCGTGTGGGCAATTAAAGAAGGACGAGCTGTAGCTAAATCAGTAGATCAATATCTCAAACAAAAAGTTTTAGCATAATAATATAAAAATATTGACTTCCAATGAATAATATTATATGATGGTTATTGTGTTCATTGGAGGAATACCCAAGTCCGGCTGAAGGGATCGGTCTTGAAAACCGACAGGGCCTTAACGGGCCGCGGGGGTTCGAATCCCTCTTCCTCCGCCATTATCATTAAAATCCAAGACTAATCAATATAAAGAAGATAAGCACTCAGTAACTTACTGAGTGCTTATTTTTATGTACTAAATTTTTAAAAAATCAAATCATTTAATGAAAGCCTTTACATAACTTGTCTAGACAAGTTATACTTTGTTTAAGTTAGAAACAAAGGAGTGGACATCGTGGGCGTAAAAAGAAAAGATGTACAAGATATTGTTCAAGCAATAGGTGGAAAAGAAAACGTAGATACTGCTACTCATTGTGTAACGCGATTACGATTAGTTTTGAAAGATGATAATAAAGTAGATAAGGAAGCTTTATCTAATAATACGCTTGTTAAAGGCCAATTTAAAGCTGACAATCAATATCAAATTGTTATTGGTCCTGGTACAGTAGATGAAGTGTATAAACAGTTTGTAAATGAAACCGGTGTAGAAACTGCATCTAAAGATGAAGCAAAAACTGCCGCTGCAAAAAAAGGCAATCCATTACAACGATTAGTAAAATTATTAGGAGATATTTTTATTCCAATTTTGCCAGCACTAGTAACAGCTGGTTTACTTATGGGGATTAATAATCTTTTAACTATGGAAAATTTATTTGGTCCTAAGGCCTTAGTGGAACAACATCATCAATTAGGTGATATTTCTAATATTATTAACGTCATAGCTAGTACAGCATTTATCTTTTTACCAGCTTTAATTGGTTGGAGTAGTATGAAAGTCTTTGGAGGTAGTCCAATTTTAGGATTAGTGTTGGGATTGATATTAATGCATCCTCAACTCGTTTCACAATATGATATAGCTAAGGGTCATATTCCTACATGGAATTTATTTGGTTTAGAAATTAAACAATTAAACTACCAAGGGCAAGTCCTTCCGGTACTTATTGCGGCTTATGTACTTTCTTTAATTGAAAAAGCACTTAATAAAGTCGTGCATGATTCAATTAAGATGCTTGTAGTAGGGCCTGTAGCATTATTAATTACAGGATTCCTATCATTTATTATTATTGGGCCTATAGCATTAGGTATCGGAACAGCGATTACAGGTGCTATACAATTTATTTTTGAACATGCGGGTTGGTTAGGTGGCGCAATTTATGGTTTCTTCTATGCACCACTTGTTATTACTGGGTTACACCATATGTTCTTAGCAGTGGATTTTCAATTGATGGGCAGTTCTTTAAAGGGAACTTATTTATGGCCAATTGTAGCCATTTCTAATATTTGTCAAGGATCAGCTGCATTTGGTGCATGGTTAATTTATAAACGTCGAAAAATGGCAAAAGAAGAAGGATTAGCATTAACATCTGGCGTTTCTGCTTTCTTAGGTGTCACTGAACCAGCTATGTTTGGAGTGAATTTACCTTTAAAAGTACCGTTTTTTGCTGCTATTTGTACATCGGGTGTTTTAGGAGCAGTCATTGGAGCAAATCGAGTACTTGGTAATGTAGGGGTAGGAGGCGTTCCAGCTTTTATTTCAATCCAAAGTAAATATTGGTATATTTATATACTTGTTATCCTATTAGCAATGATTTTGCCAGCAGTATTAACGGTGATTTTTTCTAAATTCACTAAAATTAAAGCTAAAGAAATGGTAGAAAATCCCAATGATATAAAATGAGGGTTATGAACTTTCATTATAAGATGTGAATAATTAATTATTTTGAAAAATATATTTTTAGATAAAGGTGGTATTAATATGATTCAAAACGATTGGCGAAAATCAGTAGTGTATCAAATTTACCCTAAATCTTTTAATGATACGACTGGAGACGGCAAAGGAGATTTGAATGGTATTATTGAAAAATTAGATTACATAAAGTATTTAGGCGTGGACTATATTTGGCTTACACCTATTTATGAATCTCCAATGAATGATAATGGTTACGATATCAGCGATTATTTTAAAATTAATGAAGAGTTTGGAACATTAGATGATTTTAAAAAATTGATTTATGAAGCACATCGTCGAGACTTAAAAGTTATGCTAGACATTGTAATTAATCATACTTCTACGGAACATCATTGGTTTAAGGAAGCAATTCATTCAAAAGATAATCCTTATCGAGATTTTTATTTTTTCAAATCATCAGCAGATGGACCACCAACAAATTGGCAATCTAAATTTGGTGGAAATGCTTGGGAATATGATGAGAAATCTGATGAATACTATCTACACTTATTTGATGTGACACAAGCTGATTTGAATTGGGATAATGAAAAAGTAAGACAAGCACTTTATGAAATGGTAAATTATTGGATTCAATTTGGCGTTGATGGTTTCCGTTTTGATGTAATAAACCTTATTTCTAAAGATGAATTTAAAAATTCAGAAGCCATCGGAAAAGAATTTTACACTGATGGCCCCCGCGTTCACCAATATTTACATGAACTCAACCGTCATACTTTTGGAAATAGAAATATGATGACAGTAGGTGAGATGTCTTCAACAACGATTGACAATTGTATTAAATATACACGTCCTGAGCGTCAAGAATTGAATAGTGTATTTAATTTTCATCATTTAAAAGTGGATTATAAAGATGGTGAAAAGTGGACAAATGAAAAATATGATTTTCTTAAATTGAAGAAAATTTTAATGGAATGGCAAGTAGGTATCCATAATGGTGGTGGATGGAATGCTATTTTTTGGTGTAATCATGACCAACCAAGAGTAGTATCACGATTTGGCGATGACACAAATGAATTGAATCGTCAAGCAAGCGCAAAAATGTTAGCTATTGTGTTGCATATGTTACAAGGGACACCCTATATTTATCAAGGTGAAGAAATTGGCATGACTGACCCTCATTATACATCAATACAAAAATATAGAGATGTAGAATCTCTTAATGCGTATACACATCTAAAAGAAGAAGGGATACCAGAAGAAGAAATTTTGACCATTTTATCCCAAAAATCGCGTGATAATTCGCGTACTCCTATACAATGGAATCAAAATGAAAATGCAGGATTTACATCTGGTACGCCATGGATAGATTTACCTAAGAATATAGATACGATTAATGTTGAAGATGCTATAAGTAATAAAGATTCAGTTTTACATGTATATCGTCAACTTATTAAGTTACGTCATCATCATGATATTATTACTTATGGAGATATTGAACCATTGTATATGGATCATCCACAATTGTTTATTTATCGTCGCAACTATAAAAATGATTCTTGGTTAATTATTGCTAACTTTTCAAATGAAGCTGTTAGGATTCCAGATGATCTTGATATAGTAGGAGATATTATTATTCAGAGTGGTACAATTTTTGATAATAAGATTTCATCATATGGTGCGATAGTAATTAGTAAGTCATATTAAGTGATAGGGTGAAAAAATAAAAATGGTTCAACAAAAATTTGCAGTAATTTATGAAAAGTTAAAAAAAGATATTTCTGAGGGAATATACTTATACGGTGAACAACTACCGTCAGAACGTGAACTTGTAGAAACATATCACTCATCTCGAGAAACGGTAAGAAAAGCACTTGAATTACTTGCAAATGATGGGATGATTCAAAAAATTAAAGGAAAAGGATCGATTGTTATTCAACAAGATATCACTGAATTTCCTTTTTCAGATTTAATTAGCTTTAAAGAAGTTAAAGAAAAGTTAAACTTAAATCATGAAACATATGTCCTTGTAAATGAAATAATAAAGGCGTCTGATGTTCCTTTAGTGAAAGAACAATTGGGTCTAAGAAATAACGACTTATTATGTCATGTAGTAAGAAGTAGAAGTGTAAATGGAAAAGTTAAAATATTAGATGAAGATTATTTTCTAACATCATTAGTTCCTAAAATATCTAATGAAATAGCTAGAAAGTCTATTTATGATTATTTAGAAAAAGAACTTCATTTAGATATTAGCTATTCTAATAAATCAATTACATTTGAACCATTTAAGGATTTTGAATATCAAGTGTTTGGTAAAGTGCACCATCCATATACAGCGACAGTAAGAAGTACCGTTTTTCTTAAAGATACGACGCGATTTCAATATAATGTTTCAAAGCATCTAGCGACAGAGTTTAAGTTTAATGAATTTTCTCGTCGACAAAATAAATAGTAATATTTTTGAATTGGTTTTTAACTTGAATGATTTATAAATAAATATACTATTTTACTTGCAACGTTAATACGTTTTATAGTATTATAAAACTTACCGTGCTAGGTGGGGAGGTAGCGGTTCCCTGTACTCGAAATCCGCTTTATGCGAGACTTAAATCCTTCGTTGAGGGTGTACTTTTGTGAAGTCTGCCCGAAGCACGAGGTGTTTGAAGATTTCGGTCCTATGCAATATGAACCCATGAATCATGTCAGGTCCTGACGGAAGCAGCATTAAGTGGACACTCATATGTGCCGTAGGGTAGCCGAGATTTAGCTATCGACTTCGGTAACGTTTATGATGTACACTCGATTCGAAGGTGCACGGTTATTTAATTTAAAATTAATCATTTCTATAAATAGATATACTTTACGAGTGACTTTAATTTAAAGTCACTCCTTTTTTATATAAACTATAGAAGAACTTAGAATACAGATAAAGATTCTTAAATCATTTAAATAAGTTGTTATCGAACAACTATAAACATCATACTTATATACAGATATTCAAAATAGGCATGTTGAGAAAAACAAACACCCTAAATTATTTTTATAATGAGGGTTATGGGTGTATACACTGATACATTTACTCAATTCATTTAATAGAAATATGATTAGAAACATGTTAATTATAGGGGGAAGTTATGCAAGTTTATTTAAGTACTTTAACTGAAATGGATTATATCGAGACTTTAGAAAAACTTGAAAAACATTATACTAATAACAAAGGTTTAGATGGTAAATCACATAGTAAAATAATTTCTAATTTAAGAAAACAACCTACATATAATTATGAATTAGAAGTTATTGCGAAAAAAGAAGATGGGGACATTATAGGGCACATCATGCTAAATGAAGTGAATCTCATTGATAATGAAGATACATTTAAAGTATTACAATTATCTTCTTTGATTGTAGCAACATCTTATCGAAACCAAGGTATAGGAAAAGCTTTAGTGCAAGCTGTAGAAGAGCGTGCGAAAGCTCATCATTATACTGCTATTATTGTAGATGATTGTCCTGAGTATTTTACAGCGTTAGGTTATGTATCAGCGGCACAACATCATATTATATCGAAAAATGATGATAAGTCTCTTTATGTGAAATTCTTGTGGGATCAATTAAGTGAATATCCACATGGGAAACTACAACCAATATCATAGAAGTATAAAAAATTAATATATCAAAGATATTGCATGATATAATTGATAAGTAATTGTATTGGAGGTGCGACTGTGAATTATCAAGCTTTATATCGAATGTTTAGACCTCAAAGTTTTAATGATGTTGTAGGTCAAGAACATGTCACTAAAACATTGAGAAATGCTATTTCAAAAGGAAAGCAATCTCATGCATATATTTTTAGTGGCCCAAGAGGAACTGGTAAAACAAGTATAGCTAAAGTGTTTGCTAAAGCTATTAACTGTTTAAATCCCCATGATGGTGAACCTTGTAATGAGTGTGCAGTATGTAAAGGCATTACACAAGGAACAAATGGTGACGTTATTGAAATTGATGCTGCTAGTAATAACGGTGTTGATGAAATTAGAAATATTAGAGATAAAGTTAAATACGCACCTAGTGAATCAAAATATAAGGTTTATATTATAGATGAAGTTCATATGCTTACAACAGGTGCTTTTAATGCTTTATTAAAAACATTAGAAGAACCTCCAGCACACGCTATTTTTATTTTAGCAACAACAGAACCGCATAAAATACCACCTACGATTATTTCACGTGCACAACGTTTTGATTTTAAAGCGATTAGTACCGAACAAATTGTCGAACGATTACGTTTTGTTGCACAAGAACAATCACTAGATTATGAGGAAGCGGCATTAGAATTTATTGCTAAAGCATCAGAAGGTGGTATGCGTGATGCATTAAGCATTATGGACCAAGCAATTGCTTTTGGAGATGAGCATCTTACCTTACAAGATGTATTAGACGTAACGGGTAGTGTAGATGAAGCATCGCTTAATGAATTATTTAACGATATCGTTAATGGAAATGTAAAAGAAGCATTTTCTCGTTATCATCACTTTGTATCTGAAGGTAAAGAAGTAAATAGACTTATTAATGATATGATTTATTTCGTAAGAGATACGATTATGAATAAAACAATCAATGAACAAACAAGTTACGATGCCTTAACTCAATTTGATTTAGAAACGTTATATCATATGATAGATATTATAAATGATACGCTCGTTTCTATTAGATTTAGTGTGAATCAGAATGTACACTTTGAAGTGTTATTAGTTAAATTAGCTGAAATGGTGAAAACAAATCCTACGAAAGTAGAAAATGTAGCAACAACGCCTGTTGCTACAGAACCTAATAATGAAGTGTTATTACAAAGAATGGAACAACTTGAAAATGAGTTAAAAACTCTAAAAGCACAAGGTATTTCACAGAGTAATAAAAAGCACACACAAACAAACACACATTCTAGAAATAAACGTCAAAGTAAAGCGGCATTTTCTATGACGCAGATAGCTAAAGTGTTAGATGAAGCAAATAAAGAAGATATTCAACTACTTAAAGAACATTGGCAAGAAGTAATTGATTATGCTAAAAGTAATGATAAAAAATCTTTAGTCAGCTTATTGCAAAACTCAATTCCAGTAGCAGCAAGTAGAAAACGTGTATTAATTCAATTTGATGAAGAAATACATTGTGAAATTGTTAATAAAGATGAAGAAAAAAGGAAAAACATTGAAAACGTCGTTTGTAATATCATTGATAAAAACGTTGAAGTAGTAGGTGTCCCTTCAGATCAATGGATGAGAGTGAGAAGCGAGTATATTAATCATAGAAAACAAAATGATCATCATTCTTCTGAAAGTACAAAAGATAATACTAAAGAGGAAACGTCTGATATTGCTCAAAAAGCGAGAGATTTATTTGGTGAAGATACTGTGAATATTATAGATGAATAATAAAATATATCAGTTTGTTTATAAGGTAAGTTGAATGAGTCATACATGACAATAAATATAAACGTATGTATAATGAAATATAAATTATAATAAAATTAATGTGAAAATTTAAGGAGGAAATGAATGATGCGCGGTGGCGGAAATATGCAACAAATGATGAAGCAAATGCAAAAAATGCAAAAGAAAATGGCACAAGAACAAGAAAAACTTAAAGACGAACGTATTGTAGGAACAGCTGGTGGCGGTATGGTTGCCGTAACTGTAACTGGTCATAAAGAAGTTGTAGATGTAGAAATTAAAGAAGAAGCAGTAGATCCAGATGATATCGAAATGTTACAAGATTTAGTTTTAGCTGCAACAAATGAAGCAATGAATAAAGCAGATAATTTAACGCAAGAACGATTAGGTAAACATACTCAAGGCTTAAATATTCCAGGAATGTAGGTTAAGTATGCATTATCCTGAACCGATTTCAAAACTTATAGATAGTTTTATGAAACTGCCAGGCATTGGTCCCAAGACGGCTCAACGTCTGGCTTTTTATACATTAGACATGAAAGAAGACGATGTCGTAAAATTTGCTAAAGCCTTAGTAGATGTTAAGCGAGAACTTACCTATTGTAGTATTTGCGGTCATATTACTGAAAAAGATCCGTGTTACATTTGTGAAGATAAACAAAGGGATCGTTCAATTATTTGTGTGGTTGAAGATGATAAAGATGTTATTGCAATGGAAAAAATGAGAGAGTATAAAGGCCTTTATCATGTATTACATGGATCTATCTCTCCAATGGATGGTATAGGACCTGAAGATATCAATATACCCACACTTATTGATAGATTAAAAGATGAAGAAGTTAAAGAACTTATATTAGCTATGAATCCAAACTTAGAAGGTGAATCGACCGCCATGTATATTTCAAGACTTGTAAAACCTATTGGAATAAAAGTAACACGTCTTGCACAAGGATTATCAGTTGGTGGCGATTTAGAGTATGCTGATGAAGTAACGCTTTCTAAAGCAATTGCTGGTAGAACCGAAATGTAAATTTTTATGTGCTATTTATAGTAGATGAGTATTGAATAGCGAGGATATTCCGCCTTCAACAATACTAAATCACACTGTAAATAGCTTTTTTTAAAATTATTTTAAAAAATGTAAATTTTTAAAAGTTTGTTTTATGAGATAAAAGTAATGTAAAAAAAGTTATAAACTGAAAGAAAACAACTTTAATATTAACTATTAACAAATTATTTTATATAATGTTCGTGTTTTGTGGGTTAGTCTCTATCTTTCGCTCTTTGTAGTGTAATTTTTACCATTGTACATTTGGGAGAAACCCTGTATAGTATTTATTTGTTGAGCGAAACAAATCAACGAACATTAAACACACAAAAAAATTAATTTAAAAAAGTTGTTGACTTTCATATCGATAGCGAGTATAATTAATTCTTGTGTTGAAGAAATGAACATTGAAAACTGAATGACAATATGT
>NZ_KV796901.1:0-263 GCF_001809305.1 Staphylococcus sp. HMSC072H03
ACATGATAAATTAGTGGTTAGCTATATTTTTTACTTTGCAACAGAACCATAAAAAGACTAGATACTAGTAGCTGGATTAGAGATTTCACTATAAAAGATTTAGCAATATTAATAAATAATCACGGTAGAATAGCAGAAATAATTTTCAAAGAAATAAAATCAGAAAGTCATGGAAGCGAAAGAAACCTAATAGAAATCGAATGGAATATCCCAGAAATCAACTAAGATTTATTTATTCCAATTGCTTTATTGACGTTGAGCCT
>NZ_KV796902.1:0-3440 GCF_001809305.1 Staphylococcus sp. HMSC072H03
AAAATTAAATTTTTATCTTCCTACTAATATGGTTGAACAAAAGAAAATAGGTGATTTCTTTAGCAAACTCGACCAACAAATCGAATTGGAAGAGAAGAAGTTAGAATTATTAGAGCAACAAAAGAAAGGCTATATGCAAAAGATTTTTTCTCAAGAGTTAAGATTTAAAGATGACAATGGAAATGATTATCCTAATTGGGCAGTAGTAAAATTAAAAGATATTTTAAGTGAAAGAAAAGAATATGCTAGTAAAACAGAGAACTACCCACACGCCACATTATCAACTAGTGGTATCACGTTAAAGTCTGATAGGTATAATAGAGACTTTTTAGTAAAAGATAAAAGTAAAAAATATAAAGTTACTATAATGAATGACATTTGCTATAATCCAGCGAATTTGAAGTTTGGAGTAATTACTAGAAATCGTATTGGTTCAGTAATTTTTTCACCTATTTATATTACTTTTGAGGTTAACAATGGATATTCTCCATTATTTATTGAATTACTAGTTACTAGAAATGATTTTATAAACCGAGTTAGAAAATATGAAGAAGGTACAGTATATGAGAGAATGGCGGTTAAACCTGAAGATTTTTTAAATTATGAAACTGAAATTCCTTGTTTAGAAGAACAGAAAAAAATTGGAGATTTTTTAGTTAAAATAGATAAATTAATTGAAAATCAATCTAAGAAAATTGATTGTTTAAAACAACGCAAACAAGGACTCTTACAAAAAATGTTTGTTTGATACTGATAAAAATCTATTATGTAAAATATTAAATAGAGATAATATTATGAAAGCGAGCCCAAGACATAAAGTTTTTGAATAAATAAAAAAGACAATTTCTATCAAATTAATATAGAAATTGTCTTTTTTATAAATTTTTTGATTATTTTCAGCTGGTTGAGCTACTACTTTTCTCATATTGAGTGCCGTTCATACAAATCCCAATTCTCTTTTAACTTTATTTATTCCTCTTACGGACATTCGAGTGAAGCCCATTCAATTTTATTAGAAGTAATTTAGGTTTGAACCCACCTAAGTGAATATATGAGTTATTTTTTATGCTACAAAATATATTCAGATTTCAATAATGCCATAAAATAGGCATCTTTATATTTACCTTTAGTATAGAATTGCTCTTTGAGTAATCCTTCTGTTTTAAATCCTTGTGACTCGTATATATGCACAGCTTTTTTGTTATCTGTATCAACATATAGATAAATTTTGTGCATGTTTAATATATCGAATGCATAATTTATCGCTTTTTCGAATGCGAATTTTGCATAACCTTTACCACTGAACTCAGGTTTAATAATTATTTGTATTTCACAATTACGATGGATGTAATTAATTTCTACTAATTCAACAATACCTACGACTTGATTTTCATCTTCAACAATAAAACGTCTCTCTGATTCATCTAATAAATGCTTATCAAATAAATATTGAAGTTCCGTTAAGGATTCATACGGTTCTTCAAACCAATAAGACATAATAGAATATTCATTATTTAATTCATGAACAAAAAGTAAATCACTATACTCTAATGCTCTTAGTTTCATAATTCCACTCCCAAGATTTTCTTATATATTTGCATTATAAATATAAATAACCAATAAGTCATCATTCACTGTGAACACTTTATTTTAACAATTCATCACATACTAATTCTCATTTTCTTGTTATTCTCGATTTATTACTCTTACTATGAAACCTATAAAATTCTCACATTTGTTTGTATTAAGAATAAATACGTCAATAGTAACAATAAAAAATAAATAATAGAGCATCCCTCACCGCTAAGTGAAAGATGCTCTAGTTTTATTAGAATATAGTTTTCATTTTAATAGATAATGGTTAATAATTGTCTGTAAATCATTATTAAGTACCGTTGTTATAGAGTCATCATCCATAAAATCATCATAGATTTTATCCAATATTTCCTCATCTTTAATTGCTGCGAAATGATGTACTAGTCCTTTTACAATTGAAATATAATTTTGCGATGCTAAGCAATTAGCAACCGTTCGCCAGTCTGAGTGTGTGGTTTCATGGTTCATAGATAATCCTCCTTTTATTTCAAAGTCCATTTTTGACGTGCTTTAGGGTTAAGTGGATGCATAATTTCATTTGTTGCTGGGTTTATAAGCTTTTTAATTTTCTTTTTGTGAGGCTTCAACATTTCCATCACTTGCTCAACACGTTCGACGACAACAGGTCGTTTCGCATAAGCACCATAAGCTAGAATCACTGTGTCACTTTCACTAATTGCTTTCATTAAATGTATGTCCGTGTGTTTATCATATGGTTCTTTATCTTTATCTTTGAGATGCTTTATACTCATAGGTGTTTTAATATTAGAGAAAAGATTAACGAGATAAACAGCGCCATATTGTTCAGAATTTACTAATTGTTTGAAGATGAGAACAGTTGTAAGATCGAGTGATAATACACTATCTAAATGAGGATACATGGTGATTACTGTACAAGCGGGTTTCTTTTCATTCCATGTTTTCTTGAGTAAGTAGCGGTGTTGTTCATCATCGCTAAATATCGCTTCTGTGTATATCGTACTTTTGATTGTATTCATCATCGTCACTTCCTTTAGTATTCTTCTGGTAAAAGTATCACATAATAAAAAGCGTCTACATCATCTTCACGAATGACGTAGACTTTCTTAGGTAATGCATTTTGATATTTTACATAGTTTGTATAGTGATATTCCAATTTGTATGCGGGTTGTTCTTGTTCATGTGTGATTGTGAGTATATTTTCATCTTCTTGCAGTCTAAAAATGTGTAGGTAATCTGTATTAGGTTGATTATCCCTTTCTTTTATCATATTTTAAAGTAAGATTTGAAGGTCTAGAGATAGGTGTTCATTAATGCCTCTTGTGATGTATCGATTGATTTTCATACTATTTTTTTCCATTTTGCTTTTCTTTCATGATGTCAATCCCTTCGTTAATGACTGTAACAGATATTTGTGCCACTTTGATCCAATTATTCATGGTGAGTCCTCCTTCTCTTAGTAAATGACGTTCATCAATAATTGTATTTTTAGTATCAGTGAGGTAGAGAAAGTCCATATCAAAATGATCCAAATAACCAATGCTGATGAGTTGGTTATTGGCGTACATTAGAAATGGATAGATACTTAGCTCATGTAGTTCATCGTTATAGTAGGTATAAGTTTCAAGTGTAAGATGCGCAAGTGGGGTATGGTCTACAAAGCGAGTAGGAAGTATATTTTCTGCTGCGTCTTCTAACGCTTCACATTCCCATGTTTCATTGTTAGATAGTTGGAAGAGACGAGTTATATATTGTTTGAGTTCTTGAGTGGTTGTTTTCATATCATTGTCTCCTAGATAGTGTGATAGTGATGTAGTTGATATACATCATTGGGATAATATATATTTGATTTGTCATTTATTACG
>NZ_KV796902.1:3540-5726 GCF_001809305.1 Staphylococcus sp. HMSC072H03
TTTGTCATTTATTACGAATCCCGGTGGGAATATGAGGAAATTCCATATAAAAACCCGTGATAAACGTTGGTGTAACAAGGAAATCCCGGAATCCCACTCATTTTGACGAACAATCAACTCATTATTTATAAGTATTGATGATAGGGTTGTGTCTCTGCTTCCTTATATATATTATTTATTTATAAAAAATAACGGGATTTTGGGATTGTGCTTGCACAATCCTTCTGCTTCTTCGAATCTGCAAATCCCATTCCTTTCCCGGTGAAAAATCATTGTGGGATGTTCTTTAGCAATTTCAATATAAGCATCGTGTAGTAGTAGATAGATAATGCTAATTCGCTATCTCATTAGATAAGTGTTATTGAAATTGATAAAGAGAATTCTTAAACTTAGTTAGAAACTTTAAAGAAAGAAAAAACGAAGTGCTACAAGGCACTTCGTTAGTATTACAATTTGTATTATTAATAAAAAATATTATTCATCTTCACTAGAATTTTCGGTATCATCATCAGAATATATAGGTCTAGGGCTACCTACGTCACCGCGTGGATTATTTGGATTATATCCTATGCCTGCTTGTTCATCTTCTGATAGACTATCTAATTCATCTTGGCTTATTCCGTCATCGTCAACTTTATCTTTTGGTTCTGTAGGGCCTCCTCCACTTTGTGACATAACTTGATCTTCATACTCTCTTTCCTCAGCAGGAGAAGAAAATTCATCAATGTAATCTATACCATATCGCTTGGTTTTATGTATTACTTGACCAGACTCATTAGTTCGTACATTTTCTGTATTTGCTTGTTTGCTCGAAGGGTATTCAGAATTATTATTGTTATTAGATATTTGTTCGCTTGTACTATTTTCTATAGTAGTGTTACTTGAATTTTCTTGAGACGTTTGTACCTCTTCTGTATTTGGTTCAGAACTTTGTTTTTCTTTTTTATCTTTACTCGGTTTTTTACTTACAGTATCAGCTTTTGTGTTGTCATTGATGAACGTATCTTTAGCAAAATTTACTACAAATAAAGCTAAACCAATAAATACGATTGATAGTATTGCAATTAATAGAATATTAATAATTTTTTTCATATTTTACTCCTTATTTACTTAGTAGCATTGATAGCATCTGGATTACTTTTTAATTGATCTCTAATATAGTCTGAGTATTCATTACCTTTTTGATATTCAAATCTTCCTTCGACGACTTTTTTATCATCTTCGCTCATATTTTGAGTATAGTAATCCATCAATTCTTTGTTTGACATATCGTCTACGTTAGAAGTACTTTCAGAATTTTCATTTGTAGTGCTATTTTGTTGATTATTTGTACTAGCTTGTTGTTGAGAGGTATTTGTTTCAATTGACTGATTTTCATTGTTATTAGTAGAAGTAATGTTATTATCTTGCTCTTCAATACTAGTAGTGGTGCTTTGTTCATTGCTATTATTTTGAGAAGAACTATCTGAAGGTTTGTTATTTTTATCTTTAGACGTTTCATGTTGATGTTTATCAACAATTTTAGTATCACTGTCACTCCACATATCTTTAGCGAAATTAAGAACAAATAAAACTAATCCAATGAAGACGACTGAAAGTATCGCAATTAATAAGATATTAATAATTTTTTTCATTCATTTTTCCCCTTAATTTGTAATATTTAAAATTTAATAAATTAATTTTATCTAATTTTTATAATTGCATCTACTATATTTTTAATTATTTATTATTTTAGTTAATATTTATACTCACTTCTTTTAATAAATAGTAAGATATAATGTTTGGGACAAAAATAAAGACGAAGTGCTGAGGAGCACTTCGTCAAGTGGATGATTATCAAATAGTTGTTTGATAATCTCATTATTCAGTTTGAGTGTAACGTAAAATTGCTTCTTACAATGCTCATCTTTTCTTATGTCAATGCGATCGATGACTGTTAGATATAGTGATTTCAATTGAGATTTCTCTAATTTATCTATATCTTTGAATATTGTTTGTAGTATATTGGCAATCATATCAGCATCATAATGTGGAGCTTCCGCTTGTTTATCTCGTTCTAGTTGATGTATTTGATTATTTATTTGATTCAATTCATCTTGGTAGCCAAGTATTGTTGGTTTCAATACGCTATCTAAGTCAGGTGAGTCTTCGATTGTTTTCGTTAGTGTATGCATTTTGGCTTTGAT
>NZ_KV796903.1:0-537 GCF_001809305.1 Staphylococcus sp. HMSC072H03
CATCACGTCTTTAAGTAATGCCTTGCAACAAACGCGCAATCTATTATCACCTTCCCACTTGTATGAAGGTGTAGGCATACTAGAAACTCCATTTGGTTCAATTATATCCTTAAATGATGTCTATAAGACCAAAGAATTCAATGCTAACACTCCTTCAGAGCCAATTTGTGATACATCTTATGATTTAGCGCCTAAAGGTACGTTTGAAGATTGGTTTAATATGTATCTTAATGAGGTCAAAGGTCATTTTTATTTGGAATTAGCAACCATATTCGGAATTTCTGCCTTAGTAACAGCATTTCTGAAGCATAAACAAGATGTTACATTTGCTGGTATCATCTTTAGTTTTACAGGTCAGTCATCAACTGGTAAATCAACAGCGGCTGCTTTAGCTGTATCAGTTGCTGGCAACCCTAATAAGGGAAGCGAAACGCTCTTTAGAAGTTGGAATGCTACACGTAATGCACTTGAAAGTTATTTAAGCAACAACTATGGTGTACCACTAGTATTTGATGAACTCTCATCAGCAACTTTTAA
>NZ_KV796903.1:637-1013 GCF_001809305.1 Staphylococcus sp. HMSC072H03
CCTAAGAATTGGGGCACGTCTGTCATTTCAACGTCAGAATACAGTATTTTTACTGATTCGGCTCAAAACGATGGGTTACGTGTAAGAACCATTGAGATTAATGAACAATTTACTACAGATGCAACTAACTCTGATAATATCAAAAAAGCAGTTGCACAAAACTACGGGCATGTTTTACCGTTCGTTGCTGATTATCTTATTAAACGTGAAGATGAAGCCATTCAATGGTTTAAAGATGAACATCATTGGTTTAAAGATAAATTGAAGGATGAAACAAACAATACAGGTAAACGTATGTTTAAGCGTTATGCAGTTATTACAACATCTGCGAAAATATTAGGTCGTGTTTTAGCTACAGATATTGATATCGCTAAAA
>NZ_KV796904.1:0-358 GCF_001809305.1 Staphylococcus sp. HMSC072H03
ATCTTTGACTGTTCGTTTTTTCGTAATTCGATCACGGTCAGATTCGATAAATCCCTTATCCTTTAGTGCATTCACGACATTATTAACATCTTGGAAGTGATGCTCTGCCAACATATTTTTAAATACAGACGCAATGATTTTGACTTCGATATAATCATCTTTTAAGGCAATTAGTCCATAGTTCTCCATCATATTCTTTAACGCTTTGTCATCAGAAAACTTACCACGGTTTTGTGCTACAAATTGCGTAATGACTTCGATCGCTTTATCTGCCAGTGATCGTTCAGAGACCGTATGAGCATGATAATCAATAAAGTAGTCTCTTATTTTAGCGATATCAATATCTGTAGCTAAAACA
>NZ_KV796905.1:0-536 GCF_001809305.1 Staphylococcus sp. HMSC072H03
AAAATCAGAAGCAAGACAAGCAATTGATGATGTTGCAAAAGCTAAAAAAGAAGCGATTGATCAAACACCAGATGCGACAACAGAAGAAAAAGAGGCAGCCAAAGCGAAGGTAGACCAAGCGGTAACGGAAGCCAAAGCTCATATTAATGAAGCAATAACTAATTCAGATGTGGATGAAGCAAAAACAAATGGTACGAATACAATCAATGCAATCCAACCAGATGTGCTTAAAAAATCAGAAGCAAGACAAGCAATTGATAATGAAGTTATTAATAAGAAGACAGAGATCGACAATAATGTTGATGCAACTATAGAAGAAAAAGAAGCCGCAAAATCAAAAGTAGACGAAGCTGCAGTAGAAGCAAAAAATAATATTAATCATACAGAAATAAATCAAGCTGTTGATCAAGCAAAAGAAGATGGTGTTACAACAGTTAGTCATATTCAACCAAATATAGTTAAGAAAATAGCAGCAAAGACTGCAATCGATGAAGTAGCTAGAATTAAAAAAGAAGCGATTGATCAAACACCGGGTG
>NZ_KV796905.1:636-1760 GCF_001809305.1 Staphylococcus sp. HMSC072H03
CAAACACCGGGTGCAACAACAGAAGAAAAAGAAGCAGCGAAATCAAAAGTAGACGAAGCTGCGACAGAAGCAAGAAATAATATTAATCGTGCTTTGTCTAACAATGATGTAGATCAAGTAGTACATAATAGTACGGCATCAATAAATAATATCCAACCAGATATAGTTAAAAAAGAACAAGCAAAACGAGGTATAGATACTCAAGCAAAAATCAAAAAAGCCATCATTGATCAAACATCTGATGCAACGACAGAAGAAAAAGAAGCAGCGAAATCAAAAGTTGATGAAGAGGTAACAAAAGCAAAACATAGTATTGATCAAGCAATAACAAATAGTGATGTAGATCAAGCAAAAGATAGAGGAACTGTTGCTATAAATAACATTCAGCCAGAAGTTGTAAAAAAAGAGACAGCTAAGACTTCTATTGATCAAATTGCATTAACTAGAAAAAACATCATTGATCAAACACCTGATGCAACAACAGAAGAAAAAGAAGTAGCGAAATCAAAAGTTGATGAAGAGGTAACAAAAGCAAAACGTAACATTAATCAAGCAGTTACAAATAATGATGTGAATCAAGTTGAGCATAATAGCACAATAGCAATTAATAATATTCAACCCAATATTATAAAAAAAATTGCAGCTAAAACGTTAATTGATCAAGTAGCAAGAGCTAAAAAAAATAATATTGATCAAACATCAAATGCGACAATAGAAGAAAAAGAAGCAGCAAAACAAAAAGTTGACGAAGAAGTTACAAAAGCAAAACATAGTATTGATCAAGCAATAACAAATAGTGATGTAGATCAAGCAAAAGATAGAGGAACTGTTGCTATAAATAACATTCAGCCAGAAGTTGTAAAAAAAGAGACAGCTAAGAATGCTATTGATCAAATTGCATTAACTAGGAAAGCCATCATTGATCAAACACCTGATGCAACGACAGAAGAAAAAGAAGCAGCGAAATCAAAAGTTGACGAAGAAGTCATAAAAGCAAAACATGGAATTGATCAAGCAAAAACAAATAATGACGTAGATCAAGTTGAACAAAATAGCACTACAATGATAAATAATATTCAGCCGACAGTAGTTAAAAAATCAGAAGCAAGACAAGCAATTGATGA
>NZ_KV796905.1:1860-22115 GCF_001809305.1 Staphylococcus sp. HMSC072H03
AAAAATCAGAAGCAAGACAAGCAATTGATGATTTAGCTAAACTTAAAAAAGCAACTATTGATTTAACGCAAGAAGCAACTGAAGAAGAAAAAGAAGCAGCGAAAAGTAAAGTGGATCAAGCGTTAACAGAAGCTAAAACTCATATCAACGAAGCAGAAAATGATGATGGAGTTGATAACGCGAAAACAAAAGGGATAAATGTTATTAATACAATCCAACTTGAAATTATAAAAAAAGTAGAGGCAAAACATGAAATTGACCAATCTGCAATTGCTAAGAAAAAAATTATAGATCAAACACCAGATGCAACTGAAGAAGAAAAAGAAGTAGCAAAACAAAAAGTAGATGAAGAAGCTACAAAAGCAAAAGATAATATTGATCAAGCTACAACAAATGATGCAGTGGATCAAGCAAAAACAACAGGAAATACAGAGATCAATAATATACAACCAGAAGTGGTTAAAAAATCTTTAGCAAGACAAGCAATTGATGAAGTAGCAAAAGTAAAAAAAGAAAAAATTAATCAAATGCTAGATGCAACTGAAGAAGAAAAAGAAGCAGCAAAACAAAAAGTTGATGAAGAAGTTATAAAAGCGAAAAATAATATAAATCAAGCTACAACAAATGACGGTGTGAATAATGCTAAAACAACTGGTAAAAATACTATTGAAAATATACAACCAGAAGTAGTTAAAAAAGCTGAAGCAAGAAAAGCGATAGATGAAGCAGCAACTCTTAGAAAAAATCTAATTGATCAAGATAATTCGACAACAAAAGAAGAAAAAGACATAGCTAAACAAAAAATTGATGATGAGGTTAATAAAGCTAAAAGAAATGTTGATCAATCAATAAATAATTCCAATGTAGATCATGCACAAATTAATGGTATAAGTGCAATAAATAACATTAATGCGGTAGCTTTGAAAAAAACACAAGCCAAAAAATCTATAGATGATGAAGTAACAGCAAAAAAAGCAGAAATTGATAGTAATCATGAAGCAACGAATGAAGAAAAAGAAATGACAAAACGTAAAGTAGATGAAGCAGCAACAAAAGCGAAACATAATGTTGATCAATCTACAACGAATGATACAGTAGATCAATCAACTCAAATTGGAATTTCAATTATATCTAATATTCAACCAGAGACAATACAAAAATCTTTAGCTAGACAAGCGATAGATGATGAAGCAACAATTAAAAAAGCAGAAATTGAGAATAATCACAATGCAACAAAAGAAGAAAAGGATGTGGCTAGACAAAAAGTAGATGAAGAAGTTATAAAAGCAAAGAATAATATTGCTCAATCTACGACTAATTCTGATGTTGAAATAGCCAAAGAAAGTGGTAAACATGCTATTGATGAAATCCAACCAGAAATAGTTAAAAAATCTGTAGCTAAACAAACTATCGACGAATTAGCTAAACAAAAGAAAGCAGAAATTGATCAAACACCAAACGCAACAAAAGAAGAAAAGGATGCAGCAAAACAAAAAGTAGAAGAGGCAGTAATGAGAGCTAAAAAACTGCTCGAAGGTGCCAATACTAACTCAGATGTCGATCAGACTACAGAGCAAGGTAAACAATCAATTAATAGTATTCAAGTTGAAGTTATTAAAAAAGCAGATGCTTTATCTAAATTAGAAGTGGAATTACAAAAATTAAAAGATAAAGTATCATCTGATCAAACATTTACAATAGATGAAAAACTATTCATAAAACAAAAACTTGATGAATCATATAAAAAAGCAGAAGAAAAAGTAAACCAAGCTCAAACTAATAAACAAGTTGATAATATAAAAATACATTATCTTCAAGAATTTAATAAAATAGTTCTAATCGACAAAGTAAAATTGAAAGCTAAAGCCCAAATTTTTGATGTAGCAAATAAACGTAAAGCGTATATTAAAGGATTAACAAATATATCAGAATATAATAGAAATAAAGCTTATAAACAAATTGATGTTTATGTTATGAAAGCCTTAAATAAATTAGTTGAAAATGTGACTACTAATGATATTAATGAATTAACGAGAGTGACTATTAATGAGATTGAACATGTGAATGTTAAGCAATTTGAAAATAACTTTGGATTGGTTAATGACAACAAAGTTACATTTAATAATTTTAATAATAAATTTAATGTGAATAATAATCATTCAAAATTAAATACTCTACCTTATACAGGTGAAAATGAAAACTCATTATTATCTTTAGCTGAGTTCACATTATTAAGTGGTCTGCTATTATTATTAAAACGAAGAAAAAAAGAAGATAAATAATAAAAAATAAATTCAGTTATCTTCGTATTCAAAATATGAAATAAAAAACACTCCAAAAGTTATAATTTTACTTAACTTTTGGAGTGTTTTTTATTTTTAAGTATATATAAATTGTCTAGCTTCGTTTCCAGCGACGTGGCCGGTAACTAAAGCACTTGTAATATTGTAGCCACCTGTATAACCATGAATGTCTAATACTTCTCCACATAAAAATAAGCCAGGTTGAATTTTTGACATCATTGTTTTAGGCCATATTTCTTTAAGAGAAACGCCACCACCAGTAACAAAGGCTCTTTCAATCGAAAGGGTACCATTAACAGTGAAAATGAATTGTTTGAAATGTTCTGCGAGGTGAGTCAACTGTTGATTTGAAAGATGATGAAATGTTGTATTTTCATTAATATTAGCCTGTTCTAGCATAAACAATAAATATCTTTCTTCTATTAAACCACGCAGTGCATTTTTTATATATTTGTCTGGTTCTTCGCTTAAGATTTTCTTTATTTTATTTTCTAAATCTTGTAAAGAAATCTCTGGAAATACATCTAACTGTAATTGTATGTCTTGTTTTTTCTGATTTTTTTGTTCTTTATAAACGAATTGGCTACAACGTAATGCAGCTGGTCCACTTACACCAAAGTGTGTAAAAATCATATCCATTTGATGACTAATACGTTTTTTACCATTTTTCTTTAAAACTGATAATTCTACATCTTTTAAACTTAAGCCTTTAAGGGTTTTATTCTTAATAAAAGATTCACTAGATGTAATAGGGACTTCAGTAGGGAATAATTCAGTAATAGTGTGACCTAAATTTTTAGCAAATCTGTAGCCATCACCTGTGGATCCAGTTTGGGGGACGCTTGTTCCACCAGTCGCAATAATAACTGTTTTTGATTCAAATTCGCCATCTTGTGTTTTTACTATAAAAGATTGATCATTTTTAGAAATGTCATTAACAACAGTTTCTTCTTTAATTTCAACGTTGTTATTCTTAATTGTATTAACTAAAGTATCAACAATATCTTGTGATTTGTTTGAAACTGGAAACATTCTTCCATGATCTTCTTCTTTTAATTTTATACCACGACTTTCAAAAAATTCTATTATGGATTCGTTATCAAATTTTGAAAATGGACTATATAAAAATTTACCGTTTCCGGGTATATTTTTGATGATTTCTTCATAAGGTAGACGATTAGTCACATTACATCTACCACCACCAGAAATTTTTAATTTTCTTCCAAGACCTTTTTTCTTTTCGATTAATAGAACCTTACTACTATTTTCACTCGCAGCAACTGCTGCCATTAATCCGCTTGGTCCACCGCCAATGATTATTGTTTGATACATATATTAACCTCCGTTATCATACATTTATATTCTACATAAATACTTATTATTTTGCGAACCGAAGTAGAATTTTGCGTTAAAAAGTGTATTAAATACATAAATAAAAAACTTACAATATTTTTATTTAATAATAGTGAGAATAATTGACAAAAAAAACTTAAAAAGAAACGAGAAACAATAAGTATTTTGTGATATATTTTATAGTAATGCAAGTCCTTAGTTTAGACAGATGTATAACGACATAGTTTGATTAAATTAAAGATAGGAAGATTGAATATGAGTGAAAATAAGGAAATGGTGCGCGGAACCTTTTTAATAACATTTAGTATTTTAATTACTAAAATTCTAGGTGTTTTATTTGTAATTCCTTTTTATGCGATTATGGGTGCAAATGCGGAGGAAAAGTTAGCGCCATTTAACTATGCTTATGTTCCTTATAATATTGCTATTGCTGTCGCGACAGCTGGAGTGCCTTTAGCAGCTTCAAAATTTGTAGCAAAGTATAATGCAATAGGAGCATATAGAGTTGGACAGAAACTCTATAAATCGAGTTTTATCGTAATGTCGATATCAGGTATTATAGGATTTTTAATATTGTTTTATTTAGCACCTGATATTGCAGTTATTACTTTAGGTCAAAAAGAAGGAAAAGGTGGATGGACAGTACCAGAGATTACTTGGATTATTCGTATCATCAGTATAGTAGTGGTTTTTATCCCACTATTAGCAACATGGAGAGGGGTATTCCAAGGTTATCAATCGATGGGTCCAACTGCTGTATCTGAAGTTACTGAACAATTAGCCAGAATTATATTTATATTAATAGGTAGTTATTTAGTTTTAAATGTTTTTCATGGTACATATCTACAAGCTAATGGTGTAGCTACATTCGCAGCCGCTGTGGGAGCAATTGCAGGTTTATTTACTCTTTGGTATTACTGGAAAAAACGTAAACCTCACATTCAAAAAATGGTAGAGTCTGATCGTACAGGATTAGACATTTCTTATGGAAGAATGTATAAAGAAATTATTGCATACAGTATTCCGTTTGTAATTGTTAGTTTAAACTTTCCATTATTTAACCTTGTTGATCAATTTACACATAACAATGCACTAGATGCAGCAGGATTCCATGCAAATAAAGATTATTTCTTTACGATATTAAACTTTACAACCAATAAAATTGTAATGATTCCAACATCACTTGCAGCAGGTTTTGCGGTAAGTTTAATACCATATATTACTAAAACATATGCAGAAGGTCGTTTAACTGAAATGCATCGTCAAATTAAAACATCAATCGGTGTATTAATGTATATTACAGTTCCAGCAAGTTTAGGGATAATGGCACTGGCTGCACCTTTATATACAGTTTTCTATCAATATAATCCAGATGGAAACAAAATGTTATTTATCTATGCCCCTGTAGCAATATTAATTTCTTTACTTAGTGTTACTGCTTCGATGTTACAAGGTATAGACAAACAAAAATTGACAGTGTTTGTCATTTTAGGAGCCGTTGTATTAAAGTTAGCACTTAATATTCCATTAATTATGACTTTCCATACTGCAGGAGCAATTTTAAGTACTGCTATTGCATTGAGTTTTGCGATTACAGCAAATTTCTTTATTTTAAAAATATATGCGAAATATGAATTTACAGAAACATTTGTGCAAGTAGCGAAAATTTTTATTTATAGTTTAATTATGATGATTAGTGTAGAAATTGTTTACTTAATTTTAGGTCATTTTGTCCCTGTAGAACGTAAATTTGGAGCAATGATTATATTATTTGTTGGGGTTATTATCGGTGCATTAGTGTATGGCGGTATCACAATTAAAAATCGATTAGCTGATCAATTTCTTGGTGAATTACCAGCAAAGATTAGACGTAAAGTTGGATTCTTAAGATGAGGTTAGATAAATTTTTATCGAATATGGGAGTTGGCACGCGTACTGAGGTAAAGCAGCTTTTAAAGAAAAATAGTGTCAAAGTTAATGATAAAGTGGAAAAATCGCCTAAATCCCAAGTGAATCCTGAGCAAGATGAAATTACTGTAGATGGCAAAATAATAGAGTATATTAATCATGTTTATATTATGTTAAATAAGCCCAAAGGATATGTTTCTGCTACTTATGATGATATAAATCAAACAGTGATAGATCTTATTGATGATTACCGTCATCTTGATATATTTCCAGTAGGCAGACTAGATAAAGATACTGAAGGTTTATTACTTATTACTAATGATGGACAATTTAACCATAATTTAATGAGTCCATCTAAACATGTGTCTAAAACGTATAAAGTAACCTCTAAATATCCTATTAAAAACGAAGATATTATTGCTTTTAAAAATGGAATTGAACTATCAGATGGCAAAGTAAAACCAGCACAACTTGAAAAACTAGATCATAAATTATCTTTAGTTACTATTTATGAAGGAAAGTATCATCAAGTGAAAAGAATGTTTCATTCAATTGATAATGAGGTATTAGAATTAAAACGTCTTAAAATTTCTAATTTGACGTTAGATGAAAACTTAAAATCTGGAGAGTATCGTTTACTAACTTCAGAAGAATTAAAACTTTTATAGTAATAAAAGAGAAAAGGGGTAATATGATGGCTAAAAGTGCAGGTTTATTAAGAATTGTGGCAGGAATTGGTGCTGCAGCGGCTGCAGTAGCATTATCACGTGAAAGTAGCAGAAATAAATTAAAAGCTGAGTATAATAAATATAAAGAAAATCCAGAAGGCTATAAACAAAATGCGAAAGGGCTAGTTAATGATATTAGCTCAAAAGCAAATGAAACAATTCAAAACGTAAAGAATGACCCACAAGGTTATGCAAATCGTTTAAAAAATGATCCTAAATCTTTATTACAAGATGAAAAATCTAAATTCACTAATGTGAATACTAAAAAAAATGATACACATGAATTAGCAGAAGGTAAATTTGATGATGAAGGTGGCGCAACTGTTAATAATAATTTAAGAGTAGTCACTGAAGAAGATTTGAAAAACAATCATAATGCCTTAGACGATAGACATTAAACTTAAATTTTAAAGAAGTGAGAAAATTTTTTCTCACTTCTTTTTTTATATGTACTATGAAATTTTCTGACATCTTGTTGTCATTTAATACTAGATTTATGTAAAATAATAGGTATATCTATTGAAAAGGAAGTTGATCTCTAATGTGGAAAGAAAAAGTACAAGAATATGAAAGTCAAATTATTGAAGATTTAAATGGATTACTTTCAATCAAGAGTGTGAGAGATGATAGTCAAGCTTCAGAGGAAGCACCAGTTGGCCCTGGACCTCGTGAAGCTCTTGATTATATGTATAAAATCGCTCAAAGAGATGGTTTTTCTACCCATGATGTTGATCATATTGCTGGAAGAATTGAAGCAGGTCAAGGTGAAGATGTATTGGGAATTTTATGTCATGTAGATGTCGTTCCTGCTGGAGACGGTTGGGATTCTGATCCATTTAAACCTGTTGTAACAGATGATGCTATTGTGGCAAGAGGTACACTTGATGATAAAGGTCCAACTATCGCAGCTTACTATGCAGTTAAAATTTTAAATGAAATGAATGTAGATTGGAAAAAACGTATTCATATTATTATTGGTACAGATGAAGAATCTGACTGGAAATGTACAGAAAGATATTTCAAAACAGAAGAAATGCCTGCTTTAGGTTTTGCACCAGATGCTGAATTCCCTGCTATTCATGGTGAAAAAGGAATTACAACATTTGATTTAGTCCAAAATGTAAGCTCACATCATACTGATCATTCAGAAGCAAAACTTCTTTCATTTAAATCTGGTCAACGCTATAATATGGTTCCTGATCATGCTAAAGCACATATTTTGGTTGAAAAAAATATGACAGACGTAGTTCAACATTTCGAACATTATCTAGACCAACGTCAACTAGAAGGTGAAGCGGTTGTAGATAATGGTGAATTGATATTAACTGTTGAAGGGAAAGCCGTCCATGGTATGGATCCTTCACTTGGTGTGAATGCTGGTTTATATCTTATTGACTTCCTATCAACTTTGAATCTTAATCAAGCTGCAAAAGAATTCGCTGAATTTAGTAATCGTTATTTACATGAATCTCATTTTGGTGAAAAAATGGGTATGAAGTTCCATACTGATGTTATGGGAGACGTGACAGCAAACGTAGGTATCATTACGTATGATAAAGAAAAAGGTGGCAAATTTGGTATCAATTTACGTTATCCTAAAGGCTTCGAATTTGAAACTGCTTTAGAACGTTTTAAAAATGAAATCAAATCTCAAGGGTTTGAAATAGAATTAGGTAAAGTTCAACAACCTCATTTCGTAGATAAAAATGATCCATTTGTACAAAAACTTGTCACTGCTTATAGAAATCAAACAGGTGATATGACAGAACCTTATACAATTGGTGGAGGCACTTATGCACGTAATTTAGACAAAGGTGTTGCATTTGGAGCTATGTTTGAAGATTCAGAGGATTTAATGCATCAAAAGAATGAATATATTACTAAAAAACAATTATTCAACGCAACAAGTATCTATTTAGAAGCAATTTATTCACTATGTGTGGAGGGATAAATAATGACAAAAGTATTTATTAACGGAGAATTTTTAAATCAAGAAGACGCAAAAGTGTCTTATGAAGACCGAGGTTATGTATTTGGAGATGGTATATATGAATATATTCGTGCATACAACGGTAAATTATTTACAGTAACTGAACACTTTGAAAGGTTCCTTAGAAGTGCGAGTGAAATTCAAATCGATTTAGGCTATACTGTCGAGGAGCTAACAGATATTGTAAGACAACTTTTAAAAATCAATGACATTCAAAATGGTGGAATTTATATTCAAGCGACAAGAGGTGTAGCACCAAGAAACCATTCTTTCCCAACTCCAGAAGTTAAACCTGCTATTATGGCATTTGCTAAAAGTTATGATCGTCCATACGACGACTTTGAAAATGGCATTAATGCTGTAACAGTTGAAGATATTAGATGGTTACGTTGTGACATTAAAAGTTTAAATTTATTAGGAAATGTTCTTGCTAAAGAATATGCAGTTAAATATAATGCAACAGAAGCCATTCAACATAGAGATGAAACTGTTACTGAAGGTGCGTCAAGTAATGTGTATGCGATTAAAGATGGCGAAATCTATACACATCCCGTTAATAATTACATTTTAAATGGTATTACTCGAAAAGTAATTAAATGGGTTGCTGAAGATGACAACATACCATTTAATGAAGAAACATTTACAGTTGATTTCTTAAAAAATGCAGATGAAGTCATTGTGTCTAGTACTTCTGCTGAAGTAACACCTGTCGTTAAGATTGATGGCGAAATTGTAAATGATGGTAAAGTAGGTCCAATTACTAAAAAATTACAAGAAGGATTCGAAAAGTATATTGAATCAAAAAGTATCAATTAACTTTAAATTTCTTCAACGATGATGTATATGATATGTTATAATATTTATAAAGCATTCGGGATTTTAGCTTTTTCATACTAGTAAAATGTATCATTTTGTTTCTCATTTTCAGTTGAAAAATTAAGCTAAAAATTATAAAATCATCATTGAGTGATTAAAGAGATAACGTAAAAAATTTAAATGATTTGAAGACATTTAAATAATAATTTTATCAATATAACAAAAACAAAGTTAGAAATATAATCGTTAGATAAAAAGCGATGATTAAATTAGATATATGGCTCTTGAAAAACTATATTTCTCGAGCCATTTTCTAGTTGAAAGTGAGGTGAACGAGTTGGAGCAGTTTTATCAATTAGGGTGGACGCTTGATTCTGCAGGTGGAGCATCTGGAGAAGCGTATATGGCTGAACAAGATGGACAAAAATTATTTCTTAAGCGTAACTCAAATCCATTTATTGCAGCTTTATCTGCAGAAGGTATTGTGCCTAAGTTAGTTTGGACAAAACGTATTGAAACAGGCGAAGTGGTAACAGCACAACATTGGAAAAATGGTAGAGAACTTACACCATCTGAAATGTCTCAAAGAAGAGTTGCTGAACTTCTCAAAAAAATACATGGTTCAAAACCACTACTTAATATGTTAAAACGTATGGAAATGGAGCCTATTACCCCAAATATTATGTTAAAGAAAATTAATGCTTCTTTATCTAGAGACGTATTAACCCATCATATTATTCGAAAAGCATTAACTTACTTGGAAGATCATATTCCTAATTTAGATTCACGTTTCTTTACAGTAGTTCATGGTGATGTTAATCATAATAACTGGTTACTTTCTGATCGTGATGAGTTATTTTTAGTAGATTGGGAAGGTGCAATGATTGCTGATCCAGCCATCGATATTGGTATGCTGCTATACAACTACGTTCCAAAACAACAATGGTCTAACTGGTTCAATACTTATGGTGTTAAAGAAAGTATGGACTTAAATAAACGTATGAAATGGTATACTGTGATTCAATCAATCGGCATGATTCAATGGTATGAAGAACAAAAAAGATTTAAAGATATGAACACATGGCTCAAATTTTTAAATGAGGTAATGAATAGTAATTTATTTATTTAAGGAGATTTAATACATGAGAGTCCGTTATAAACCATGGGCAGAAGATTATTTGAAAGAACATCCTGACCTAGTAGACATGGATGGTTCGCATGCTGGCAAAATGAGTGATTGGTTTGATAAGAAACAGCCAATCTATATTGAAATCGGTTCAGGAATGGGGCAATTTATAACTACACTTGCAGAGCAACATCCTGAAATTAATTTTGTTTCTTTAGAACGTGAAAAAAGCGTTATGTATAAAGTGCTTGATAAAGTAAAGGATAAAGGACTCACAAATTTAAAAATGATTTGCAATGATGCAATTGAACTAAATGAGTACTTTAAAGAGAATGAAGTATCTAGAATTTATTTAAATTTCTCGGATCCTTGGCCAAAAAAAAGACATGCAAAACGTCGTTTAACGTATCGCACTTTTTTAGCTCTATATGAACAAATTCTTAAAGAAGATGGAGAAATACACTTTAAAACAGATAATAGAGGTTTATTTGCTTATAGTCTTGAAAGCATGTCACAATATGGAATGTATTTTACAAAGTTAAATTTAAATCTTCATGATGAAGATGATGAAGATAATATATTAACTGAATATGAGAAAAAATTTTCTGATAAAGGTTCCCGTATTTATAGAATGGAAGCCAAATTTCATAAAAATTAATAAATAATATATTAAATCCAACACACGAGCGTAAGAAGCAAATACATTCTTACGCTCGTGTGTTGTTTTATCATTTATTGCTCTTTATGATAAATATAAGTACATATGATAAACATCCATGCAATATATAAGAGAAAAAGAAAAAATTTAGTCCATATTTCATCTAAAATGATTATTGATTTTTGTATTATCATAGTAATCGTTACTTTACTGTTAAGTTCGAAAATGATAAAAAATTAATAAAAACATCAAACAAATGTAATTTAAAATATAAATATGAAGTGAAAAAAGTATTAAAATATTTTTTAAATATCAAAAAATAATATTAATTTTCTTCAATAGTAAGTATTTCACCTGTGTGTGCATCAGCATAGAAAGTATACTCTATATCACGGTTGTTTTTATTTTGAGTAATACCACCTTGATAAACAAGACGATTTAAATATTGCTCTTTATTTTGTAAAGGTTCATGAAGAATGTAAGAACCTTTAATATCCATAAAATATGATTTTACTTCCTCTAATATTCTATCCGGATTTTTTACTTTTTTGTTTTTCAATGTACGATAGAGTATAAAAGCCGTAGATGCTCCTATAGTTATTACGATGGGAATGGAGATATATTTTATAGTCTGACAAGTCATAATTATCGAATCTAACCTTTCTATTAATAGTTCTTATTATTAGTTTACCATAATCAAAATGATATAATACATTTAAGGAGCGTGTTTATGTAATGGAAAACGATAAAACTTTATTTCGTATAAAAACATTAACAGAATTACATGGAGCACCA
This sequence comes from Staphylococcus sp. HMSC072H03, assembly GCF_001809305.1. Taxonomy (NCBI): domain Bacteria; kingdom Bacillati; phylum Bacillota; class Bacilli; order Caryophanales; family Staphylococcaceae; genus Staphylococcus; species Staphylococcus sp. HMSC072H03. Next base: position 13,538 of record NZ_KV796905.1, read on the forward strand.
GGCTTTGAAGAAGAAGTACGTGACTACATGAAACAAGAAATGACACCATTTGTAGATGAAGTGATAACAACTCATATGGGAAGTATTTTTGGTGTAAAAAAATCAAAAAAACAAAATGCAAAGCGTGTGATGATAGCGGCTCATATGGACGAAATTGGCTTTATGATTACGAACATCACTCAAAATGGCATGTTACAGTTTACTAATTTAGGCGGCGTATCTAATGATATATGGCAAGGACAACGACTGCAGGTTAAAAATAGAAAAGGTGAAAAAATTGTAGGTGTAGTTTCGAATATACCAAAACATTTTAGAACAGGTAATGAAGCGGTTCCTGAGATTAAAGATTTAATGTTAGATATAGGAGCAGAAAGTGATAAAGAAGTTCGATCACGTGGAATAGAAATAGGGGACACAATTGTTCCTTTTACACCATTCACTCAATTATCTGAACATCGATATAGTGCTAAGGCATGGGATAATCGTTACGGTTGTGTCTTAGCAATTGAAATATTAGAATTACTCAAAGATGTAGAATTAGATGTAGATTTATATGTGGGTGCAAATGTTCAAGAAGAAGTTGGATTAAGAGGTGCAAAAGCATCAACTGAATTAATACAGCCAGACATAGCATTCGTTGTAGATTGTTCTCCTGCAAATGATATTAAAGGTAAACAGCAATTATCTGGTCAATTAGGTGAAGGAACATTAATTCGAATTAAAGATGGTACAATGATTCTCTCTCCACGTTTCAGAGACTATCTACTGGAGTTAGTTGATACATTTGATATTCGTTCACAATACTATATTTCACCAGGTGGTACAGATGGGGGAGAAATCCATAAAGCAAATAAAGGTGTACCTACAGCAGTTATAGGCGTATGTGCAAGATATATTCATAGTACAGATGCGGTATTTGATATTAGAGACTATTATGCCGCGCGTGAATTATTAAAACAAGCTGTGAGTCACTTAACAAATGAAAACATTTTAACATTACAATTTCAAAGTGAGGAGAAATAATATGATTACATTAGAAACTGAAAAACAATTTGAAGAATTAAAAAATGAACAAACGGTATTTGAATTTACAGCTGGATGGTGTCCAGATTGTAAAGTGATTGAACCAGATTTACCGAAATTAGAAAAAAAATACTCTAATTTTAAATTTGTATCAGTAGATCGAGATAAATTTATAGATTTAGCAATTGAAAATGATATCATGGGTATTCCAAGTTTTCTCGTATATAAAAATGGTGAATTAATGGGAAGTTATATTGGAAAAGAACGAAAATCAATCGAACAAATAGATTCATTTTTAAGTCAATATGTGTAAATGAGTAATTAGGACTTAAACTTCTTATTTATATGAAAGAATAGCCTAATTTTTCTGTAACTGGAGCTCTTTTTATTGTAAAATATTGTAAGGTGCGAAAATAGGAGTGTTTTAATATGAACGTCTTTCAAATGAGAGATACATTAAAACAACGTTTAAAACATTTAGACGTTGATTTTAAGTTTGATCGTGAAGAAGAAACATTACGTATATATAGACGAGATAATTTTAAAGGCGTAACTATCAAACTTAATGCAGTTGTAGCGAAGTATGAAGAACAAAAAGAGAAAATCATTGATGAAATTATCTATTATGTTGAAGAGGCAATTGCACAAATGGATGATAATGGTCTATCTAAAATGAAAGATATTCAAGTTATGCCTGTAATAAGATCAACTAGTTTTGATAAAAAAACTAAAGAAGGTCATCAATTTGTTATTGAAGAACATACTGCAGAAACTAATATTTATTATGCACTTGATTTAGGAAAATCGTACCGATTAATTGATGAAAGTATGTTAAAAACACTAGGTTTAACTTCACAACAAATTAAAGAAATGTCGTTGTTTAATATACGTAAACTTGAGAATAAATATAAAACAGATGAAGTAAAAGGAAATATTTTTTATTTTATCAATTCAAATGACGGATATGATGCGAGTCGTATTTTAAATACAAAGTTTTTAAATGACATTGAAGCTCAATGTGAAGGTGAAATGTTAGTCGCTGTTCCTCATCAAGATGTATTAATTATTGCTGATATACGCAATAAAACAGGCTATGATGTTATGGCACACTTGACGATGGAATTTTTTACTAAGGGACTTGTACCTATAACGTCACTTTCATTTGGTTATAAAAAAGAACATTTAGAGCCGATTTTTATTTTAGGAAAAAATAATAAACAAAAAAGAGATCCAAACGTTATTCAACGTTTAGAAGCGAATCGTAAAAAATTTAATAAAAAATAACTAATAATACGTAAAAAGGAGAATTTAAATGAATTTATTTTATAATAAAGAAGGCGTAGGGGACGTTGCATTTTTACAAATTGAACCAACAGATGGGCCTTTTGAATATGAAATAAAAAATAATGTGGTTGCTATTAAACATGAAAATCAAATTGTTGGATTTAATATTTTCGATTTTTCAAAAGTATATTCAGTTAATAGTAAGGGTCATATTAAATTAAATGAAACGCTTGTAGAAGCTATACAACAATCAATTACAAATGCAGGTTTTGATTATCAACTTGAAGCGGATTTATCACCTAAATTTGTTGTAGGCTATGTAGAAACTAAAGAAAAGCATCCTGATGCAGATAAATTAAGTATTTTGAAAGTTGATGTTGGTAGTGAAAAACTACAAATCGTGTGCGGTGCGCCAAATGTAGAAGCAGGTCAAAAAGTTGTCGTAGCTAAAGTCGGTGCAGTTATGCCAAGTGGAATGGTAATTAAAGATGCTGAATTACGTGGTGTTGCATCAAGTGGTATGATTTGTTCAATGAGAGAATTGAACTTGCCTAATGCACCTCAAGAAAAAGGAATCATGGTATTGTCTGATGATTATAAAGTAGGCAATGCATTTTTTGATTAAAAAAACTAGGAAGGATGTGGAAGTATGAGTTGGTTTGATGAATTATTTGGCAATGATAAACATTCTGATGAAGAATTACTAAGACGAAAAAATAAACGTCGACATAACTCAGAAACACAAAAGAATGGTGAGCATACCTTACTTCCTGAAAATGATGATATCTATGATCGTCCGCGTGGAAAATTTCGTTTTCCTATTGATTTAGGGCAAGATGCTGAAACATATGATGAAGCGGTTTACAGAGAAGTTGATGAAGATGAATATATGTCGCAGAAATCACCTAAAGTTGATAAAGAATTTGGTTATGGCGCTTACAGTTATGATGAAATAGATAATAATAATGACTATCCTCAAACTTATGACAGTGCAACAGATACTCGAAGACGCAGAAGAAGACAGTATACAAATCATGATGATACTGGAGTGCCTTCAATTAAAGAAAGACCTTCTAATAAACGTAATAAGTCGTTGAATAGTACACAATTAAATGATAAAAATAATAGAAAAACGACTTCTCAATATCATAAGCATACAAATAATCATTCTCATGTGAAATTACAATCGGAGCGTTTTAAAGCAAACTATAAAACGACATCGAATTCTACATATCACCATTCAAGTTTTAGAACTTCAGAAGTACCGTCTGCAGTATTTGGTACAAAAAAACGCCGACCAATTGAAAACGGTGTTATCCCTCCACTAAAAGAGAATGAGAATGACGATAATCATAATGACGAGAAACATAATTCAAAACAAGATCAAACAGCACAACGAGTATCTGATAATGATGTAAAAACAAATATAAGCAAGTCTAAAAATGAACCGTTGAGTCAAACTAAGTATGAAGATACTGATGTTTCAATTATTAATGATCAAAATTCTAATATTTATGAAACTACATCTTCAAAAAGTAACGTTCCTAATTTTTCTCAAAAAGATAATACGGTGAATATTGAGAATATTTATGCGTCACAAATAGTAGAAGAAATTAGACGTGAAAGAGAAAAAAAAGCACAACAAAAACGTAAGTTTAAAGAAGCTTTACAGAATAAGCGTCAACAATCAGCGGATAATGATAACGAAATCCAAAAAGTCATTGATGAAATGTATGCAAATCAAGCTAAGCAGTACACTGGAGAGAGTTCTCTAGATCATGAAGAAAATAATGATGAAGAGAGAACGACATATACAGAAGATAGTACTGATAAAATGGAAGACTCAAATGAGAATACGATGAATAATCATGTGATTGATGAAGGGACTCAAACTGATTCAAATACATCTAATTATGATGACGATGATGAGCAGTATCAATATGAAGAAATTGATTTGAAATCTGTCCCAAATATTCAAACTGTTAATGATAAAGATGTAGAAGTACGAGAAGTTAATGATACGACATCTACAGACGAACATAATGATGAGCCATTGTCAGACGATAATCTTAACGTATCACCTATACATTCAACTAAAGACAAACAGCATCATCTTAATAAAAATGAAGATGCTCATTTAAGTAAAGTTAATGAATTGCAAGACAATAATTATACTTCAAAAGAAGAAGTAGAGGAAGCAAAGTATCATGAGATGAACGCTTCTTCGAATGAAGAGGTAACTAAACAATCAAATCATAACGATGATGACATTGACCATTCAATTGATAATGCAATTGAGACAGATACTGAGTATGCTTCTGAACAAATTGAACATAACAATGATTCAGTTCATGACTCATCATCTAACACTGAAGATGAAAAATTAGAAGATGATAACAAACAAATCGTTGAAAATGAGGATGTTTCATCATCTATTAAATCCTCAATCATTCCGGGTAGTAAACCTTTTAACGTTGTAATGACGCCATCTGACAAAAAACGTTTGATGGATGCTAAAAAATTCAAAAAAACTAATAAAGTTAGCGTTCCAGAATTAAAACCAGAGACAAAATTGGAAAATAAATCAGTTAGTACACCAAGTTCAAGTCCATCAGTAAAAGCGACTAATAATCATGAAGAGCATATTAAAAAGAATATTAATGAACAATCACTTCAAGATAATCAAGAAGATGAAACGAGTGAACTTTCAAATGTACAAAATGAAAATACACAAGCCATATCTATGACATTAAATACTCAGAATGAAGATCAAGATGAAAACGAGCAACACGAAAGTAAAGCTGCGATTAGAAAAGGTCCTAATATTAAATTACCAAGTCTTGAATTATTAGAAGATCCGGAAATTCATCAAATTGATAACTCATGGATTGAAGAGAAAAAACAAGAATTAAATGATGCGTTTTATTACTTTAATGTTCCTGCAGAAGTTCAAAATGTGACTGTAGGTCCAAGTGTAACACGATTTGAGTTAGCTGTTGAAAAAGGTGTGAAAGTTTCGAGAATTACTGCTTTGCAAGATGATTTAAAGATGGCACTGGCCGCTAAAGATATAAGAATTGAAGCACCTATTCCAGGTACAAGCTTGGTAGGTATTGAAGTACCAAATCAAAATTCTTCAAAAGTAAGTTTAAAATCAATCTTAGAATCACCTAAGTTTAAAGATACTGAATCTAAATTAACAGTAGCTATGGGTAATCGGATTAATAATGAGCCATTATTAATGGATATTGCTAAAACGCCTCATGCTTTAATAGCTGGAGCGACAGGTTCAGGTAAATCTGTATGTATTAACAGTATATTAATGTCATTATTATATAAAAATCATCCAGAAGAGTTGAGATTATTATTGATTGATCCAAAAATGGTTGAATTAGCGCCATATAATGACTTACCACATCTTGTTTCACCAGTTATTACAGATGTTAAAGCAGCTACTCAAAGTTTAAAGTGGGCTGTTGAAGAGATGGAAAGACGTTATAAACTGTTTGCAAAATATCACGTACGCAATATTACTGCTTTCAATAAAAAAGCGTCTTACGAACAACGTATGCCTAAGATAGTCATTGTTATTGATGAATTAGCAGATTTAATGATGATGGCTCCACAAGAAGTAGAACAATCTATTGCTAGAATTGCTCAAAAAGCGAGAGCTTGTGGAATTCATATGTTAGTAGCGACACAAAGACCTTCAGTTAATGTTATTACTGGACTTATTAAAGCTAATATACCAACCCGTATTGCATTTATGGTGTCTTCAAGCGTGGACTCTAGAACTATTATTGATAGTGGAGGCGCTGAAAGACTATTAGGGTACGGTGATATGCTATATTTAGGTAGTGGTATGAATAAACCTATACGTGTACAAGGTACATTTGTATCTGATGAAGAAATTGATGATGTCGTTGATTTCATCAAAGCACAAAGAGAACCAGAATATTTATTTGAAGAAAAAGAATTGTTGAAAAAGACTCAAACTCAAGCACGAGATGAATTATTTGATGATGTTTGTAGTTTTATGGTCAAAGAAGGACATATATCTACTTCATTAATCCAACGACATTTCCAAATTGGTTATAATCGTGCAGCAAGAATCGTCGATCAATTAGAACAACTAGATTATATATCTGGAGCAAACGGCTCTAAACCAAGAGATGTATTTATTACTGAGGCAGATTTAAAGAAAGATTAATTTTAAAGGAGTTTTATGGATATGACGCATTATCATTTTGTCGGAATTAAAGGTGCAGGAATGAGTTCATTAGCACAAATTATGCACGATTTAGGACATGAAGTTCAAGGTTCAGATATTGAAAAATATGTATTTACAGAAGGAGCACTTAAAAATAAAGGGATTAAAATTTTACCATTTAGTGTAGATAATATACATGAAGGAATGGTAGTTATTCAAGGTAATGCATTTCCTGATACACATGAAGAAATTGTTAGAGCACATGAATTAAAGTTGGATGTGATTAGATATCATGATTTTCTTGGTCAAGTCATTAATCAATATACATCGGTAGCAGTTACAGGTGCTCATGGTAAAACGTCTACAACTGGTTTATTATCTCACGTTATGAATGGAGACAAGAAAACATCATTCTTAATTGGTGATGGTACAGGAATGGGTTTACCAGGTAGTGATTATTTTGCATTTGAAGCGTGTGAATATAGACGTCATTTTTTAAGCTATCACCCAGATTATGCAATTATGACAAATATTGATTATGATCATCCTGATTATTTTAAAGATATTGACGATGTTGCTAGTGCTTTCCAAGAAATGGCAAATAATGTAAAAAAAGCGATTATTGCTTGGGGAGATGATGAACATTTAAGAAATCTAAAAGCAGATGTACCTATTTATTATTATGGTCTTAGTAAAAACGATGATGTATATGCAGATAATATACAAATAACTGAAAATGGTACTCAGTTTGATGTGTATATTAATGGAGAATACTATGATCACTTTTTAACACCACAATATGGTAATCATAATGTTCAAAATGCCTTAGCAGTTATTACAATTAGTTATCTTGAAAAAATGGATGTTAATAATATTAAAGAAGCTTTAGAAACATTTGGCGGTGTAAAACGTCGCTTTAATGAAACTTTTGTTTCAAAACAAGTATTAGTAGACGATTATGCTCACCATCCAAGAGAAATTAGTGCTACAATTGAAACAGCACGAAAAAAATATCCAAATAAAGATGTCGTTGCAGTATTCCAACCTCATACGTTTTCAAGAACTCAAGCTTTCTTAGATGAATTTGCTGATGCATTAAGTAAAGCAGACCACGTATTTTTATGTGAAATTTTTGGTTCAATACGTGAAAATACTGGAGAATTAACTATCCAAGATTTAATAAATCGTATTGACGGATCTGCGTTAATCGATGAAAATAGTATTGATGTATTAGAAAAATTTGATAATGCTGTTATTCTATTTATGGGTGCCGGAGATATTCAAAAAATTCAACGTGCTTATGAAGAAAAAATTGGTATGTCAAAAGAATTCTAATATGTTTATATATAATTATTATGGGTATTTATAATTAATGACTTTTATTTTAAAAGAATATTTAGGAGGCGTTTTTTATGCATTGGATTTTACCAATTGCTGGAATTATTGCTGCAATCGCATTCTTAATTTTATGTATTGGAATTGTCGTAGTTTTAATTTCAGTTAAGAAAAATTTAGATCATGTGGCTAAAACACTTGATGGTGTTGAAGGTCAAGTTCAAGGTATTACTCGTGAAACTACTGATTTACTTCATAAAGCTAATCGCTTAACTGAAGACATTCAAGGTAAAGTTGAACGTTTAAACTCTGTTGTTGATGGTGTTAAAGGTATTGGCGACTCAGTTCAAACTTTAAATAGCTCAGTTGATCGTGTGACTAACTCAATCACACATAATATTTCTCAAAATGAAGATAAAATTTCTCAAGTAGTTCAATGGTCAAATGTTGCAATGGAAATTGCTGACAAATGGCAAAATAGACACTATCGTAGAGGAAGTGCAAACTACAGAGCTAACTCTGTAGCTAATGATGCAAATCAAAATTACACTACAAACGTTGAGAAAAACTTTTAATATGATTCAATCAAATGCACTTAAATGAGGTTTTTACTTGTTTAAGTGCATTTCTTATAGGAGGAATAAATATGAGTAAGAAATATAATCGTGACTCATTTGAAACGAACAACACTAGCAATGATTTACATGGTAGAGGTGCGAATCAACA
>NZ_KV796906.1:0-572 GCF_001809305.1 Staphylococcus sp. HMSC072H03
TCCATTACCTACATCATCTCAAACCCTTTTTACATTGGAAAAATACAGTTTGCGAAGTATAGACACTGGAGCGATAAGAGACGAAAAGGACTCAATGAGGAACCTATTATCGCTGACGGTAAGCATGCACCTATTATTGATAGAAACTTATGGGATAAAGTACAGTTTAAACGCCAGGAGAGTCGCAAGAAACCACAAGTCCATGGTAAAGGGACAAACCTACTGACTGGCATTGTAAAATGTCCGAAATGTGGTGCAGCAATGGCCGCAAGTAATACGACCAATACGTTAAAAGATGGCACTAAGAAAAGAATCAGATATTACTCATGTAGTAATTTTAGAAACAAAGGTTCTAAAGTTTGTTCAGCCAATAGTGTTAGAGCAGATGTATTGGAAAAATATGTTATGGATCAGATATTGGAGATTATCAAAAGTAAAAAGGTACTGAAACAATTGGTTGAAAAAGTAAATGAACAAAGCCAAATAGATAAATCCTCTTTGAATCATGACATCGCTTATAAACAGTCACAATGTGAAGAAATCAAAGCCAAAATGCATACACTAACGAAAAC
>NZ_KV796907.1:0-310 GCF_001809305.1 Staphylococcus sp. HMSC072H03
CTATTATTTTCTTTGTCGTGAAGTAAACTAATCGCTTCAGTAAGTTTTGGTAAGACTGCTTTCACTTTGTCTAATGCTTCTTTCACTTCTGCTGGTGTTGCTTTTTCTTTATTTAACACTTCTTGTGCTTTCGTCTTAGCTTCTTCAATTTCACTTTGTATTCTTCCTAGAGCTTCATTATAAGCAGTGATGCTTGCTGGTTTTTTACCTTCGGTAATGCCACGTTGATCTAATTCTGGAAGTTTATGTTGTAATTCCGTTTTATCTGCTCTTAAATCATCTTTCGCTTGATTTAATGCTGTTAATGCTT
>NZ_KV796908.1:0-401 GCF_001809305.1 Staphylococcus sp. HMSC072H03
GCACGTGTATCAACTGAAATGCAAACGGATGGTTACAGTATTCATGGTCAATTAAATCAACTTACAGAGTATTGTCAATTTCAAGGTTATGAAGTCGTTGATGAATATACCGATCGTGGTATATCAGGTAAAACAACACAACGTCCTGAATTACAACGTATGTTAAAAGATGCTAAAGAAGGTAAATTAGATGGTATTATGGTATATAATACTACTCGTTTAGCTAGAAATACCTCAGATTTATTAAATATTGTCGAAGAATTGTATGAGATTAATGTTGAATTTTTTAGTCTAACTGAAAAAATAGAAATTGCGAGCTCCACAGGTAAGTTGATGCTCCAAATCTTAGCGAGCTTCGCAGAATTTGAAAGAAACGTTATTGTAGAAAACGTGTTTAATGG
>NZ_KV796909.1:0-1635 GCF_001809305.1 Staphylococcus sp. HMSC072H03
CATCTGTTTCTGTGCTTTCTACTGTGACTGATTTTCCATCAGCACCATCGTCACCTTTGTCACCTTTTTCACCTGGTTCACCATCTGGAACAAAGAATCTACTTATTTGTTCACCAGTTTCTGAGTTAGTTACTGTTACCCAACTACCAGGTTTATTATTATCATCTACACCTCTAACTACTGTAGTATCGATTTCTGGTGTACGACCATCACGTGGAACTATTGTTTTACCAGGTTGGCTTGTCTTACCATTAACTGTTGCAGTAGCAGTAATATGGTCACCTTGTTTTAATGAATAGTCAGGTAATGTTGTAGTAAATCTACCTGAACCGTCAGAAGTTGTGTTATATGTTTTACCACCTACAGTAATTTGAACTTGAGCATTCGGGCTTGTTTCACCTGAAATCACATTATTTCCAGAAAGTTGTGGCTCAATAATCGGTGCTAATGGCTCTTTTTCAGTTTCATTATTTATTCCACCAATTCCTAATGCAACAATTTTATTTTTAGGCGATTGATTATATGTTTCTTTAACTAATCTTCCTAATTCTTCTCCATTATAACTAACTACAGTATAAACAGTTCCTCTTTTTCCATTAACGCCTTCTTGAATCGTTCTTTGTTCACCTACTGGAATGTCTTTAGATAATTGATATTCAATTTGATAAGGAATATCTTCAACATCAGTAGCGTCATCTTTTGTAACTAAATTTTCTTCAGGTTTGCTTATTCCAGTAATCTGATAACTTTCTTTAAAGTAATTATCATCAGTATCTGGTCTTATACTCGTACCGCTAACATCTTGAGTAAACATATTTATGTTACCAGAAAAGCTTAAATCGCCATTCCAATCTTTAACAGGAACACTGAATTTATAAGTTATATTTCCATTATTGTTTACTGCCGTAGCGTTCATTGTTGTAGGACTTGTTGTAGCATAACCTTTAGGATAATTAGGTTTAGCTCCTTCAATCATGTTGAGAGATCTTTCATTTGAGGTTACTCCATTAACTTTGACTTTTCCATTAATTGTCGAACCTGGATTATAACCACTTCCAAAATTAAATCCACCTAATTCAGCATTATGTGCTGTTTCTTTAGCACCTTTATCTACTTTCCAAGTCACTGTGAAATCCATTGTACCAGCTGATTTATTCGGTGTTGCTTGAACAGTATAGTGAGCTGGAGTTTGTGAACCTCCTTTTGTTATCCCATCACCAGTAATTGTCACACCTGTATTTGGGTCCACTTCATTGACTTTAAGTGCAGATTTCAACTCATCAATTGAATTGTATTCTTTATTATTATATTGAACTGCATACGTCGTAAATGCACTTTGTTGTTGATTCGCATACTCCATTCCTGCATACATAATAGAATTAAATAAATCATTAGCTGAAATAGTATTATAATCAACATCTAAATTGTTCATAATACCTTCAACATCATTACTATCATAGTTTTCAGCAAGCATGCTTTCAACCATTGCTTTACGATCGCTTGTAGCATTATATTGATCTATAAATTCTTGAGGAGCTTGAGCAGTATTAGTTGCTGTCGTTTCATCATTACTATATAAAGCTACTCTTGGTGTGCTTTCTTTTGTTGCTGCTTCTTTTGGTTGTGATGTGCTTT
>NZ_KV796910.1:0-570 GCF_001809305.1 Staphylococcus sp. HMSC072H03
AAGCTTTATAATTTTGTAATTGCCAAAGCTTTTCAACAATCAGTTGGAAGCATGTTCACTTATAGTGAATTAAGAAAGAAATATAGTGTGGTTTGTAGCACGAATGATCAACGTGAAGTAGGACGTCGTTTTGCTTACTGGATTAAGCACACACCAGGATTACCCTTTGATACTGTAGGTACGAAAAATGGCAGTTTGTTATATCAAAAAATAGGTCCACATCCACGTAATCATAGCAACACTTCGAAAGGAGGTGTTCGCTAATGTCAAAAAATATACTTGAAATAGGACCCTATTTTTTAAATTCAGACGGTTGGTATGAAAACATACCACCTAAAAAAGATGGAGATAGTAAAAGAATAGTTTTTTTGGCTAGTTTTATTGTGATTACAAAAAAATTTCTAGATCCTTCGAAAGGTACTGAAAAAATAGTTATCTCGAATGCTAATGGTCAAGAAAATATCTTTGCGTCCGATATTTTATCATCTCGCAATTTACATTTACTAATCAATTACGGCTATAGTATTAACGAAAAGCGCATCACGTCTTTAAGTAATGCCTTGCAACAAA
>NZ_KV796911.1:0-200 GCF_001809305.1 Staphylococcus sp. HMSC072H03
AGTATTGTCTCATTTAATTTGTCATGAAATGATTGATTGCCACAGTATACTTTACAAGTGTTTAGGACCTCTGTTTCAATCATTTGCGCATTGATGCCTTTAAATGGACACGTATGATAGGCTTCATTCATATTTTTAGGACAGACATAGTAACGTAGAGAACGATGTTCTTTTTTTATCGTTAAGTTTGTTAATGTTGA
>NZ_KV796911.1:300-1498 GCF_001809305.1 Staphylococcus sp. HMSC072H03
TTATTTCTAGAATTGGATCGATTGTGTTGTTTATGAATACGACGCTCTTGTGCTTCCTCAAACGTATCAACATTAATAATAGGTGGAACGATATCATTAAACGTTCCATATTTATTAATGACACGACCACAATAGTTAGGGTTCAAGAGAATATTTCTAACTTGATAGGGCTTACGAGAAATAAAATTCATATCTTTATCCAGCTTTTGAGAAATTTTCTTGTAACCAAGTCCTTGTAAATACCAACGATAAACGGCTTTGATTGTCGGTGCTTCTTCTGCATTTACAATAAAGTGACCTTTGCTGTAGTGATAACCAAAAGGGGCGTGTGTTGTAATCAACTTACCTTGTTTGGCTTTTTCTCTTATCCCATTTCGTGTTTGTTCGCTGATGTTGTTCGATTCCATTTCTGCTAGACTCATGAGTATGTTTAAGCGAAAGCAATCAAACTCTTTAGACAAATCAAAATATCCATCGTTAACACTGATGATTGTGACGTGATGCTTTTTACAAATTTCAAAGAATTGTATAGCATTTTTGAAATTACGATGGAGCCGATTTAGCCGATAGCAACATAATACTTTACACTCTCCAGATGTAATCACTTCTACCATTTTTTGATAGCCTGAACGCTTTGTATGTCCACCTGTTTTTTTATCATCATAAAATGTTACATTGGACCATCCATGTTGCTTAGCAGTGTCTATAATGAGGGATTTCTGAGTCGCTAAGCTTTGTTGTTTGAGTGTACTTTGACGTACATAAGCAATGGCTTTTTCCATTTTATACACCTCCATAGAGATAATATATGTTTATGAATGAATTAAAATGAAAGGTCCAACGTGTTAAAAGCACGTTGGACCGCAATCTCAGTTATCACGATTTAACTCTTCAACAACTAAGTTAGCTAATACTTCAATTAACTCATCCATTTCATTCACTCCTATACAATTTCATCTTTAAGTTACTAAAAAGGTATTGAGAAGTGGTCATTAAAGATCAGCTAACTCATCATTTTGCTTTTTCCATAACTTAAAATTCTCTTTGTTATCCGTATTAATTTTAGGTTTAATAGGTTCGGCATCTTTAGTTAGACCAAAAATAGACGCATGGTCTGAATCTAGCTTTAATTGGTAAAAGACAAGCGACTGTTTCTTGCCATTGTTATCTTTGACTGTTCGTTTTTTCGTAATTCGAT
>NZ_KV796912.1:0-240 GCF_001809305.1 Staphylococcus sp. HMSC072H03
TGAAGAAATCAGAGATGAGAAAGCAAAAGTAGCAGAAGCATTAACTCAATTAACTGAAGCGAAAAGTGCATTAAAAGCAGATAAATCAGTGTTAGAACAAAAACGTCCAGGATTAAATCATGTAGGTGTTACCGAAGGTAAACAACCGGCGAGCGTGACTGCATATAATAATGAAATGGCTAAAATTCATGATGAACTTGAAGCAGCGAAAACAGAAGCAGATAGAGTGATTCATGATGA
>NZ_KV796913.1:0-325 GCF_001809305.1 Staphylococcus sp. HMSC072H03
CTGGCGTCATTCCTGGTGTTGGATCTTCCTCGTTAGTCGCTGCATCTAATTTTGCTTTTGCTTTCACTAATTCACTGTTGTTTTCTTTGTCGTGAAGTAAACTAATGGCATTATCTAACTTTGGTTGTACCTCATCGATTTTTGCGATAGCCGCTGTCACTTGGGCTGGTGTCGCATGTTCATCGTTGATGACTCTATCTGCTTCTGTTTTCGCTGCTTCAAGTTCATCATGAATTTTAGCCATTTCCTTATTATATACAGTCACGCTCGCTGGTGTTTTACCTTCGGTAACGCCTACATGATTTAATCCTGGGCGTTTTTGTTC
>NZ_KV796913.1:425-962 GCF_001809305.1 Staphylococcus sp. HMSC072H03
TTATCAGCTGTCGCTGGCGTCATTCCTGGTGTCGGATCTTCTTCACTAGTTGCGGTATCTAATCTTCGTTTTGCTTCAACTAATTCACTATTATTTTCTTTATCGTGAAGTAAACTAATGGCATTGTCTAACTTTGGTTGTACCGCATCTATTTTTGCGATAGCTGCTGTCACTTGGGCTGGTGTCGCATTGTCATCATAAATCACTCTATCTGCTTCTGTTTTTGCTGCTTCAAGTTCATCATGAATTTTAGTCATTTCATTATTGTATGCAGTCACACTTGCTGGTTTCTTACCTTCGGTAACTCCTACATGATTTAATCCTGGGCGTTTTTGTTCTAGCACCAACTTATCTGCTTTTAATGCATTTTTTGCTTCAGTTAATTGAGTTAATGCTTCTTCTACTTTTACTTTCTCATCACTGATTTCTTCAGCTGTCGCATCACCGTTATTAATCACACCTTGAGCTTCTGAACTAATGCGTTCTGCTTCTGCTTTCTTCGCTCTATAGTTATCAGCTGTCGCTGGCGTCATTCCT
>NZ_KV796914.1:0-128191 GCF_001809305.1 Staphylococcus sp. HMSC072H03
TGTTGCTGGCGTCATTCCTGGCGTTGGATCTTGTTCTGCTGTTGCTACATCAAGTTGACGTTTTGCTTCAACTAAAGCACTATTATCTGCTTTATTTTGTAGTAATGAAATTGCATGTTGAATTTTCAATGAGACATCATTAATATTATTTGTCGCATTTGCAACATCAGTATTTGTTGCTCTATCATTTGATAACACTTCATTAGCTTTTCTTCGAACTGCTTCAATTTCATCATGCAAATGCTGCATTTCATTATTATATGCATTCACACTTGATGGTGTTTTACCATTAGTGTCTCCTTGTGCGTTAAGTTTAGGTAAAGCATTTCTAATGCTCGATTTATCTGCATGGGTTCTAATTGGTACATTTACAATTTCTATACTTCCATCTCTATAAGTAATACGTGTTGGTACTGTTTGCGTTGTATCACTCTGTAAATTTGTAGGTAAACTTACTCCTTCGTTTACATTAGCATGATCTTTATTATCTACATTAATCGCATTATTAAGTTCCTCATTACTAACTCTTTCACCAGGTTCTTTGACTATCTCATGAATGATAACATCATGATGTTCTGGTCCCACAATTCCAACTGTATTATGACTGAAATTATCGTCACTTCCAGCAATAGATTCTGTATTAATCAGTACATGCGGTTTTAAAGAATTAGCTTTAAATGTCACTTTACCTGTTCTAGAATCAAGTGTTACATAATCTAGCTGATTATTCATCGACCATTGATTTTGATTATTTTTAGTTACAATTAATTCTCTAGATTGTTCTGTACTATTACCAATTTTTTCTACATAGCTAATTTTAACTTTATCTGTAGGATTTTTTGTTGTTGATGCATTAGCATTGTTTGGAATAACTTCGAACTCACCATTTTGTTTAAATACAAATGTTGTGTTAGATGGTGTTGCTGGCTTAACTTTGTAAGTCGCACTTATAGCAGCTTCACTTGTCAATTCTCCATTACCTGTCGTTGATTCAGTGTTAATCAATGTATCATTTGGAACTGACATTTTGTCATAAATAATTTTACTACCATCTGGAGAAACTGATAAACCAGGTGTGTTTATAGAATCACTAGCTTTTGTCCATTTGCCTGTATTATTTTTGACAAATGTGCCAATAACTTGATTTCCTTTTTTAACAGTAATTCTATCTGGATTTACAATTGTATTTCCAGCATTAGCTCCTAAGTTTTTACCTGTTCCTGGTGAAATGACTACATCACCAACATCATTTTGTGTAACAGTTGCTGGATTTGGAACTGCATTTGTCACTTTAAATATTGCTGTATCAGAAGTAAAAAATACATGATTTTGGTTATCTAATACTTCAAAGCTCGCTTCTTTTTTGAAAGCTTGATTTGGATGTGCTAAATTTGACCATTGTTCGTTATGAGAAGCTGTGGTATTTTGAGTCCAAACAAGATGGAAACCATCTGTAGGTAAACCATTCGCATTTTCTAATACGATATAATTATTAATATTTCCATTTCCTTCAAAACTTGTTCCTACAATCGTACTATACTCTGATTTTTTAAATTTATATTGATATTCATACACTTTTACTGGCACATTATATACGTTATTAATACCGTTATACCTTACTTCAGCAGTTAAGCTTTGAACGCCAGCAATATTATTACTTGGAGCATTATTATTTTTCCAAGTCACTGTAGCCCCATTCATATAATTATTTTCAAATGTCACATAATTTGCTGCGTCATCGCCATAAGTTAACGCGTGACCGACCACATCACGTTGTGGTGCTTTAGCAGTGGCTGGTGCATAAATGGTTACTGGAATAGAAACTGTTCTCGTTTCTCCATTACTCAATGTGACAATGGCGCGTTTAGTTGTAGTACCAATTGTGTTTTTCCATTGATTAGCATTCTGTTCCCATTCTACTCGTATGATATCTGAATTAGATTTAATGTAAGTTCTAGGATTATTTAAATCAATGTTGTCCCCTTTAACAAATTTTAATCCGCCGTCTACCGCTTCAAGTTGTTTTGTTACAGGTGAAGATGCACTTAAATCTGATTCTATTGATTCTGAACGTGTTGAGTTCACAACAGAACCACTATTATTTTGTTCAGTAATCGTTACATGATCAACCGTGATAATTGATTTAGCTTTAATATTACCAAGTGGTAATACTCCTGGAATTGTAATAGACACTGAACCATCACGATTTCTAGTCATAGTTGTATTACTCATTTCTCTACCATCTTCAGTATATAGTTTAACCTGTGCATTATGTGGAACATTATTTACTTTAATAGATTGTCCAGATAAATCAGCTTTATATTTTGTACTTAAAGCATCAATTGAAGGCGTAGTTGGTTTCACTTTAAACAATACATTAACTGGGTCTACTTGACCGTTAGGATATATCACATTAATTGTTTCTGTGAAAACACCTGGACTATTTGATAAAGGTCGTCCAGAACCAGGTGCCCAATCGAAGTTCGTACCCGATGGTAAATAATTTGCAATACCTTCTACAAATGCTCCTACATTAGATGACGAGCCTTCATTTGCAGATAAGAAATTACCATTTATTGTTGTTTGATATACTCTTTTTGGTTTCGCTTTAACTACTCTATAGTGTGCTTCTTTTTCAATGGGTGTTGTTTCACCATCAAATAAGATGTTTGCTCTTAAAATTTGTGGGACACCTACTGTTGTAGAGTTAATATCTGGTCCATTACCAATCCAAGTCACAGTAGCATCTGTCAAAGGTTGATCATTGTTTATAACGAAGAAGTCATTATTATTTGTTCCTTTACCACTTGGGAATGGCTGACCTTGTACTGTAAATAATTCTATTCCTCTGATATTAGGAATGACATGTTTTACTGGTACAGTAATGGATGTTCTTGAATTATCTGCATAAGTGATAGTCACTTCAACATTTGCATTATTACCTGAACGATGAACATTACTAATTTCTCTACTTCTTATTTCATTACTGCCCTCTGTAACGTAATTTCTATTGGTAATTGATTTCGAAATATCTAAACTGTTAAAAATAGCTTGTCTATCTGTCTCAGATAAACTTGCATTGTTACTAATATTTGCTATACGTATTGGATGTGACTCATCAGCAGTTGTCATGACACTATATTTATCTTTTAATGGTTTGATTAATACATTAAATACAGCCGTTGTTTCGTTATCACTACCATCTGTTACTTTAACTTTCACTTGTTTAGACATTGGGGTAGATACATTAGGGGCAACACCACTTAATGTTGAATGATTTAATACATTCATAGGTATTTGACTGTCATTAGGTACAGTAACATTTTTAATACCAAAGTTATCAGTTAATGTAAGTGTATTTCTGAAAGTTTCTCCTGAAAATACAACATGATCATTATAATTATCTAATACAATATTTGGCGTTACTTTATCAGTTGGTACAAATACGATATTAATCACATTGTCTGTTGATGACATTGATTGTCCAAGGCGTTCAATATAGCTTTTTGCACCATAAGGCGTTAAATACAATTGTTGTTTATCTACCGCACCCATAATTCCATTATCAGTACCATTTTGTTTAAGCACTTTATCTAAATGGAAACCAGCAGCGCCATTCATGGCTGGAATATCACCACTCATCACTGTTGAATTGCTGCTTGTATGTCTATAGTCACTGCGTGCAACGGCAGAGTTGCTATATCCAGTATTGCTGTCAACTATGTCTAATACTTGAATAGGTTGACCATCATATGTAAATGGATGTTCTCCATCCGAATATATACTATTCCCTTTAGAATATCCTACAGGTTTAAATCCACGAGCTGAGCCTGATTCTGCTAATATTTTCTCTTGACCTTCTATATGGTTTCTCAACCCTGCATGTTTAGGCGTTGCTCTTAAAAGTGATAATACGTCATTGCCTGTTATTCTTCTTCCAATCGTTGCATCATAACGATAAATTATTGTTTTACCATCTGGAGACCACTCAAATCCACCATCTGTGCTTCTTCCATTAAGTTTTTGACTTGTCCAAGTCACAGTATAATCATTACGTAAATTTATCCATTTTAAGAAATCCATATGATCAAATGTTGAAATGAATTGTTTTGTTAATTCACCTTTAGTAATCGTCACTCTTACACGACTTGGATGATTACTTAAAGGTTCATCGTTTTCAATTCTGATATCACTATCATTTAGATTTAATTGCGGATTAGCAGCTTTAAAGGCATTTCTAACTTGTGTAATTTCATCATTACTTAAATTTTTAGTTGTTGAACGGTAAACACGTTGATTTTCTGCTAATGTATTGACATCAACTACGTTAACTTTAATTGTCAAACGTTCTGAACTATGGTTGTAAGCATTTAATGCATCTACGTTATAAGTATAAACACCTGCATTTAGACGACTCATTGCTTGAGCTGATGGTATTGAACTACCATTAATAGTTGTAAATGCATTATTAGGAATATCTTGTCCATTACTTAATGAGAAATATTTTCTTAAATCAGGTCCAATTGTATACTCTTGACCTTTAGCAATTGTAATAAATGCTTCTTTTGTATTTGAACTACCTGGCTCAGTATATATTGATTTACGTTGTGGTCTATATGTAATCACTTGAGTCGGATCAATGATACGAGTCGAACCATCTTTAAATGTCAAGACTACTCTACCATCATTACCAACCATATACGGGTTAAGTGTACTTAAAAATGATGTCAAACTACTATTTTTAGCTTTAAGCGAGTTAATGATATCATTTCTTTCGCTTTGCGAAATACTATTAGGATTACCCACTGTTTTCAATTCTTGCTGGCTAAATAACTGAACTGGTTTATCATCTGATAACTTTCCAATATGAAGATGATATGGACTTACATTAGTATTATTACCTGCTCTATCATGTGTTACAGGTTGAACAAGAATATCACTGTTCCATGTTGCATTATTAGAAATCGTTCCAGTAATCACTAAAGTACCTGCGTCTCCAGAAGTATCTCTATTAAATACTGCTTGTAAACCACTATTTTCAGTGATAGATGCATCTTCCACACCTGAACCATATGCATTGTCAGAAACAGGAATTGAAATATTAACGTTATCTCCACGATAATATTTATCTTGAAGGCCTCTTACGTCACCAAAAGTTGGCGGTGTAGTATCTAGTCCTACATTAATCGAATTACTAAAGTTGGATTGCACTGGATCTTCATAGTATGTAATTGCTCTAATAACCCCATTATTAGGTAAAGGATTAGTATAATCACTTTCTTCAAATGTCACCGTGCCATCTAAGTTTGCCATCTTTTCTGCGAGTACAGTATAGCCTAAAGGTGATGTGCCAGGACCTGCACCATCTGTACCACCTGAAACTAAACGTACTTTTGCTCTCTCATCTTGTGGTACATGTGTCACTGTAATAGTTGGTTTTTTACCACCTTTTTGTCCTAATTGTGCCGCAAGTGTTGAAATAACTGGCGGATTGGGTTTGGCAATGACTTCAAAGATTTTAGTTTCATTACCAATTCTCGCTGTCATCACATGGCGTCCTGGTGGCAATTGACCAACCAATACTTTATTTTTCTCAAGTTCTGTATTGGGTCTATCTACTGCATCTTCAATTCGTAGAGAGGGTGGATATCCAGAGATTTCCCATACATTTGCAGACTCGTTACTTTTAAATTGAATCCGAATATTTTGATGATAATCCTTACTATTACCATTAGTCACTGTATTAAGCATTTGACCTTCTTGTTGTAAAAAGACAGCATGATGTGCAGCTTGTGATTCAGGTGAATTCTCTTTATTATCGGGTGCATTATCTGAATAGAATCCAATAGATTGTTCTAACTTTGGTTTGACAAATAAATTTACTTTTTTGATTGTTTCACCATTATGGTATGCATCACTTACATTAAACCCAACAAAAATTTCAATTGGTCTTCCTGTTCTCGCAGCCTCTTTTAATTTTTCTTCAGAAAACATTTCATGAATTTCATAAGAGTTAAGCGGATTTACACCAAAATTACCTCTATAACGATCAGTAGGCACTCTAGGGAATAAACCCATTACATGATCACTAGGGTTACTTAGATAACTTGAAACATCTTCAGCATATTCGTGTGTAGCGAAATCGCCATCTAAGTAATGTTTTTTCATTATTCTACGCTCTGGCACATCATAAGCTGATTCAACATGGTCAATATGCAGTACGCGATCGATAACATCTACAATTTTAGTTTTACGATCATTATACTGTTCTAGCGGCTCTAAATATAATTGGTTATAGTTGTTGATTTCATTAAATTCAATCCCTCTACCACCTGCTGCATAATATAATCTATCTTGTGAGCTACCAGACGTTTTAAATTGAATGGTATAACTATCTGTTCCTCTAGCTTGAAATGCATAGATATGATCAATACCTTGATTATGATCTACTTGCCCAGTTAAATAACGATAAATATCGTCTCCAGCTACTTTAATTTTATTTGGAACACCTTCTCTTTCAAAGAATGTAAATGGTTGATTTTCATTACCACGTGCAAAATCCCCTAAATTATAAATATGATTAACTGAATCGTTATAGAACTCACTTCTATTCAAAGGATTTCCTTATCTGAAATTATATGCACTAGAAGTAATACCACCAGCAGAATCCCACATTCTTGATAATGCTTGATCTCTACCGTCTCCAGTACCAGATGATGATGTTTCATGACCATTTACATCTGTGGTAGTAAAACGTACTGGTCCCGTTGGCGTTTGACCTTTAGGTAAACCAAACCAAAATACCATGCCATTACGTTTAATATGATACTTATTAAAATTAATCGTCCATAAATATCCATCATTTTGTCTAATTGATGAAATTTCTGCAATACCTCTAACACTAGATGGACTCATATTTCGATAATGAGAACGTGTAGCGTAATATGGTGCACTTTTATTCGTTGCATGTAAAAACGTTCCTGACCAATAACCGGAACCATCATTTTCATTTTCTACATACCATTCTTTTTTAGCATTATTATACAAATCTGAATTCTTTTTTACTTTTGAGCCAGGTTTTGGTCTAGAGTTATGAACTACTGGTGGTGTATAAGTATTAGCAGTATTGCTAGGGGGTCTCGTCCCACCTTGTCCACGTACAGGACGTCTACTTGATCTTACAGCACGTGCTTCTCTATTTGCTCTTGTACTGATTGTACTTACTTGTCGTTGTGGTAATGAACCGATTAAAGCGTTAGCTTGTTCTATTTCTTTATATAATTCATTTATTAATGCTTGGTTTGTATTATCATTAGTACTAAAAAAGTCATTAACTTTGTCAAATGTTGCTTTAATTTTAGCAACTTTTTTATTATCAGATTGTTCTCTATCAATTTTTCGATATTCAGCGTAAGAACGGTCATAAGCTGCTTGAAGTTTATCAGCATCAATTGTTGTTAAAGTTGAAGATACTAGGGTATCATCTGATGCTTCTCTATCTTCGTAACGAGTACGGTTGTCACGAGGACTATGCCCTTCATTCACCTCGGCTAGACTATTATCATCTGATTTATTTTTTTGAGGTTGAACTTCATTATTTTCTTTTAAATCTGTTGTTGTGTGAGATGTATCTTTGTTTTCGTTTTGAGATGAAAATGATGTTAAACTATTTGTTAATGTATCTGTCGTCTGAACTTTATTTAAAGTTTCATTGTTTGCTTTTTGACTCTCAGATACAGGTGAAGCTTTGGGTTCTGTGCTAGATTGAACTTGCTTGTTACTTGTCTCATTTGAAGTTTGTTCTTGGCCTCTAGCTTTTGCTTGAATCACTTGCCCATCTTTTTGTAGTTGTTCACTGGCGTGTGCTTGAGGTGAACCTAAGAAAATTAATGTCGCAATAACAGTTGAAAAAGCACCGACTGTATATTTGCGTATACTAAACTTCTGTAATTTTTCTCGATAATTCACAGTGATTATTCACTCCTATTCTTGATGTTTATTCTTAGCTGTATAGATGCAAATGATGAAACATTTTTATTTAAAAACTATATTACGACTCAATGTTTCACAATCATTTACTATATTGTACTGAACAATAGGTGTATTTGTTCATTTATATATTATCATCATTCATTTTATATGTGTATATTATTTTATGAATATTTTATTAAATAATTTATTTAATTTATATACTAGACGCACTTCAAATAATTGTTTCAGAATTTATTTAGCTTATTAAAAATTCGCTTATCTTTTTTAATCTTGAAGCCATTACCTAGAGATTTTTATTTAGAATATTTACGTAAAGCGTAATCTAGACATAAAATAACGAACTTAAAAGAAATTTAATTTAATCTCATCTTTTTTCTTTAATATTTTTTAAACATTCCACCAGATTTTGGTTCGGTAGATTGAAATCCAAACTTCTTATATAATTGATCAGCTGGATAATCTGCAATCAGACTGACATATGTCCCTTTTTCTGCATGATTTTCAATAAATGCCATTACTTGTTTTAAGATTTCTTTCCCAAAAACTTGCCCTTGATAAGATGGATGGACAGCAATATCTATAATCTGAAATGCAGTTCCTCCATCCCCAATCACTCTACCCATCCCAATCAATGTTGATTCTTCATAAATAGTAATATTAAAACATGCATGAGGTAGTCCTTTTTGTGCTGCTGCTTCAGATTTAGGACTCATACCTGCTTTTGCTCTTAATTCACAATAATCTTTAACATTTGGTGGATAATTTGAATAATGAATCATTAAGACGTCCTCCTCTTTTTGTCTCTTTATTCTTAATTATAAAAAAAGACACAATAGGTTTGAATCTATTGTGTCTCAAATTATTATTTTAATCTCTCGATTCTTTTAAAATTGCTTGTCTTAGTAAAAAGAAAAGTAATAATAATCCAGCAAGCATTCCTGTATGACCGATACCTGCAAATCCAGCAAATGCTTCTGGTGAAAAACTTTTTCCAGTGACTTGGTAAGTGCCTTTTGTTAGCATCATTCCTACAGTAATAATGACACCAATATTGTATACAATGAAGAACCAATTAAATAAATAATAACTACTTAACTTAAATACTTTTTCAAGCGGAAGTAAAATTAAAAACATAAACATACCTAATATTAACGTATGTGTGTGAACAAGCGCTAGTTGCGTATCGCCCGTAAAATCATGTGCTTTCGTTAACTCTCTGTAGTAAAATCCACTTACAAGTCCAATAATCATATAGACTAAAAAAGCGTATAATAATCTGCGCATAAAAATCCTCCCTTACTTCAATTATTATAATCGATTATCTCTATCTTTAAAGTGACAAAATTTTGTAATCAAATCAGGTTATAAAAAATGACCTCTAGCAAGTACTAGAAGTCACTTTATTATATGTCTTATTTATTTCTTGCATGTTTAAATAATGCAACTAAAGATAAAATAATGGCAACAAGTGAAATAATCCATAATGCGATAGAACCACCTGAAGATGAGTGACTTTTTTCATCTTTTTTAGCGTTGTCTTCTTTAACAGTTACAGCATTTGCATTTTTTTCCACTTCCAATGTTGGAGCAGGATGTTCACTATTCGCTTTACCCGTCCATTTTACCTTATCTTTATTATCGTATGTCTGCACAGCTTTAAATGAATATGTGCCTTCTTCTTTAGGACTTGCTACAAGAAGTGGGAATTCGATAAATTCATTAGGACCAATGCCTTTATCTTTCGCTTTCCAGGTGATTTTTGTGATATTACCTTTTTTGTCTTTATCTAAACTATATTTATACCCTTCTACGGGTTGAATATTTGACACTTGTACTTCTTTTGGAATATCTAATTCGACTTTTTCAGTATGATCTTTTTGTTCAACAGGTACTCGAACATCCACTTTTTCATAAGATCCAGGTTCAACTACTTTTGGATTTATCGTCACATGTGCATCAGCATATTTAAATAAACCTAGTGAAAAGAAGAACACTAAACCTGAAGCAAATAATTTTTTAAACATATTTTACAATCTCCTTTTATGGAATATTAATTTGACTCATAATAACACCAACAAGTATTAAAATAATACCAATAGAAACTTCGATAATTAAAGAGACTTTATTAATTCTATAACGTTTGTTTAAGGCGCGCGTTGTTTGCATAAAGCCTAAAGCCATCATCATTAATGTTCCTACGATTTTAATTATTAATAATATTGTCCATGTTTGCATATTAGACCATATTGATAGAATTTTAGTTTCATCCATCGACATTAATATACCAGTAACTATGATAACTGCAACAGCAGCTCCATTCACTTTAAATAAGATTTCGCGTAATAAATCAACTGCATCTCGTTTTTTAGTAAATACTGAAGAAAACAAATAAATTAATGCGCCTAGCCATAAACTGATACCAGCTAAATGTAATGTTCTAAGTATAATTGACCAAACAGGAACACTTTGAGACCAAGCATGTCCTGACATACTTAAAGCTAAAATCATAATAATCGAAATAGCCCAATACCATGTTCGTTCCATATTTCTTAATACAAACAATCCACTTAGAATAATTAAAGCAATTGCGCTCAGTATATATGGGAATTGAATTAAGACACTTGGATTAAATGTTAAAACTGAATCCAAAATATCAGATGATAGAGTCATCAGATAGAGTACAAGTGACATAATATATGCCATCATCATGATTAATGATACAGCGACATGTCTAGGGAAAATATCAAATGTTGATAAATTATTTCTACGTGCAATACCGTTTAACCAATACAAACCAACTAAAATAATTGTTGCGCCTTCAGCGATATATCTAAACACACCAAACCAAAATGCAGGCGTTTCATATGCAACAGGAGTAGTATCTACACCATTGGCTGTTTTTTTACCAACTGAAAATTCAAATTGATCACTAATTTCATGACCATCAGCAGATACAGTGTGCCATTTAATTTGTTGTGTACCTTCTTTTAATTGCTTGCCTGAGAAAGATAAAGTATCTGAATGTCCTGATGTATTTGGTTTAATATCAGCAATTTTCTTTCCTTTATCATTATATATCGTTATCCCTGAATATTCGGCATTTACCGGCTCATTAAATGTTAATTTGATTGTATCTGGTTGTTTTGATACGAGACCGTTTTGTGCTGGGGTTGTTTTTTCTAAAGTAGCGTGCGCAGAAGCTATTTTTGTCATACTCGGCACGAATAAAAATAGGAACATCATCAATAACGCTATAGCTACTTTAGAACTTCGCTTTAAAATGACCATTGACGTCCTCCTATAAAAAATACTCATTTAACAATAATAAAGTAATATAACTTATTTAACAATAATTATTGTAATATATCATCGTTTATATAAATTTAAAGCGAGCTAAATAAGAGATCTTCTCCCTTATAGCTCGCTTTAATATCAAATTATTTTATTCTTCTACTAACGCTTGTGTGTCCAAGGTTAACTCATTCCTTAAAACACATGCAATAAACATTGCTAATAGTGAACAAATTGTTTTAGCGATTAATAATGACCATACAGCCCCTGTTAAACCAAACAACGCATTTAATATAAATAGTATCAGAATAGTGTTTCATTTTATATGCTAACACACTAATCCAATATTAATAATTATATTCCATTTTTGCATATCTCATTTAGTTAGATATCTAAATAATATAATACACCTTTTTTCAAATAATCAACTGCGTTTTACTCATTGCATTTTTTGAAAAATTTTTATTAAAAATAGCTGCGCCGTAATATTTATTATCATTAAGTCCTTTTTTAATATCTGATTCTTTTTTTACTTTAATCCATTTAACAGTATCAGAATCACTATCCATTAATTTATCTTCAATTGTTTTACCAATATTTACTTTATTACCTTGGATATCTATACCTTTATCATTATTTACCACTGCAATCGGTATTTGTTTTGGTTTTGGGTTAAATGCAGGATAAAACGCTAAAGAGAATATCACTAATAATAAAATAGCTGCAATTGGTGCGAACCATAGTAACTTACTTTTAAAAATATTCATTTCTACTTACCTCTCTATATTTATTGAACAATGTGTTGAATATTTAATATCTTGTAAATTATAATGAGGTTATCACTTCAATACAATAATCAATAATGATCATATCGTTAATTAATGAACATTATGCCTAATATTGTTAATTAATTATAAAGGATTGATGCAGAATGAAAGAAGATCGGAGAGTTCGTAAGACGAGGTCAGCAATTAAGTCTTCATTTATCGAATTATTAAATGAAAAGGAATTAGAAAAAATTACAATTCAAGATATTGCAGATCGTGCAGATATTAATAGAGGTACCTTTTATTTACATTATGAAGATAAATATTTATTATTATCAGATATGGAAGATGAATTTATTTCTCAAATGACATTCTTAAATCATCTTCATAATATTATGGGAAAAGATCCAGAAGATACTGCTAAAAATTTTATTAATATTATTTTAAAAAATATGCTTCAACATATTTCGGATAATATTATTTTTTATCAAACGATCTTACAATTAAATAGGAAGTCAAAACTTGAAGAAAAAATTTATTCCTTAATCGGGGAAAATATGCAAAAATATATTAGTACAAATCATGAGATTGAAGGTATACCAGAAAAATATTTTCATAGTTATGTTGCTGGTGCAACAATATCTACTGTTAAATTTTGGGTGAATGATCCCCACCGTCTTTCAGTTGAAGATTTAACCAATCATATTTTTAAAATTATTTATAATGGACCTTTAAGAATCATGGTTCAGCATCAATATAAAGCTTTAAATATTGACACAGCGAAATAAAGACTAAGAAAGGAACTATCAATTATGTTGACTGCATATAAACACTCAACTACTAACGAAATAGTTGAAACAAATATAAACCAATCTGCATCATGGATAAATGTTGTCGAACCTGATAGAGAAGAAATTGAGCATTTAATTGAACAGTACAATCTGCCAGAAGATTTTATTCGTGACCCTCTTGATGCAGATGAAAGTGCACGTATTGAATATGACGAAGATACTGGCTATTCTCTTATTATTGTCGACTTGCCTATTGTAAGTTCTACGAATCGTCATGTTCTCTCATTTGTTACCATTCCTCTAGGTATTGTGATTGGAAATGGTGTGATTTTTACAATTTGTGATGCTGAAAATGAATTTCTTGAAAATTATTCAAGACAAGATAACGTAAATTTAAAATTTCATAGTCGCTTTGCTTTAGATATTTTACTTACTATTTCAAATCACTATAACAGAAACTTGCGTCTTTTAAATAAATCAAGAATCCGTATTGAAAGAGATTTGAAAAATAGTATTACGAATAAACAACTTTATCGTTTAATGGAAGTAGAAAAAAGTTTGGTTTACTTTTTAGCAGCTTTAAAAGGGAATGATACGATTATTAAAAAATTATTCCGTTTGCCTGCAATTAAACGTTTTGAAGAAGATGAAGATTTGTTAGAGGACTTAGTCATTGAAAATAACCAAGCGATTGAAACAACTGAATTATACACAGGTATTTTAGAAAGTATCACGTCTTCGTATTCTTCATTACTTTCAAATGAAATGAACAATATTATGAAGACATTAACGCTTTTCACGGTATTACTGACACTACCTACCCTTGTCTTTAGTTTCTTTGGTATGAACGTTCCATTACCTATTGATGATAAGAGTTACGTTTCGTGGCTGGTTATCGTAGGAATCTCTTTAATATTAGTCACTATTGTAAGTATTTTCTTATGGCGTAAGCAAAAACTTTAATAAAAAAGTAACCCTTGCAATGTATCGCAAGGGTTACTTTTTTATTCTGCTGCAGCTTTGTAAGCTTTTCTTCGTGATAAAATTAAAGTGACAATCACTGCAATTATAAACGCAATAAACATACCTATGAAATAATGAAGCCAACCAGCATGAGCTGGGTTAATTGAAATAAATCCAGGTAATCCTGCAGTACCTAAAGCAATGGCTTTAACTTTGAAAAACGAAATGTAGGCTGAGCCTATAGCTGAACCTGTTATTGCACCAATAAATGGATATCTTAATTTTAAGTTAACTCCAAATAAAGCGGGTTCAGTAATACCTAAAAGAGCTGAGATACCAGCTGCTGAAGCCACACCTTTAAGTTTCTTATTATTTTTAATAATTAAGAAAGCAGCAAGCGCTGCCCCACCTTGTGCTACATTTGACATTGTAGCGATTGGGAAAATAAATGATCCACCTGTTTTTGCTTGATCTGCAATTAAAGTTGTTTCTACTGCAATAAAACTATGGTGCATACCAGTAATCACAATTGGAGCATAAAATAATCCAAAGATAAATCCACCAATTGCACCTCCAAATTCATATAACCATGTTAAACCATCTGATAACCAATAACCAAGCTGTCTAGTGATAGGTCCTACAAATAAGAAAGTTAAGAATGCTGTACTCAATATTGCAAGTAAAGGCGTTAATAAATTATCCAATACAGTAGGAATGATTTTACGTAATCCTTTTTCAATAGTTGCTAAGATATAGGCTGCCACAAGCATAGGTAACACTTGTCCTTGATATCCAACTTGATTAATATGTAATCCAAATAAATCCCAATGTGGAATAGCCTTACCCGCTTCAACTGCTTTAGGAAAATCATATGCACTCATTAATGAAGGATGTACTAAAATCATTCCTAACGCTGCACCTAAAAATGGATTGCCGCCGAATCGTTTCGCTGCACTAAAGCCAATTAAAATAGGTAATAGTGTAAACGGTGCATTAGCAAAAACATTAATCATATCTGCTAATCCAGCGAATTGACTATGAACATCTATAAATGATTTATGATGATAGAATAAATCTGGCGCTGTAAGTAGATTATTAATACCCATTAATAATCCACCGGCAACGATGGCTGGTATAATTGGTACGAATATATCTGACAACATCTTAACAAAACGTTGTAAAGGATTCATATGCTTCGACGATTTGTCTTTTACATCAGCAGTTGTTGATGGCTCTTTTCCTGTTATTTTTTCTAACTCTGCAAATACTTTATTGACTGTTCCTGAGCCGATAATAATTTGATATTGTCCTCCTGTAGAAAAGGTTCCTTTAACTACATCCATTTCAGATAACTTTTTTTCATCTATAATACTTTCATCTTTTAATACAAGTCTTAATCTTGTGGCACAATGGGCCATAGCATCTAAGTTATCTTCTCCGCCTATCGCTTCTAATATATCTTCAGCCGATTTCTTATAGCTCATTCTACTAACCTCCTATATATGAAACTCATTTTAATATTCATTATATAATTGTAATCGGTTCTAAAAAACAAAGCAATATCTTATAAATATTTTATATAATTAATTTTAATTTATATTTTAATTTAATGAAAAGGTGAAAGTAAAATAAAATTCAATGTCTCACTTCTACAATTTAACCTCACTTTGTGTTGGATATTAGTTTCTTTATGAACATCTTTGTACTAGAGCGCCTCTACTAGAGTTTAAAACTTGATCTACTGTATTTTCAATTTAATTACTACTTGCTAATACATCAAAAAACCTGGGACAACGCATGTTGTCCCAGGTTTTTTTAATACTAATTCTGACATTCTTAACTTTGAATATGTTTCGTGATGTTTAATTAAGTAAAAGTATATTTAGATGTTATGATGTAAAATTGTTACACATTAAATAGAAATTTTTGGGGAGTTATAATGATTCTAAATATAATAGTTAGCTACTGTTAATACCTTTTATATTTGCATGCATCTTTTATTCTAAGTTGCTTACTCTACGGAGTGATGTCATTTTCTCTATTTAAAATACCGTAATCGTTCGTTTCATTAAACTATTGTATATCGGTTGCTAATGCTCTAAGATGTTGTGTCTTGATATACATTTAAATAGTGATTTTAAATATATGGGGCTCATATCAAATATATAAGTAAATTCATTCTTGATGCTATATATTCAAATGATGTTGTATCGTGATGTATGTACAGAATTAGTCATTTTTAATTTCAAGTGAATCATTGTTTAATAGCTTATATCTCTTCACTCAAAATCTATATTTATTATGCATTTAAATTCGTTTCATTGACCTACTAAAAATTTTCAATAGTCTCATGCGACATTCTAAAAAAAATAATAATATTGTGCATCTATAAAATTGTTAACGTTTTCAATTAAAAATAAACGAAATTTTTTTATTTTTAACTATTAATATCTCTTTTATTTTCATATATAATAACTCTTATTATTCAAACAGACCTAAATCCCCGCTTACAAATACTATACTAGATGAGGAGACTTATTTATGAGCAGTACTCTTTTTTTACATGAAAATATTACTTCTATGCCTAGGAGAAACATCAACCATGTGCTTATATTATTTTCTTTAACTAATGAATTAGAAATGACAATCAATGGAAAGCATCACCCATTATCAAATCATATTGCAATCATTAATCAAGGTGATTTATATCAAATTAATAAAGGAAGAAATCTGATTGAGCTCAAAATACCAATGGCTTACTTTTATCTTGAAGACTCTGCTTTTTTTAATTGCCACTTTGATGCACATCTCTTACAATCAAGTCATTTTATCAAATCAATCATTTTAAATAATATAGAACATATGTACAACACATCTCATCATGATGACAAAGTTATTCCAAAGATCATACAAACTTTTTATAAAGAAGCAGTTATTAGACATCCTCATATATATATTCCAAAGATTCCTGTTGAACAGCACATCTTAATTAATATACTTACATTCATTCATGATCACATCACTTCCAATATTTCTCTACAAGATATTGCAGCACATGTACTTATTTCTGAGTCATATTGTTCAAATTTATTTGTACGTATATTGAATATTAATTTTAAAGATTATTATACAAGTTTGAAAATTAATCATGCTATTAGATTACTCATTTGTACAAATGACTCTATTACAAGTATTTCTGAACAATCCGGTTTTAGTAGTCATACCAATTTTACTAATCAATTTAAAAATTATCTTAATTTAAGTCCAAAACAATTTCGTTCTCAACTGAATCATTCTGATCCTATATCTGCGATACGACTGAAGAGTGACATTGAACCTAAGCATTTTGAATTAATCTCTCAGTTTGAAACAACTGAACAATTATCAACCGAAACAACTATCATTGATCTTGAGCAATTAGAAGCCTTTCAACATACTCAATCTTCAAATGCATTTATTCATTTTAAAAATATTAATGAATTATTCCAGTTTGTTTTTAATGATCATTATGATATCGATTTATCTTATTTACCTAAACCAGCCATTTTGATTAATGATATGAGTGATATGAATCAACATTCAATTAACGGAAACTTACTCAATCGCTGCTTCGAAAAATTATTTGAAAAAAATATCAGTTTAGCTGTCATTATCAAAAATAAATCTGAGTTCACTACTTTTTACGATTTAATTATGACGTTTCTAGAAAATAATCAAGATTATAAATGGAATAAAAAAAGTGTACGATTTATGCTCGTATTTGATACCAAGTCAATGACTATCCAAGATATTCATCTATCATATTTAAAACTTAGAAACAAAAATCGTTCGATTAAATATGGTGTTTTAGTGGAAGGATTATTACATCAGTACGAAAAGTTACAAGAAGTCTATGATACAATGAAGCGTCTTAATTTTGATTACTATTTTGTTGACATTGAAAATATTGATACGAAAAATATATTAATTGAATACCAACGCGGATTTACTCATGCAAATACTCATTTCGAAAACTACGTTCATTTTATAAAGAATTCTAATATACCTTCGACCCAATTTGTCTATAGTAGCTTATCATTACGTTGCTTTAAGTATACAAATGACGGTAGGCATCCACTTCAACTAGCAGATTTAGTTTGTCATTTAACGGCGCTATTAAAATATGGAGGTGGTATTTGCTATCACCTTTTTGAAGATGATCCAATGTTTATTGCATTATTTAATCGACATGGGAGTTTACTTCCAATTATGCATCTTTATCAATTTATTGCAGCATTTATCGATGTGCCTATCCATATTGCAAATAATTATTTAATGAGTCAAAAAGATGGAAATTACCATTTTATCTTATTTAATAAAATTAATGATCGCTACTTGTCTGACAGTAAACAACATTATCAAATACTAAATAAATTAAATGAAAATAGCTTAATCATCGTAAATACATTAAATAAAGAACATGGGACGATTCATCAATTAATGTCTCAAGATAATTTACCTGTATACATTGAAAAAAGTATTATTCATCAATTAGATAGATGCAATCAACCTAAAACAGAACTATTTATACAAGAAGAAACCAATCATCCATTTAATATGACGTTGCATCATGATGAAGTGAAATATATTTATATCAAATCTGTTTAAATTTAATTTTAAAGGGATATTAATATAATAAGGAGATGATTAGTTTGGATAAACAAAAAGTGACTCAAGCGATTGAGAAAGTTTTAAATACTTCTAAAATTGGTGTATTATCAACTGCATATAATAATAAACCGAATAGCAGATATATGGTGTTTTATAACGATGGTCTTAATTTATATACAAAAACAAGCAATAAAAGTTCTAAAGTAAAAGAAATTCAAAGTAATCCAGAAGCATATATTTTACTAGGCTATAATGAAACAACAAATAATAGTTTTGTTGAAATAGAAGCAAGTATTGACATTGTAGAAGATCAGAAAGTCATTGATTGGTTGTGGGAAACACAAGACAAAACATTCTTCGATTCTAAAGAGGATTCTAATTTATGTGTGTTAAAAATAAATCCAAAAACGATTACTTTAATGAATGATGATGATATTGATACACCAATCACAATTGATCTTTAATTTGATTGTTAATAAGAGTAGATAGAATGTATCATGAATTCTATCTACTCTTTTTTGCTTATTTATAATGCTTCATTTATATTAGTTGAAGTACAATTGAATTTTTGTGAAACTTTTATTGCAATTTAATTCTATTTTTTGTATAAATAAATTAATATATTTAAGGAGAGTCTTAATGAAGAACAAAAAAGGTTTAGGGTTAGGAATTTTTTTAATTGCAATTATGTTAATTGTTAGCATTATTTTAGTCATTGTAATGCTAAATGGTCAGCAAAAAGAATCCTACTATGGCTATATGAAAGATAGTCACACTATTGATAAAATGATAAATGAACAAACTGAAAAAGTAGAGAAAAATGTTAAATTACCTTCTAACACTAATGTAAAAGTAAAAAAAGGCGATTTTGTCTTTTTAGTAAAAGAAAAAGGTTCTGATTCATTTTCTAAAGTATCAAAAGTAAATCATGATGAAGTGCCACATGGTCTCATGATGAAAATTCATGAAATGCATGATATGAAAGGCATGTAGCTTTTGATATATTAGGCAGTATAAAGAGCGAGATAACATTCATTTAAAATCAGTTATCTCGCTTTTTCTTTTTGAATAAAAAAGCATCGCTTATCCAAGCGACGCTAAAAATGTCAGATTTCTTTTTTTAAATTGATTCTAGATATTTCTTACCTTTTTCTTTATCATAAACATGTTCCCATTTAGAGATAACTACTGTAGATAATGCATTACCAATAACGTTCACACATGTACGAACCATGTCTAACAAACGATCTACACCGATAATTAACGCAAGACCTTGAGCTGGTAAGCCCATTGCCCCCAATGTTGTTAATAACACTACGATAGATACTCCTGGCACACCTGCCATACCTTTAGATGCAACCATTAATGTCACCATTAAAATGATTTGTTCAGATAATGATAAGTGAATACCATACATTTGAGCAACAAATAAAGCGGCGATAGATTGATATAAGGCTGATCCGTCTAAATTAAACGAATATCCAATTGGTATAACAAAAGAAGTCACTTCTTTTGGTGAACCAAATTTCTCCATTTTATTCATCATTACTGGTAACACTGCTTCAGAACTTGAAGTAGAGAATGCAAGTAATAATTCATCTTTAAGTATTTTAATGATTGAGAAAATACTAATTCCACAAATTCTTGCTACAATACCCAAAACAACAATAATGAAGAAAATCATCGCAAACACAACTACTAAAACAAGTTTAGCTAATGGAATTAAAGCTGAAGCACCGAATGTCATAACAGTTGTACAAATAAATGCAAATACACCAATTGGTGCTAATTTTAAGATTTTATTAATCATCCAAAATACGGCTTCTAATGTACCGTTTAAGAAACCTTTAACTGGTTCAGCTTTTTCTCCAATCGCAGCTAATCCCAAACCAAAGAATACTGCGAAGAAAATAATTGGCAATAACTCACCCTTAGTTAAAGCTTCAAAAATATTAGTTGGTATAATATTTACGATTGTATCAATAAAGTGGTTACCGTATGTAGATTGTTCTGCGGCAGACGCAGTTGATTGATATTTAGTAATATCGCCTTTAGGTAACTTATCAGGATCTAATCCAATTCCTGGTTTAAAAATATTACCAATAATTAAACCTAAACCGATGGCGATGGTTGTAATAATTTCGAAATAAAGAATTGATTTCCATCCATAGCTTCCTATTTTTTTCGAATCCCCTAAATTCGAAATAGATAAAGCAAGTGAACAGAATACAATTGGGATGATGATCATTTTGATTAAATTTAAGAAAACGTCACCGAAAGGTTTAATATAATTTGCAACACCTGTTTGTCCAAATAATAATAAACCAATTACTACACCTAGCACTAATGCAATTAATACTTGCATAGGTAGGCTAACTTTTCTCTTGAACAGAGTCACGTTGAAACCCCCTTCTTCTGACATCGCTTAATTATATCAAATTATTCAAAATTCGGATATAACAAATTAAAAACTATTAAATAATATACATATTTAATTTGGCAAAAATAATTAATTAAAAACAGAAAAGTGAGAATATTTTTAGAATATAGATGTTGGAATTCAATCACTATCTTTAACCTTCTCAATGTAAGAGCGGTTTATAAATGAATTACATTACTCTAAAATCTTTTTTAACTAACTCGTTTACCTTTACCATTTAACAAAAAATTTCATTTAAAAAAACAATATCTATTTTTCTATAGATATTGTTTTTTTGAGTAGTAATCATCATTAATATC
This sequence comes from Staphylococcus sp. HMSC072H03, assembly GCF_001809305.1. NCBI lineage: Bacteria > Bacillati > Bacillota > Bacilli > Caryophanales > Staphylococcaceae > Staphylococcus > Staphylococcus sp. HMSC072H03. The sequence goes on from NZ_KV796914.1 coordinate 21,194, forward strand.
TCTGGTTCTACGTATTGATTATATATTATGGCTTATAATTTTGGTTGAAATAGTTATGTTTTGCACCTTTAATACTTTTCTTGGTTTCCGTATCAAATCCTTCAACTAAAATACCTTTACGTGTACCAATTGGCTGAATGATATATGTTAAATTAGGTTCGTCTTTAAACACTACTTGTTTATAATAAACGCCTCTTTTAGCACTATATAATGTTTTTTCTGATTTAATTTTATCTTTCAAATGTTTTTGTTCTATATAATTGTCTACAAGTTGCACATTTTTATGCCCTTGATACGCTTTCGTTCCAAAGAAGAACGCAATAGCTAATACAAGAGAAATAGCTAATATAATAATAATTCTAATAATCTTTTGCTTCTTACTCATCAGAGCACTCCTTCATCATATTACTCAATAAAATAGCTTCTTTTATCATTTAAATAATTATGAATGAAATAGTAACTTTTTTAAAGTGATACATCTTTTTTGTAACAAAATATACTAATAATTTAATTTAGAATTTGAAATAAATCAACAATCTAAAATTATATGTAGACTTATTTAAATTTACTTTTAAATTTATTAAAAAACTTATATATTACTCTAACAATAGTCTTGACAATAGCTATTGTTCATACTATCTTTAAGTAAGTTGAGGGGGAAAGAATATGTATGTAAAGGACAGTTATTTAAGTAAACAATTATGTTTTTTACTTTATGTTACTTCAAAAGAGGTAATTAAAAAATATACTCACTATCTAAAAGAGTATGATTTAACATACACAAGTTTTATGGTTCTTATGGCTATTGAAAACGACGAAAAAATAAACATTAAGTCCCTTGGTCAACGCGTCTTCTTAGATTCTGGAACTTTAACGCCTCTCTTAAAAAAATTAGAGAAAAAAGGTTACGTACAACGCATGCGAGAAAAAGAAGATGAACGTAATTTACAAATTTCATTAACTCAAAATGGTAGAGACATTAAACCAGTATTAGAGCAAATTTCTAATCAAGTGTTTAATGATTTTGATATTTCTGACGATGAAGCGGATGGCCTTGCTAGTAGCTTAAGACATATTATTTCAGAGAACTTCGGCTCTAATGCTGAATAGTTAATACACATGACAAAAGCTAAGTAATTATTGTTCCTTCTTTCTTTTATTTTCTAACTAATACATAATATCGACGTCTTTTGTCATGTTTCTTTATTCCACATCTTTCACTTTTTAATTCTTCAAACTTTCAAATTGCTTTTACTTTACGTGTAGTATCTCTATTTATATAATGATATTGTAAAATTTCAATATATTTTATGACATATTACTCTGAAAAGGAGATTTCATATATGAATAATAGAGAATTTTTTGATCAAGCTATTTTTAAAAATAATCCAAGAGATGTATTTCGTGATCTAGGTGAACAAGTATTTAACCAATTTTCAACTAAAAGCTTCCCAACAAATGTTTACAGTCAAAAAAATCAATATGTTCTAGAAGCCGAATTACCTGGCGTAAAGAAACAAGACATTCATCTTAAATATGAACATGCTACTTTAACGATTAAAGTAATTAAACAAGTATCTGAGCAAACAGGTAGTGTTCAATTAAGTGAACGCTCAAGCGGAGAATTGGTAAGACGCTTTGAATTCGAAGATATTAATAAAAATCAAATCAAAGCAAGTTATGAAGATGGTGTTTTAGTGGTGATTTTACCTAAGAATGTCACTGAAGAAGACGAAGGTACTACAATTACAGTAGAATAAATAAAAGAAGTTGAGATATAACTTTCAGAAAAATAGCCAGTAAATGAGTGATGAGACATTCATTTACTGGCTTATTTATAATTCTTCGTATTATTGCCTTACTCTCTTAGAGGGTAGTTTCAGCTTGTGTTATTATTTCAACCTCTCATCAAACAAAGTACGTTGTATTCATATTTCATTTTACATTAGATTATTGAAAACATAGATACTTAGCATAAGCTAATAAACAAACGTAGTGCTAGTGCACTACGTTGTTTATTTATTTTGCGTATTCTTTTTTGTAAAGATGACCCATTGTAATAAAAGCAAGTATTCCAAATACAGCTAGTAAAATAAATGCTAAATGACTTGAACCTGTCAATGAAGTAACATACGTGATAACAAGTGGTGGGAAGAAACCACCTAATCCTCCCATCATAGAAACAATTCCATTTGCAGTACCAGATTCTTTAGCAAAGTAAGATGGCACAAGTTTAAAGATAAGTCCATTTCCTAATCCAGCACAAATACTAATTGTTAAACAACCTATAGTAAATAAGGCAATATGACTTGAAATACCTAAAATAACTGCACCGATAATCATCACAACAAAATCTATCATCAAGACTTTAACCGCGTTGAATTTATCTCCTAAAATCCCACCCACAGGTCGTAAGAATGTTGCCAATGCGATAAATACTCCTGATCGAATACCTGCATCTACTTTATCTATTCCGAAATTATTAACTAAATAGTTAGGTAAGAATAAACCAAATGCTACAAAAGCACCAAATGTAATAAAGTACCATAAACTCAAATAATATAGTTTGTAGTTTGAAGATAAATCTTTAACTTGAGCGCCTAAAGGCACTTTAACTTTAGGTTCTTTAGCATCTCCAAGGAAAAACATTAATATTGCAAAAATAGCGATAATAATAAGATAACTTCTTACTGTTGTTTGCCATCCTACAATACCTGCAATAGGAGGTGCTAAGAATGATGAAATTGCTGTACCAATGTTCCCCATTCCATAAATACCATTTGCTAATCCTACTTTGTCTTTTGAAAAATATTTAGGAACTGAAGTGACACCTACAGAGAAAATGGCTCCTCCTACTCCTAAAAAAAATCCAGACGCCATTAACATACTAGGCGATTGGGCTTGTCCTAAGAAGAAAATAGGAAATAATAATATAATAAAACTACAAAAGAATACCCATTTAGCGCCAATAATATTTGTTAAATAACCAAATGGTACACGAAGAATCGATCCTAGGATAACTGGTATCGCTAAAATAATTGATAACTGTCCTGGATTAATTTTAATATCTTGTGAAATGTATGGCATCAATGGAGAAATAATACTCCAAGCCATGAATCCAACTACAAGACTTAAAGTTTGTAACGTAAGTTGAAAACCACCCTTAGTTTTATTCATTTTTTCACCTTCATCAATGTTTTATTTTCTATTATCGATAATTAAATCACATATCAATATAGCCAATTTGTGTGATTAATTACTGATTACAGTTAAATTTTAATCACTTTGTGAAAATATGAACATAAGGAGTTTCCCTTATACTCTCTAATAATCCCCCTATATTTAAATAATAAGACAAAGAAAAACCAACACATGAATATCATGTGTTGGTGAAATATAATATAAGTGTCATTATTTAAGTTATTCAATATATTTAAAAGTCTAAAAGTTTCTTTTTAAGCGCATATTCTACAAGCTCTGGTTTAGATTTTAAATTTAATTTAGTCATAATATGCGTTTTATGTGCCTCAACTGTTTTAACGGATACAAACAATTTTTCAGCAATTTCTTTATTTCCATATCCCTTTGCAATTAATGGTAATATTTCTAATTCTCTTTTAGAAAGTATTTTGAAAGGATCATTGGTTGCTTTTTCATCTTGATTAGAAACATTTACAAATTCATTTACTAATGACGTCGTTAGTTTCATATCAATATACGTTTCACCTTTATACACTGTTCGTACTGCTAAAATCAGTTGTTCATCTGGTGAATTTTTTAAAATATATCCTTTAGCACCATTTCTTAAAACATGAAATAGATATTATTCATCATCATACATTGTTAAAATTAATATTTTTGTTTCAGGAAAACTTTCAGAAATTTTGCTAGTAGCAATTAAGCCAGACTCACCAGGTGGCATACTTAAATCCATAATTAATACATCCGGTTTGTATTCCATCACTTTCTGATATGCTTCTACTCCATCAGCAGCCGTAGCTACAACTTCCATATCTTCTTGAAAGTTTAATATCATAGAAAAACCTGTTCTTACTACTGCATGATCATCTGCAATTACTATTTTCAATTATAAGTCAGTCCCTTTACATTCTCTAGAGTGGTACTTCTAAAGTGATAATAGTTCCTTTTCCTAAATGTGTTTCTACATTCACTTTTCCGTTTACAAGCTCTGCTCTTTCATTCATACCATACAATCCTAGTCCTGTACCTTGTGGTTGAGAATTCGGATCAAAACCTTGACCATGATCAATCACTTCAGCTATTAATAAACGTCCAACCTCCTGGACAAAGACATCTACCGAACTTACGCCTGCATATTTTAATGCATTAAATACCGCTTCCTGTACCACACGGTAAACAACCGTTTCTACTTCACTATCATATCTTTTATCTTTAATGTTAGATTGATATACAATTTGCATACCATAATTATTTTCAAATTGTTTAAAATATGATTTAAAAGCCGCTTCCAAGCCTAAATCATCTAGAGATGAGGGTCTTAATTCAACTGATAAATGTCTTATATCATCAATCAATTTAGACATTAATCCCTCAATACGTTGCGATTGTTGGACAAGTTCTGAGGATTCTTTTTGATATTTCAGCAATCTGAGTTCAACATCAATATTTAGCATTTCTTGTACAACACTATCGTGTAGTTCTCTAGAAATACGTTTTCTTTCATTTTCTTGCGCGGAAATTGTTTTTCTCATCATCTGACGTTGATACATTTTTTCTTGTCTTTCAATTTGCGGCGAAATATCTTGAAGTGTAAATGCATATATCTCATTATCTTCATCAATCGCTTGATAAGAAGCTGTAAATGGTCGAACTTTATGATCTACTGTTTTCATAAACACTTGAAAATTGATATCGTTTGGTTTAGATGTGTCTAAATAACAATTTTTGCAACTTTGAAGTTCAAATTCATTTGAATACCCTTCACAACGATCACAAATCGCATTTGTCATCGCACTATAATTATTATCTTTTGAAATAATTTCTTCAGCGGCGTCATTCATTGCAATGATTTTTCCTTCTTTGTTTACAAAAACAATTTTTTCATTTGTAGTTTCATAATATTTTTTTAGTAAGTCTTCCATTTGCAGATTATATAACTCTAACACATATATCACCTAGATTTCTTCATTAAATTCCCACAAACGGCCTTTAATATTTAATTGATTAATCACTTTAGGCAATGTTTTACTACCTCTTTGTCCTAATAATAACACGCCTGCAACATGCTGTTCATGCCATAATGGTATAGCAACGAGCGCGTTTAAGTTTTCACTCATCAAAATAGGGTACTTAATTTTTTCTTCTGGTGTTATTGTTTTGGAAACATTTTCTATAACCATTCGCTTTCCTGTTTTCATGACTGTCCCAGCTAAGCCTCTGCCTTTTCTCAAAACAATCAATTTATAACGACTGTTTAAATTACCTGAAACATATTGCCATTTAATAGGTCCAGAAGGTTCGTGGTTTTCATATAGTGCAACAGCAGCAAAATCACAGTTTACTTTTTTTCTAAGTGTGTCAAGTTCCTGCTGAAAATGTACCGGTTCAAACAAAGGTTCCGGAATCATATATCGTACTCCTTTTATATTTAATGTGCACGAGGTGCTTTATGTTTTCTATATACAATATAACGTCTATTTGTATATGCTAATGGAATACTCCATACATGTACAAGACGTGTAAATGGCCAACAAGCTAATATTGTAAATCCTAATAAGATATGAATTTTAAATGATAATGGAACGCCTGTCATTAGTGCTGCATTGGGTGAGAATGTAAATAAGTGTCTAAACCATATAGAAATCGTTTGACGGTAATCAAAGTCAGTTACCATTGCATTAGTAACTAAAGTTGAGAAACATCCCATAAATATAATCAATATTAATAAGAAATTTACGAAAATATCAGAAGCTGAACTTAACTTTCTCACATTACTAATCGTTAAACGTCTTGCTGTTAAAAGTAACATTCCAATTAGAGTCATTATACCAAAAATACTACCAATATAAACAGCTCCAAAGTGATATGTACTTTCGCTTATGCCAAGTCCATCTATCCATTTTGCTGGAATAGCTAACCCCACCACATGACCAAAAAATACTGGAATAATTCCTAAGTGAAATAACAGACTGCCCCATTTAAGTTGTTTTTTTTCTAAAAACTCACTCGATTTTGCAGTCCATGAAAACTGATCATATTTATATCGAGCAATATGACCAACGATAAAAATTGCCACACATAAATATGGGTAAATAATCCAAAGAAATTGATTAAGCATGATGTGTCACCTCTTTTGGAATGTCTAAACAAGCTTTTAATGTTTCTCGTAATGCACGAATCACATAAGCGTAAGGATTATTCTCCTTAGCTAATTGATTTGCCATTTCATATGTACCATCTTCAATAATCATAATCACTAACTCAATATTGCCTTCTGCACGAGGATCATTATGCCAACTTGCTACATGTAAAAACTGCAACATCAATGGTAGATAATCTGATAATTCATTATCTACCATTTTTAATCCAAACATTTCATAAAGTACTTTTAGTTTTGCGAGCATTTGACCTCTTTCTTTTTGAGTATCAAATTTATTGTAAGTCATATAAAGTGGTGATGTTTTATTGAAATCAAATGTATCCGTATAAATTGCTTTAATTTCAGATAAAGTAAATTGGTACATAATTTCACGATATTTCATTAAATCTGCATATCCTGGATGCGAAGGATGAATCGTTTCTTCAAATGTATTAGGATGAAATGTTAATTTTTCTGGAAAATTAAGTTGTTGTGCAAGATATCCAAAACTTTCTTGATAGTATTTAAATTGTGTTAGATTAATCACGGAAAATACCTCCATAGAAATTCTCATTATAAATCTCTTGACCAGATTTTCCTGACGTTGAACCTACTGGAACACCGCAGCCTTCACAATTATCTCCGAAATATTCACCGCCATATCCTTGGCTACCTTGAGCGTGATACGTATCTAAATAGGTTTCTTTATGTGAAGATGGTACAACAAATCGATCTTCATATTTAGCTAAACCTAATAGACGATACATTTCTTTTGTTTGAATTTCTGATAAACCTAAACGTTCTAATCTAGAAGTATCAAATGGTTTGTTTGTGACTTGAGCACGCATATAACTTCTCATCATTGCCATTTTTTGTAACGCTTCTTTTACTGGCTCTACTTTACCTGCTGTAAATAAGTTTGCTAAATATTCAATAGGTAAACGCATTTCTTCGATGGCCGGGAAAATCATATCTGGATTTTGACCTGAATTTTTACCTTCAAAATAACTCATAATTGGACTTAAAGGCGGGCAGTACCATACCATTGGCATTGTTCTAAATTCAGGATGTAATGGAAATGCCAATTTATATTCAATCGCTAATTTATACACAGGTGAATTTTGAGCAGCTTGGATCCATTCATAACTGATACCATCTTTTTCTGCTTGTTCAATCACTTCTTCATCAAATGGGTTTAAGAAGATATCAAGTTGTTTTTCATATAAATCTTGTTCATTTTCAGCTGAAGCCGCTTCGTGTACACGATCAGCGTCATATAATAAAACGCCTAAATATCTCATTCTTCCTGTACATGTTTCTGAACATACAGTTGGCATTCCTGCTTCAATTCTTGGGAAGCAGAATGTACATTTTTCAGCTTTATTTGTTTTCCAGTTGAAATATACTTTTTTGTAAGGACAACCTGTCATACAGTAGCGCCACCCACGACATGCATCCTGATCGACTAAAACAATACCATCTTCATCTCTTTTATACATAGCCCCTGAAGGACATGAAGCAACACAACTAGGATTTAAGCAATGCTCGCATAGACGAGGTAAATACATCATAAATGTTTCATCAAATTGGAATTTGATATCTTCTTCAATTCTTTGAATATTTGGATCTTCTGGTCCTGTTACATGTCCGCCAGCTAAATCATCTTCCCAGTTTGGTCCCCATTCAAGATTTAGTCTATCTCCTGAAATCAATGAATGTGCTTTTGCCACTGGTGAATGTTTACCTTCTTTAGCTGTGGTTAAATGTTCATAATTATAAGTCCATGGTTCATAATAATCTTTGATTAACGGCATATCTGGATTATAGAAGATTTTACCTAAGGCAATTTTAGACCACTTACTACCTGATTTAAGCTCAAGTTTACCTTTTTTATTTAATACCCAACCACCTTTATAGTGCTCTTGATCTTCCCAACGTTTTGGATAACCTACACCTGGTTTGGTTTCTACATTATTAAACCACATGTATTCTGCACCCGGTCTATTTGTCCAAGTATTTTTACATGTCACACTACATGTATGACACCCAATACATTTATCTAAATTCAATACCATTGCAACTTGCGCTTTAATCTTCAAGCCAATTTACCTCCTTCATTTTTCTAACTGCGACGTACACATCACGTTGGTTTCCAATTGGTCCATAGTAATTGAAGTGATAACTAATTTGTGCATATCCTCCAACTAATTGCGTAGGTTTTAGGTGAATTCTTGTAGGTGCATTATGTGATCCCCCACGAGTATCAGTAATCTCAGAACCTGGTGTTTCAATGTGCTTATCTTGAGCGTGATACATAAACATTGTACCTTTCGGCATGCGGTGTGACGTTACCGCTCTTGCAGTTACAACACCATTTCTGTTATAAACTTCAAGCCAATCATTATCATTGATACCATGTTGCTCAGCATCTTCATTAGATAGCCAAACCACTGGACCTCCTCTGAATAGAGTCAACATACGTTCATTATCTTGATATGTTGAATGAATATTCCATTTTCCATGAGGTGTTAAATAACGTAGAACAAGTGCATCTTGTCCACCTTTTATCTTTTTATCTCTTGCGCCAAATACCATTGGTGGAAGTGTTGGTTTATATACTGGTAAGCTTTCACCAAATTGCTGGAATACTTCGTGATCGATATAGTAACTTTGTCTTCCAGTGAGCGTTCTAAAAGGTACAAGTCTTTCAATATTTGTTGTAAATGGAGAATAACGACGATTATTTTTATTAGAGCCTGGGAATACTGCTGTTGGGATAACTTCTCTTGGTTGAGCTGTAATATTTAAGAACGAAATTTTTTCAGATGCACGTTCTTTTGAAATATCCTTCAATTCCATTCCAGTTTGATTTTCTAAATCTTCATATGATTTTTGAGATAATTTACCATTCGTTGCCGAAGAGATATTTAAAATTGCATCAGCTACTTTACGTGCAGTATCAATACGTGGTCTATCGTTTCTAACAGAATGTTCATCGTCATCATTCCACGTACCAATCATACTTTTTAGCTCTTCGTATTCTTCTTTAACGCTAAAACTAACGCCGTGTGCCCCTACTTTACCTTTCTCAAGTAAAGGTCCTAATGTAACGTATTTATCATAAATTTTAGTATAGTCACGTTCTACAATAGAGAAGTTAGGCATAGTTTTACCTGGAATACCTTCTACTTCACCTTTAGACCAATCTTTAACGATACCGTATTCAGAACCTAGTTCTTGTTTAGAGTCATGTGCAAGTGGTGTAGTTACCACATCTTTAAATGTACCTGGTAAATAATCTTTAGCCATTTCTGAAATTGCTTTACTCAATGTTTTGTAAATGTCCCAGTCAGAACGTGACTCCCATAATGGATCAATTGCTGGATTAAATGGATGAATAAATGGATGCATGTCGGTTGAAGATAAGTCATGTTTTTCATACCAAGTTGCTGCTGGCAGCACAATATCAGAATATAAAGGCGTTGCAGTCATTCTAAAATCTAATGATACAAGTAAATCTAATTTACCTACTGTATCTTCTCTCCATTTAATTTCCTCTGGTTTATCATCTTCATTCGGTTCAGCCATTAATCCTGAACGTGTACCAAGTAAATGTTTCATAAAGTACTCTTGACCTTTAGCTGAACTTGAAATTAAGTTAGATCTCCAAACAAATAATGTTTTAGGATGATTTTTTCTTAAATCTGGGTCTTCAATAGCAAATTCTGTTTCTTTATTTTTCACTGATTCAATCGCACGTTTTAAAATAGCTTCATTTGAATCATCGCCCGCATCTTTTGCTTCTTCACCAAATAACAAACTGTTTTTATTAAATTGTGGATATGAAGGTAACCAACCTAAACGTGCTGCTGTCACATTATAATCTGCTGGATGCTGATGTTTAATGTTGTTAGCAAGTGGTGATTTCAATTTATCTACATTAGATTCTTCATATTTCCATTGATCAGTTGCAAAATAGAACCAACTTGTACCATTTTGTAAACGTGGTGGACCTTGCCAATCTTTAGCGAAAGCTACAGTATTCCATCCTTCAATTGGACGACATTTTTCTTGCCCAACATAGTGAGCCCAACCTCCACCATTAACACCTTGGCATCCACATAATAGAACTAAATTCAATACAGCACGGTAAATGGTGTCAGAGTTGAACCAGTGGTTAATCCCCGCACCCATAATAATCATCGAACGTCCTTTAGTATCAATAGCATTTTGTGCAAATTCTCTTGCTACTTGTGTCACTAATTCTTGTTTAATACCTGTGACGTTTTCTTGCCATGCAGGTGTATATTTAGATTCACTATCTTCATAAGATTTAGCTTCTAACTCATGACCAAATCGTTTAATACCATATTGACTAGCCATTAAATCATATACTGTAGCAATACGTACTTCTTTACCATCTGCTAATTTAACTTTTTTAGTTGGGATAGGTCGTTCGAAAATACCGTCTCCTTGACTATCAAAGTAAGGGAATTGAATGGTTTGTAACTCATATTCTTCTTCTGCAACAGATAAAGCTGGATCAATTTTACTTCCATCTTCTGTTTCAAGTTTTAAATTCCATTGTTTGCCTTCTTCCCAACGTTGACCCATTGTACCGTTTGGAACCACAAGTTTGTGGCTAATCGCATCGTGAATCACTGGTTTCCACTCACCATTTTCACTTTTTATACCTAAATCGCTTGCACGTAAAAATCGTCCTGCCTTATAACCATTCTCATCTTCATCCAGCATCAATACAAATGGCATATCTGTATATTGCTTTGCATAATTAACAAACATATCACTTGGTTTATCTTCATAAAATTCTTGTAAGATGACATGTGTCATAGCTTGAGCAACTGCGGCATCTGTTCCTGGATTAGGTGCTAACCAATTATCAGCAAATTTAACATTTTCTGCATAATCTGGTGCTACAGAAACCACTTTTGCACCTTTATAACGTACTTCAGTCATAAAATGGGCATCAGGCGTACGAGTAAGTGGAACGTTAGAGCCCCACATAATGATGTAAGAAGCATTGTACCAATCACTTGATTCAGGTACATCAGTTTGTTCACCCCAAATTTGAGGAGATGCAGGTGGTAAATCAGCATACCAATCATAAAAACTTAACATTTCCCCGCCTAATAAATTAATAAAACGCGCACCAGATGCATAACTAATCATCGACATTGCTGGAATAGGTGTAAAACCAGCGATTCTATCCGGACCATCTTTTTTAATGGTATAAAGAATTTGTGCTGCGATAATATCTGTTACATCTTTCCAACTTGCACGTACATGTCCACCTTTACCACGTGCTTCTTTATATAATTTAGCTTTCTTTTCATCTTCAACGATAGATGCCCATGCGGCGATACGATTTCCATTATTGTCTTCAAGTGCTTCTGTCCATAGATCTAATAGTTTACCTCTAATGTAAGGGTATTTTACACGAAGTGGGCTGTATTCATACCATGAAAATGACGCGCCACGTGGACATCCACGAGGTTCAAATTCAGGCATATCTGGACCACAACTTGGATAGTCAATTTGTTGATTCTCCCACGTAATCACACCATTTTTAACGAAAACTTTCCACGAACATGATCCTGTACAGTTTACGCCATGTGTGGTTCTTACTACTTTATCGTGACTCCATCTTTCACGATACATTTTTTCCCATTCTCTACTTTTACTTTCTAAAACTGACCAATTTCCATTAAACGTTTCAGTTGGTTTGAAAAAGTTTAATCCGAATTTTCCCATTTATATAAATCCTCCTACCTGCAAAGGTAATACGTTACTTATGTCCAATGTTATTTAAAGAAATTTCATTTAAATTGTACATTTTTTCACATGGTTTTTATATTAGGGAATTACCTATTTCATATAAAAGAATCCCTAAAAAAAGTGAGATAACACACGTTTTAAATATCGTGTTATCTCACTTATGACATTCGAAGCGTAAAGAACTACACTTCAATATATTTAATATTTTGGTGCTGCGTTATGATCGATTCATATAAATACTTTTGTGAAGAATGATAAGTTTCATCATATTGAATTAAGCATTTTAAATACTGTTGAGATAAGTCTTCTGCTTTTGAAAGGGCTAAGTCTTTATTCCCTTTAATAACGTACAATGTTTCATCTATTGTTTGTTTTGAGTGTATAATCTTTTCGTCATCCATATAGTTAATGATATGGCCTAATATACAAATTCCTGGATCATGTTTCATATTAAGCTTAGATAATTGATATTCAATAGTGCTTAGTTTACCAACCACTATGGTTTCGTTATAACACGTAGCATTAAAAATGATAGCAATATCATAATCTTCTTTAGTATATCTTCTAATTTGATTAATAATATCATTTAATCGTTTAATTCCCATATAAATTGCCAAAGTCCCACCATTAGCTAAATTACGTATATCCATGTCTTGATCAATATCATCTTTAAAATGACCTGTAGAAAATGTAACACTTGGTGCTACTGAACGCATCGTTAAACCTAAGTCTAATGAAGCTACCGCTGCACTCGCAGAAGTTACCCCAGGTACAATATCGTAGGCAATCTGATGTTCTTTTAAAATGTCTATTTCTTCAGTTACTCGGCCAAATACTGCTGGGTCTCCACCTTTTAAACGTACAACAACTTTATACTTTTTCGCTGCTGCTACTATTTTTAAATTAATATCTTCTTGTTGAATATGTTTAGTATAAGGTTTTTTTCCAACATCTATGATTTCAGCAGTTGGCTTTGCATATTGTAATATCAATGGATTGACAAGACGATCATATAAAATAACATCTGCTTGACGAATTAATCGTTCTGCTTGTTTAGTTAGCAAATTAGGATTGCCAGGACCAGCCCCAATTAAATATACTTTTCCAAATTCACTTTTAGTGACTAGAGACATATAAATACGTCTCCATCTTCAATTTCAACTTGATATGTTTCAACACAACCTGTATCAGGTTCTTGCACTTTACCCGTATTCAAATCAATTTTTTGATCGTGGAGTGGACAATAAACATATTCTCCACTTACAGTACCTTCAGATAACGGTCCTTCTTTATGTGGACACACATTATTAATAGCATGCACTTGTCCATTTTCTGTTAAAAATATACCGATTTGTTTATCTTTAACGATAACCTTTTTACCAATTAATGGTGTTAATTCATCCATAGTTGTTACTTTAACTTTTTCCATTACACTCATCCTCACACTTTCTCGACTTCAAATATTTTTTGTGCTTCTTTATTTTCAACAATAGCTTCCCAAGGTTCTTCTTCAAGTGCTTGTTTTGCATCCATAATTCTATCAAAAAGTTCTTTTTGACGTTGTTCATCTAAAAGCACTTCTTTAACATGATCAAATCCTAGTCGTTTAAGCCATGGTGCTGTTCGTTCAGCATATATTCCAGTCTCTCTGTAATATTGCATAAGCGCACCACAAAGTTGTACCACTTGATCTTCTGTTTCAACAGTAGTAAGTAATTGACCTACAGTGACCTCTGTGCCACCGTTACCGCCAATATAAATTTGATAGCCATTTTCTACTGAAATGACACCAAAGTCTTTAACGCCTGATTCTACACAGCTTCTTGGACAACCAGAAACACCCATTTTAAATTTATGAGGTGTGTCTATGTATTCAAATGTTTTTTCTAATCGAATACCTAAACGTGTAGTATATTGTGTACCAAATCGACAGAATTCTTTACCAACACAACTTTTCACAGAACGCGTTTTCTTACCATATGCAGAGGCAGAGCGCATACCTAAATCTTTCCAAACTTTTGGTAACTCATCTTTTTTAAGACCATATAACCCTACACGCTGAGACCCTGTTACTTTAACAAGAGGCACGTTATATTTTTTCGCTACTTCACCTAAACGAATTAATTGGTCAGCATCTGTGACACCACCACGCATTTGTGGAATCACTGAGAAAGTACCATCATTTTGAATATTTGCATGATAACGTTCGTTCGCAAATCTTGATGCTTTTTCATCTTGGTGTTCATGAGGATATACCATATTTAGATAATAGTTAATAGCTGGGCGACATTTTGGACAACCATTTTTATCTTTAAAATCAAGTACATGACGAACTTCTTTTGATGTTTTTAAACCTTTAGCTCTAATTTGGGTAACAATTTCATCACGTGTTAAATCAGTACATGCACAAATACCCGTTGGTTTAGCAGCTACAAATTCATCACCTAATGTACATTTTAGTATTTCTCCAATTTGTCCTTTACATTTACCACAAGAATTTCCTGCTTTGGTTGTTTTTGTAACCTCATCTACAGTAGTCAACCCATTTGTTGTAATTGCATTGACAATCGTACCTTTATCTACACCATTACAACCACAAATTGTTTCATCATCAGGCATATCTGCTATTGAAGTTCCACTTTCTTCTCCGCCTTTATGTAGAAGTGACACTAGTGTGTAGTCCTCTAGTGATTCATGTTTTTTCATCATATTATAAAATCTTGAACCATCATCTGTATCGCCATATAAAACGGCACCTACCACTCGACCATCACTTAGGTAGACTTTTTTGTAAATATTATCTACACTGTTAAAGATTTCGATACCGTGTACAGTTTCATCTTCAACGATTTGTCCTGCACTATATAAATCACAACCTGATACTTTTAAAGACGTAAATGTTGTAGAACCTTTATATCCTTCAGTCTCTTTACCTGTTAAATAATCAGCAAGCACTTTACCTTGTTCATAAAGAGGTGCAACTAAACCATATACTTTACCGTTGTGTTCCGCGCATTCACCCACGGCATAGATATGTTCATCAGATGTTTGCAAGTAATCATTAACAACGATACCTCGATTCACTTCTAATCCCGCTTCACGAGCTACTTCGGTAAATGGACGTATACCAACAGCCATAACGACTAAATCCGTTTCTATTACTCTACCATCAGCTAGCTTAATAGCTTCTACATCATCTGTTCCTATAATTTCTTTAGAATTTGCTTGTAGTTCAATATGCATGCCTTGACGTTCTAAATCAGCTTTTAACATATCTCCAGCTTTACGGTCTAATTGCATTTCCATCAGCCATTCTGCTAAGTGAAGAACTGTTACATCCATACCTTGATCCATTAATCCTCTTGCACATTCTAATCCAAGAAGACCTCCACCAATAACAATGGCACGTTTTTTTGTTTTAGCAATTTCAATCATACGCTCAGTATCTTCAATTGTGCGCCAACCGATGACACTTGGTAATTCTGATCCAGGTATAGGTAAAACAAATGCCTTTGAACCCGTCGCAAAGATACAGATATCATAAGCTACAGTGATACCTTTAGATGTAGTGACAGTTTTGGATTGTCTATCTACTTTTTCAACTGGATCATCTACAATTAGTTCAATATGATGTTCTTTATACCAGTCATAATCATTCATAATCGTTTCTTCAACTGTCATTTTCTTTTGTAAAATGTTGGATAACATGATTCGATTATAATTAGGATAAGGTTCTTTACCAATAATTGTAATGTCAAATTGAGAATCTGAACGTTCTAAAATTTCTTCAATTGTTCTTAAACCAGCCATACCATTACCAATCATTACGAGTTTTTGTTTAGCCATATCAATGCCCCTTTTATTACATTTAATTATTATTAAATTCAAATAGTTTTGCACTCACTATTCTTTACAAGGCTATTTTATACCATATTCTTTTGAATTTGTGATTATTTTCACACTTAAATGTAAAATCGGGGATTTCCCTAATAAAAAACATCTTCCATTACATGAGTGAGGATTTAGCACTCATATAATGAAAGATGTATGTAGTTACTATACTGTTAATTCTTTTAATCGCTCTCGAATAATCGATTTTAAAATAGGGTCGAAATTAATAGACGGAGTCATGTGCAATTCATTAGCAATATCCATCTCTGATATAAGACCTTTTACTTTATTAACTAAACGTCCATCATATAAAAACATTGGAACCACAATAAGATGATGATATTGTCTTGAAAGTTGATCTAAATCATTTTTAAACGTAATATCTCCATATAACGTACGGCAATATATAGGTTTGTCTTGCTTTAACTTAGTACTAAATTCTTTTAGTTCATCATGTGCTTTAGTATAAGAAAAGCTACCATGTGCAATCAATACAACTGCCACATCTGACTCTTTATTCATATCCACATCATTAATACGTTGTTCTACTAAATCCACCATATATGGATGCGTACCAAGAGGCGCACTAATTTCATAGGTTATATTTGGATGTGCTTGTTTAATGTTTCTTAACATCTCTGGAATGTCTACAATGTAATGCATGGCTGAAAATATAAGTAAAGGTACAACTTTAAATTGCGTTTCTCCTTTTTCTATTAAATTAATAATCGTATGTTCAACACTTTTTTCTTCACTTTCAATAAAAGCAAGCTCATAAGCGTAAGTTTCATCTTGTAATAAACTATCTATAAATTCACCGAGTGCTTTATTTTGATCTCCTTTTCTCATGCCATGAGCTACTAGAATATTCGCAACCAAATAGTTTCCCCCTTATTATTTTAATGTTGATTAAAATAATAAGATTTTCTGAATATTAAGTCAATATGTTGGGGATTAAAAGAGCGAAAATGTCTCTCGATATTTCCGCTCTTTGATCGTCTTACTATGCTTTTATACTGTCTCTTTTTCCGTTTAAATAGGCATAAACAAGCCCTACAAAAATACCTCCACCAATATAGTTACCTACAAAAGCAAATACGATATTTTTTAGCACATCTATCCATGATAATGCATCACTATTATAAAAAATCATTCCTGCATATAATCCAGCATTAAATACAACGTGTTCATATCCCATAAATACAAATACTATCACACCAACAGCAATGAAAAATGCGCGCGCTAAACCTTCTTTAAAAAGCATTGAAACATAAATACCAATATTAATAAAGAAGTTACAGAATATCCCTTTGATAAGAATATTTAACCAAGTTGATTCTACCGTTTTTAAATGTACTGTTTTACTTAGACTTGCAACCATTTCAGGTGTCATCACATGTGTACCCTTCATTAATAAGAATAAAATAAACCCACCTATAATATTTCCAATAAAACAAAATAAGAATATGTATAACATTTTTTTAACTGCAATGACTTTGTAGTACCATCCGACAGTTAAATACATAAAATTACTAGTAAGTAATTCTGAATTAGTTAGAACAATAAGAACTAAAGCTAAACTAAATGAGATTGCTCCTAATAAATTAACAAGTCCATCATTTGTTCCTGCAAACTGTGTTTTGATTGCTAACATAAATACTGTAACAATAGCTAATAAAAATCCTGACATCATTGACTTTAGTAAATATCGTCCAGGTGTTTGAGTTGCCATAACTTCTTTCATTTGTACCTGTCTTACAGCCGCTTTAATAAGATCTTTTGTAGTATATGTATCTTCAATTGTTGTATGGTTACTTGTCATATTCCCTCTCCTTAATTCATTTATAATTTTATATTATATATAGTGAAGTGCATTTTGAATAGAGAAGATTAAAAAAGAGCAACATATGGAGGTTTATTTTCCATATCTTGCTCTTGTCATGATATTAATGTGCTTTTTTTAATTTTGAAAAATAACGTAATCCTGAAGCAAAAATACCATAGCCTAATGCCGTTCTTAAAATATATTTTATGACGCCATTATTTAAACACTTTGAATTAATTAATAATGTTGGAATTAAAGTACTAATTGAAAATAATCCCAGCACTTTTAAATATCTTTCTTTCATACTATATCATCCTCTTTTCAATATTATTATAACTTAAAAGTTCAATTTAATTTTGACATCCTCGTGACGATTTATTCATTAAGTAAGACTTCTAGTTGATCTAATGTTGAATTCATACCTGCTTCTATTCCCATACCTACTGCTTGTTGAGCTGCTTCTTTAGTTGGAAACACTGACGTAGACGTAATAGTAGTCATTTGTTTATTATCTGAGTTAAAATTGATTGAAATATGCATACCAGGTAAACGCGTATCTTTTTTTCCCTCAGGTGTAGCAAAGTAATCAAAGTATTCAAGATACTTCGGACGATCCACTTTTCGATATTCTGTTAATGTATAGCTTGTCTGTTCTGAGGTTTCTATTGCAAAGAAGGCTTCCCCGCCTTCTTCAGTATTAAAATGATATACTTTTGTCTTAGCGCCTTGAGGATGAAACCATTGCTCAAATAACGATGGATTTGTATAGGCATCAAATACATCATTGATAGGAGCTTTAAATGTTCTTTTAAAAATTATTTTATTTTCTTTTACATCGATTGACATCGTTATCTCTCCTAATTTCTAAAATGGTGATTTCTATAATTTAACAACTATTATATTTTAAGACAATAAAAAAACAGGCAAAGTTAGAACTCTGCCTGTTTTTTAACTTTATTATTCTTCAATAGGAAATTCTAAATCGAATTCCACATTTAATGTTTTACCTAATAAGAAACCACCAGTTTCTAATGGTTGGTTAAATGTAACACCATATTTTTCACGATCAAGTTCGCCAGTAATAACTAAACCTGCTGTATTTTTATTATTAAGTGGGTTTAAGCTAATACCTTTATAATCTAAATCGAATGTTTCTTTTTGTGTTTGATCTTTAATTGTTACATTACCAGTAACTGAATGGTCATCAACACTAATAATTTCAAATTTAATTTCAGGATATTGTTCAACGTTTAAGAAATCTTCACTTTTAAGATGATTATCACGATCTTCTACTTTAGTATCAATAGAATTAGCTTGAACAGTAAAAGTGCCTTTTAAAGAACTTAAATCATGAAAGTCACCTGTAATATCTGCATCAAAATCGTTAAAACGTCCTTTTACATTACTAATTACAAGGTGTTGTATTGAGAAATTCACACCTGAATGAACTGGATCTAAATTAAAGTTAGCCATTTATTTTCCCTCCAATAGTGAAATGATAAAACTAATAGTATTCATTTTATCTATCTTCTACTTTAATATAATTATTATACTCAGTATATTAAATAAATCTAATGAAAATGACAAACTAAACGACTTAATTAAAGTAAATTAATTGTTCTAACTTTATTTCTTTTATCTCTATTCCCTTTTTTATAAAAATAATGATTTTAAATGTAAGATTTTTAAATATTTCATAAACTATATAAAAACATAATTAAAAGACCTAATTTAATATTTAAACAACACTAAGTTAGGTCTTTTGTATTATGCTATAAATATTGTTTCCATTCTTTAACTTTATAAGGGTCTTCTACTTTTTTACCATTGATAAAAACTGTTGGAACAGATTGAATATGATTTTCTTTTGTTAACTTTTTCTGTTTTTCTGCTTCCTTCCAAGCATCGCTATTTTTAGTTTTATATTCTTTTTTTATGCGATCTTTTTGTTTTTGAGAAATATTTAATTGGTCAATTTCTTTATCTAGTAATGTTTCAGTAATCCAATGTTTTTTTTCTTCTTGTTGATGAGCATATATATTTTTTTGGAATGTAAGATATTCTTTTGGTGCAATAGATTGAATAGCATTCCCTGCTCTAGAGCCCATTAATGAATCTTTTCCAAGAAAACTTGCATTAATAAATTGATATTCCACTCTATTTGTATCAATATAATCTTTTTTTATGATAGGCATGACGTTATCTTCAATTTTCTTGCAATAAGGACATTTATAGTCTCCATATTCTACAATTAAAATTTTTCCATTTTTCGTATGAGCTGGGGTTGTTTCTTTTTTATTTCGAGAGCAAGCGACAACGATAATGATTAAACATATGATCCCAGCTCCAATAAAAATCAATTTTTTCATATATACTCCTTAAGATTGTTTCAATTAGTTAAGATTTTCTTCCTTATAATCCGAATCATGTGTACTAATATATTGTTTCGTATCAAAGTGCTCTAAATAAGTTGCCTTCTTGTCTTTAAATTGATATGTATAATAATGCATTTCATCGTTATTACTTAATGGTCTATATGCTAATACAACATATTTACCTTTTTCATACACATATATATTAGCGTCTTTTTTATCAAAGTGTTTTACCACATCGCCTTGTTCATTCCTAGCAAGTCGTTCTTGTTTTTTATCTTGTAGTTTTACAGCTTTATCTATTTTATTAGCATATTCATCATTACCGCAGCCCGCTAGCAATATGACACATACACTTAATGATAAAATCAATCTTTTCAAATATGTTCACTCCTACTTTTTCTAATCTAACCTAATATAACTCTTACTATTATACTATGCTTATACTGATTATCATACAGTGGTTTTGCAATATAAACTAGACTATTAAAAAATATTATATTTTAAGTTTTATAGTTATATATTTTAAAAAATAATTATTATCTAATACTAAAGTACGAGTAAATTAATTTACTAAATGTGTGTAATAATAGAACTAATTTGATAAAATAGTTTAGAATTCTTAAAAATACAGAGGAGTAGATAATCATGAAATTCGTAAGTTTAACACCTGAAGAATTTGAAAAATTCATATCCGAACATTTTTCTCACTATACACAATCTCGAATACACTTGGATAATAGAAATGAGATGAAACATGATGTACATGTTGTAGGTGTTAAAGATGATAGTGGAGATGTCATTGCAGCAACATTAATGACTGAAGCACGCGCATTAAAATTTTATAAATATTTTTACACACATCGTGGTCCAGTAATGGATTATAGCAATATCAAACTGGTTCACTTCTTTTTCAAATCACTAACAGAATATTTAAAAAAACAAAATTGTCTATTTGTTTTAGTAGATCCATATATTTTAGAAAACCTACGTAATGCAGATGGAGAAATCTTAAAAAGCTACGATAATCGTGCAGTGATTAAAACACTTGAAGACTTAGGATATAAACATCAAGGATGGTCTGTAGGTTATAGTACAATGAGTCAAATTCGTTGGCTGTCTGTACTTGATCTTAAAGATAAAACTGAGGAACAATTACTAAAAGAAATGGACTATCAAACACGTCGTAATATTAAAAAGACATATGAGATGGGCGTAAAAGTTAAAACATTACCTATGGAAGACACACATACTTTCTTTGAACTGTTCCAAATGGCTGAAGAAAAACATGGCTTTAAATTTAGAGATGAGCCTTATTTCTATGAAATGCAAAAAACATATAAAGATCATGCCATGCTAAAATTAGCTTATATCGATTTAAAAGATTATTTGTCTACTCTACAACATAAACATGAGGATTTAACAAAACAACTTACTGAAATTGAAGAAGCTTTAAAAGAAAGCCCTAACTCTAAAAAGAACAAAAATAAACGCAATCAACTTCAACAACAATTTGATAGCAATGAACGTAAAATAAACCAAACAAAAGATAAAATTGCAGCAGAAGGTGAAGTATTAAATCTAGCAGCTGCATTATATATCTACAATGAACATGAAGTATATTATTTATCTAGTGGTTCTAATCCAAAATATAATGAATATATGGGGGCCTATCGTTTACAGTGGGAAATGATTAAATTTGCTAAAGAGCATAACATTGACCGTTACAACTTCTATGGTATTACTGGAGACTTTAGTGAAAATGCTGAAGATTATGGTGTCCAACAGTTCAAAAAAGGCTTTAATGCTGGTGTTTATGAATATATTGGTGACTTCATTAAGCCAATTAAACCTGTTCTTTATCATACTCAACAATGGATCAAAAATAGAAGATAATCATTGCATTATAAGTATACTTTAAGGTAGGCATATAACTATGAAATACAGTATGTTTTCTATAGGAGATACATTCATTAGTAAACATTACAAAATAACTGAGAAAGAAATATTAGAGTTTGCTCATCAATTTGACCCTCAATATATGCATCTAGATAAGAAAAAAGCAGGTCAAGGAATGTATAAAGGGATTATAGCATCAGGTATGCATACCCTTTCTCTCTCCTTTAAACTTTGGATTGAAGAAAATAAATATGAAGAAGACATCATAGCAAGGACTCATTTAAATAATGTAACCTTTATTAAACCTGTTTATCCAAATGATAACTTATATGTAAAAGTTAAAGTTTTAGATAAAAAATTAAAAAAACAATTTGGTAGTTTAACCGTTGAAGTTATGACATTTAATCAATATGAGAATAAAGTACTTCAATTTGAGCTTACTGTTTTACTATCAGTTTAAAATAATAAACATTTCTAAAGTCTATTTATGTGAAGAAAGAAAGCATTATTCAATAAAAAGAATCGTCGTTCAAGATGAAATATCTCAAACGACGATTCTTTTTTAATTTTTATTAATTACATTTAAAAAACGTCTTAATTCATCAGTTTTAGGATGATTAAATAATTCTTCAGGAGACCCTTCTTCACCAATTTCTCCGTCGTGAATAAATACAACTTTATTAGATACTTCTTTTGCAAAACGCATTGCATGAGTAACTATCACCATCGTCATGCCTTCATTTGCTAATTCTTTAATAACTTTCAACACATCATTTACAAGTTCAGGGTCAAGTGCAGATGTAGGTTCATCAAATAACATCACTTTAGGATTCATCGCTAACGCTCTCGCAATCGCCACACGTTGTTGTTGACCACCAGAGAGTGCATGAGGACGTTGATCTTTAACATGTGTCAAACCTACTTTTTCAAGTAAGTCTAATGCTCTATCTCTAGCTTCTGATTTACTCATTTTCTTTACAGTTACTAAACCTTCCATCACATTTTCTAAAGCCGTTTTATGTGGAAAAAGATTATAACTTTGGAATACCATACCTGATTGTTTACGTACTTCAATTTGAGATTTCTTATCTTTAGCAGTATAAGTTTTATCATTCACAGTAACGTTGCCTTCAGTCGGAATCTCTAACGCATTAATCATACGCAATAATGTAGTCTTACCCGAACCGGAACGACCAATTAATGTGACAACTTCACCTTTTTTTACATTCAAATCAATACCTTTAATTACTTCTTTATCATTAAAAGATTTATGAATATTGGATAACTCAATCATGCCTTATACCCTCTTTCAATATATGATTCATAGAAGCCTTGGATGACTGAAATAATAAAACAAACAACCCAATACATCACAGCTACGAGAATATAAATTGTAAAGTACTCGTATGTTGTAGAAGCAACTTCTTGCGCTTTACGGAACATTTCAGCTACTAAGATAAATCCTAATAATGAAGTGTCTTTAATTAATCCTAAGAATGTGTTACCTAAAGCTGGAACTGAAACACGAATCGCTTGAGGTAAAATAATACGTTGAATCGTTTGACGATAATTCATTCCAATAGAGTATGCCGCTTCT
This sequence comes from Staphylococcus sp. HMSC072H03, assembly GCF_001809305.1. Taxonomy (NCBI): domain Bacteria; kingdom Bacillati; phylum Bacillota; class Bacilli; order Caryophanales; family Staphylococcaceae; genus Staphylococcus; species Staphylococcus sp. HMSC072H03. Next base: position 44,914 of record NZ_KV796914.1, read on the forward strand.
GTCTGGCCTTTTGGAATAGAAATAATACCGCCACGGATAATTTCAGATGCATATGCACCCACATTTAAAGACAATCCAATAATCGCTGAAACAACAGAAGACAATGTCCATTGTTCGTCTGCATTTCCAGTAATTAGACGTCCAAGTTCTGGAATACCATAAAAGATAATAAAGAGTTGTACAATCATTGGTGTCCCACGAATAATAGATACATATACACGTGCAATTCCTCTTAATACTTTACTAGACGAAATACGCATTAACGCCGTAAACAAAGCGATAATCAAACCTAAAATAAATGTCACAATTGTAATTGGAATAGAGTATTTTACTAAACCTTCCAACATGGGTCCAAATGCTTGAGTTGCTGCATCTAATGCGTGTTGTTGTTGACTATTTAGGCTCAGAAACATTTTCACCGAACCATTTCTCACCAATTTTTGCTAGTTCACCATTCTCTTTAAGTTTTTTCAAACCATCGTTGAAATCAGAAACAACTTTATCATCGACACTTTTAGAGAATGCAAATGCTGATTTATTTTGTTCTGCATCACCTTTGATTGCTTTAATTTTAGCATTAGGTTTTTGTTTTTTATAATCTAAATAAGATAAGCTATCATTAAAAGTACCATCCACACGTTTAGATAATAATAAATCGATAGACTGGTTGAAACCATCTACTTTAGTGATGTTAGCACCTTTATCTTTAGCAAGTTTTCCGTAGTTAGAAGTAAATGTTTGTGCTAATTTTTTACCTTTCACATCATCAAATGATTTAATATTCTTCTCATCATCACGAACAACTAAGACACCACTTGAATAAGTGTAAGGGTTAGAGAATTTATATTTTTCTTTTCTTTCTTTATTAATACCCACTTGGTTTGCAATGACATCAAAACGTTTTGCATCTAAACCAGCAAACATTGAATCCCAAGATGTTTCATTAAATTTAAGTTTATATCCTTCTTCTTTCGCAACAGCTTTAATTACATCAATATCATAACCAGTTAACTGATCTTTTTTGTTGTGGAAAGTAAAAGGTGCATAAGTCCCTTCAGTTCCTACACGTAAGGTTTTTTTATCACTATTACTGCTACTTGATTTTGAATCACTATTTTTGTCAGATGAACCACTATTACCACATGCGGCTAATACAAAAATAAGTGTCAAAGCTACAAATAAAAGTCTTTTCATTAATAACTCCTCCATATTCCTATTAAATTAGTCAGAATAAATTAATTCTAATCTCATCACTATGAATAGTCAATAACTATTTAAACTATTAAATAAAATAGAAGGTTTAGATATGAGGTTAATGACTTTCTTCATTTAAATCCTTTTTTCGTTTAAGTAAAAAAGTTAATAATAAACTAACAACTGTGATAATGACTGCGAATAAAAAGCCAGAATGATATCCATGTATCATTGCGTCTGTTTGAATGTGTTTCATCATCTCTGTTTTAGCCATTCCTTGATAATCACTTGGTGTCGGTTTAAAATGCTGACTTGCTACACTTAAAATTGTTACTAAACCAGCTGTACCAATAGAACCCGCTACTTGTTGAATCGTATTTGTCATTGAAGATCCATGAGCATTTAATTCTGGAGTGAGTTGGTTCATTGTATGCGTCATTACAGGCATTAACCCTAAAGCAATACCAATCATACGAATCGCATAAATAGTTGCTAAAACAATTGTTGACGTATGTTCATCCATTACTACAAAGTAGGACGTCGTAATTGTTACAATAAGCATACCTATCATTGAAAGTACTCGTGCTCCAAAAGTTTCGTATAAACGCCCAGATATGATAGACATGATTGCCATTACAATTGCTCCAGGTAACAATATCAAACCGGAATCAACAGGCGTACGTTGCAACACATTTTGTACAAACATAGGTAATACCGTTTCAGATCCAATCATCGAAATCATCGTTACAGCCATAATAGCAATACCTACTGTGAATTGACTATTTTTAAATACTTTAAAACTTAATAGAGGGGTTTCAAGTCGTTCTTGTCTCCAAATAAATAAAACTACAAAAATAATGCCTAAAATAATAGTGCTCAGAACGACTGGGTCATTCCAACCTTTCTGAGAAATAGAACTTACCCCATATAACATACCACCGAATCCGAGAATAGATAAGATAATGGATAGTATGTCAATGGGCGCTTTTACTTTTACTCCAACGTTTTTAATAAAAATTAAAGCAAGTATAAAGGTCACTGCTGAAATTGGAGCTACAACATAAAACAATGCTCTCCAATTAATGTATTCAACCAAATATCCAGATAATGTAGGTCCAATCGCTGGTGCTAAACCAATCACTAATCCAAACATCCCCATATATTTTCCACGTTCGTGCGGTTCAAATATATCTAATATCGTCGTCATCATTAGTGGCATCATAATACCAGAACCTAATGCTTGGATAATTCTTGCAATTAATAAAGTAGTGAAATTAGGGCTAAATCCTCCTAGTAAAGTGCCTAGAAAGAATATAATAATTCCAGTTAAGAAGACTTGTCTTGTTGTATAACGTTGAATAATAAATGCAGATAATGGAATAACTACTCCATTTGTTAGTAAGAAGGCTGTTGTGAGCCATTGTACTTGAGAATATTCAATATGAAAATCTTTCATTATTCTCGGTAATGCTGTGGTCAACAAGGTTTCATTTAATAAACCAAAAAAGCCACCTAATAGCATAGTGAAAATCATAATTAACTTTTTACTATGCGACATGGTATCATCTCCTTATTTTTATTTTATAAATCGTAATAATTACTATTTACATAAACCATCTTTTCCTTTATTCTTTATAAAAAGGAGGACTATTTATGAAACAAGATTTACAAACTGCACGTCGCAACTTAAAAAGTTCTAATATTAAAACACGCAAACGTGCATTAAAGATGATTAAGCAATATCGACGTTAGTTAAAACCGTTTAACTATTTTTACAAACAATCTTACTCCACTACATTAATAAAAGACTAAAGCACTTCTTTAATGCTTTAGCCTTTTATTGTATCTACTATATTACAATAAATAAAAATTCTTGCTCACACTTTTATAAATAATAATGATTAGTTACTTTTAAATCATCATCTAATTCATAAATTAACGGTGCGCCAGTTTTAATTTCATAGCCTATAATGTCTTCATCTGATACGTTTTCTAAATATTTAATTAATGCTCGAATAGAGTTACCATGTGCTGCTACAAGTACAGTATCCCCATCTAATAAATGTTGTGAAATATGATCAGTCCAAATTGGAATGACACGCTCTAATGTTGTTTTTAAACTTTCAGAGTAAGGCATCATACGATGATCTAAATGACGATAACGACGATCATTTAAATAAGATTGACGTTGTTCTTCAGTTTGTGCTGGCGGTAATACATCATAAGAACGTCTCCATTGATGAACTTGTTCTTCACCAAATTCCTTACGGGCATCATCTTTATTTAACCCTTGTAATTTTCCATAGTGTCGTTCGTTCAAGCGCCAACTTTTATGAACGGGAATCCATTCTTGGTCAGATTCAGCTAATAAATATTGAGTCGTTTCCAATGCTCTTGTTAATAAAGAAGTATAAGCAACATCAATTTCAATTTTGTTTTCTTTTAATTTTTTACCTGAAGTGATGGCTTCATTTCTCCCTTGTTCTGACAGTTGAACATCTTCCCAACCGGTAAATAAATTTTTCGCATTCCATTCACTTTGTCCATGGCGACATAAAATTAATTTTGGCATAATATAACACTCCTTAGGTTAATAGAAAGTTAATGAGTATAACGATTGAATTATAAATACTTTCCTCATTATTTAATTTAATATCTATTTATCTTTACACCATTATTATAGAACTATTTCACTTTTTTTCATAATAGGACTACTTATAATTTAATTCGGAATATATGATAAACGTTTGAGATATTTGTTACTTCGTGTTCATATTTGATAATGATTCTTGATATGACAGTAACCTATGTCATTAAATTAACTGTTATAGTGAACATACCGTAGTCAACATCTAGATTTATTGGGATGCAATGTTTTAATTCGAACATTAATATCCAAATCACAAAGGAGTTTTTTATCATGAAAAAATCAATTTTTGCATTAATGACCATGCTCTCATTAGGTGCCGCTGGATTAGAAAGTGGCCAGGCACACGCAGAAGAGGTATCAACATCCCCTTCTCAACAACATCAATACCAATATCATCAAAGTCATACATCTAATTTAAATATATCAAGTTCAAACGCGACAACTTCTAGTACTTCAAGTCGTACACAATCAGTATATCAACGTTTCTTAGCTGCTGGAGGCACAGAAGAAATGTGGGAGAAAATTGTACTTCCTGAATCCGGCGGTAACCCTAATGCATCAAATGGTCAATACCATGGATTAGGCCAAACTAACCAATCATGGGGGTATGGATCAGTGGAAACCCAAACTAAAGGCATGATTCAATATGCAAAAGAACGTTATGGATCAATTGGAGCAGCGATACGTTTTAGAGAATCAAATGGTTGGTGGTAAATTGAATCAAAAAAGAGCAGGAGTATACTCCCGCTCTTTTTTATTTCTCATTTAATGTATTTGGTTCTGGATGAACATATACAGACGATATACCATTATGTTCTAAATGTGTTTCTACTCTATCGCAAATATCATGCGCTTCTTGTAATGATAAATTTGCATCAACTACAATCGTTACATCTAAAAAAATGCTACTGCCGTGATAACGTCCTTTTACATTTTTTACTTCTCTTACATCTGTAACTTCTTGAACAAGACTTCGATATTCTTCTAAATCTTGTTCCTTAAATCCATCACTCAATGCAAAAATTGAATCTTTAAATATCCCAAACCCAGTATAAATAATTAAACATCCTAATACAGTAGCAAGTATCACATCAATAATAGGTAGACCAAATTGTGTAAATAATAATCCAATAGCAGTACCAATACTGACTAAACCGTCAGATAAATTATCTTTTGAGGCCGAGTCTAATGAGCTACTTTTAGTTTGTTTTGCAAGTCTATGATTAATAGCATAAACACCAATCATAATGACACCACTCATCATACTAATAATAATCGTAATAAAATTTGGAATATGGTGTTCATTTGTCAACATTCGAGGTGCATTTTCAATCACTACTTGGATACCTACAAACATAATAATGAATGATACGAAAAGCGTTGAAATATTTTCAGATTTCAAATGACCATAAGGATGATTTTTATCAGCTGGCTTAATTGAAATCTTTAACCCCACAATAACAGCGATAGATACAACAATATCAGTCATATTGTTCAATGCATCTGCTCTTACAGCTGCCGAATCGTACACATATCCAGTAATATATTTTGCAACAGATAAAACGATATAAACAACTAAACTTAAATAAGCGCCTCTTTGCGCCAATTTAAGATTTTCGTTTTGGGTCATATCTAGTTAACCACCTTAAACACTTAGTATTACTAGTATGTACTATCAAAATTTGAATTACAATATTTTTTTATTTCTATCATTTTTATAAAAATAAGCTAATTAATTTTTTAGTCAAACCTAATTTCCTATTTATAAAAAAAAGAGCTAGAAGTACACAATTCTAGCTCTTTTTTAAATTTTAGTCTTTTAAAATCCATTTAGATAATATAAAAGTAATCGGAATTGTAACGATAAGTCCTACAAACGGTGCAATTTCAGAAGGGAAATTAAACCATCTTACAAAGATATATAAAAACAAAGATTGCATTCCCATATTTACTACTTGTGTTAATGGAAAACTTAAAAATTTCTTAAGGGTTGGTTTAACTCTATAAACGAAATAACAATTTAAATAATAAGAAATAATAAAACTTACTATAAATCCAATAATATGACTCACCATATAGTGAATGTGTAATAATTTTAGTAAAATGAGATACACTAAATAATAATCAAGTGTATTAATCCCACCCACTATGACGAATTTGATTATTTCATAGTGCGCTTGTTTTAACTTCATAGTTAATCTCCTCTGTCTTCTATTACATTAATATCAAACGGCAATATTTTAAGTTGTTTATTATTTGAAATTTGATAGTACTCTTTGAAATTTTCCTTTGCGATTTCTTCAGTTGGAGTCATTTCATAGAAATATGTCTCAAATGGCAAATGTTTTACAATAATTTCATTTCTATGTTGTTGAATTTGAGTTTGAATATTATTTAATCTAGCTTCATATTTAAAATGCACAATCGTAAAAATAGCAATAAATACGAATAATAAACATCCTACACAAATTTTAAGAATATTATCATAGCTTTGTTTTAAAGTATGTAATTCAGTAACTAAAGTAATCAATATCACACACCACATTATATATACAATAAAGAACTGTTGAGACGTTACCTCTGAAATGAAAAAGATAGGTATAGCACTTAAAATAATAGAAATAAAAGCAACTATTAAAATAATACGATAGTAGCTATCTGTAACTATAATAAAACTAGCCATACTTATACTGACGAAAAAGCTAAAACATAATAAGAAATTAATTAGACCATAACTTGTAATCAAAGTTGTTTGATTAAAATTAAAGGGTTCAAAAATAAATATCTTGTATATAGGCAATACAAGTATACCAATCATTAATATCATTTGTCTGATTTTAGAAAACGTTTGAAAGCGAGTATTTTTTATAAGTAACCCAATTATAACAATCGCAATCATAGACACTATGATAATATGATTAAAAAACATATAACGTGGAAGGTCATTTAATATTGTAACTCTTAATTTATGAACATAACCTAAGCCATCAATGTGTGCTCTCATTGCTTGAATGTCACTTAGATAATTAATGTACGTCTGGTTAATCAACATGATTAATGTACCACATAATGATAATAGAAACCCTATTAATAAATTAAAGTTAATTTTACGTTTTAACACAAAATAAGCAATTAATGTCGTGAATAAAGCCAAATTAACGAAAAAAGTTAATGATTCAGCAAATAATTGCCCACTGAAACAACTGATCCAAAATAAAATGACATTGTACATTTTTAGTTCATCTTTTATAAATAAAATTTGACTTATAAAATACAAATTATAGAGAACACATATCATTCCAAAAGCATAACTAAAAAAGTAGCCAAAGCTTCCATAACTCTCTGAAAAAACTGAATTAGGTATAATAAGCAATAACATAGTTGCAAGCATGAGATGACGGATTGAAAATGTTTGGCGTATCAATTTGAGTATTAATAAAATAATGCTTACTGATATTATTGAATACATAATCATACGTAATATTACCGAACGCACTGCTACAAGTTCAATTAAATTACTAATATAACGTCCATTCAAATTATCAAAATGATGATAAAAGGTACTTATGCCTTGATGACTTCCAAAAAACCAATCGATTCCATGTAAAGGAATAATTAAACCTAAGTAACCGTAAAATAATAATAACCCTATGACCCAGATGTAAAATTCGTGTTGTTTAAAGTTAGACATTTACACTACTCCTCCACTACAATAATGTTACATTATAGTGTTTAATCAATTCTATTTAATTAAATACCATTATATACTTTTTTTATATTTTAAACATTAAATCATTTTAATTTAGTTTTTTATTTATAATTTTAATCAGAAGTGATCTCGTTGAACATAAACAAAATGGTTATTGCGCCAGATTCATTTAAAGAGAGTATGTCTGCTAAACAAGCTGGATTAGCTATAGAACAGGGTTTTAAAAATATATTCGGTGATGCGCTTAAAACAGAGGTTATCCCTATGGCAGATGGTGGCGAAGGTACAACCGAAGCTTTAATAGAAGCATTAGATGCGACAATTCATAGCATTAAAGTACATGATCCACTTTTTAGAGAAGTGACTGCATCTTATGCTCGTTCGAGAGATAATCATGTGGCTATTATTGAAATGGCAGCAGCTTCAGGATTAGATTTAATTCGTACAGATGAACGTAATCCTTTAATTACTACAACATTTGGCGTTGGCGAATTAATTAAAGATGCTCTAAACCATAATGTGACTAAAATTATATTAGGCATAGGGGGGAGTGCAACAAATGATGGTGGTAGTGGTATGCTGACCGCTCTTGGCGTAAAATTTCTAAACTCTGATAATGAAGAAATTGAACTTGGTGGTGGCGCTCTTGCTCATTTAACTCATATAGATGCGTCAAAATTAGATTATAGATTAAACGACGTTACCTTTGAAGTGGCATGTGATGTTACAAATCCTTTATTAGGTTCTAATGGTGCAACATATATTTACGGACCACAAAAGGGAGCAACTGAAAAGATGATACCAAAGTTGGATTCCGCACTCGCAAATTATCATGATATGATAGAGAAAGCATATCATATCAGTGTTAAAGATATACCTGGTGCTGGAGCTGCCGGTGGATTAGGAGCTGGTATTCTCACTTTCTTCAATGCGTCATTATCTAATGGCATCGATATTGTCTTAAAAGAAACGCAATTTCTTCAAAGCATTAAAGATGCCGATTTAGTTATTACAGGAGAAGGAAAAATAGATGTACAAACGATTTATGGTAAAACACCTATCGGAGTGGCAAAAGCAGCCAAACAATTCGACTTACCTGTTATTGGTATATGCGGTAGTTTAGGAAAAAATTATCAAGCCGTATATCAACATGGAATTGATACTGTGTTTAGCATTATAGAAACGCCATCAGAACTCCCCTATTTATTAGAAAATGGAGAACGATTCTTAACACAAACTGCTGAAAATATTGCTCGATTAATTAAGTTAAATGATTAAAAAGAGGTGAAATCTATGAAACGTACTGAAAAATACAAAGATTCATATCAATACGATGATCAATATCAACAACGTAATCAAAAAAGTCGCGAGTATCAACAACGTCAACAGAGACGTCAAAGTGAAGAAAATTACAGAAGAAATGAACCTCGTCAAGAGTATCATCATCAAAATCAGGGCGATTATGATGAAAATGCTAACCGTTACTATAACGATCGTGACTTTAGACGTGAACAATTACTAGAAGAAGAGAATGAAAAAAATAAAAAATCAAAACGTTGGTTAATCGCTATTATTGCAATTCTTCTTTTAATTATTGGCATTTTTGCGACTAAATCTTATATTGATCATAAAAAGGAATCGGACAATAAACAACATACGTATAATGCAACAAATGATGTATCTAAAAATTATCAACAAGAAGTTCAAAATCAAAGCGATAATATCAAGAAACAAGTTGAAGATGCAAAAAATGATATTAAAGATAAAATAGACACTGAATCACGTCTTAGACAAATACAATCTCAAATTGATAAATTAAAAAATAATGAGATTACTAAAGAAGACTCTAAATTAACTCAATTTTATCAAGACCAAGTTAATAAGTTAAAAGAAGCAAATAATGCACAACAAAACAACGCAAATGAAAACAAAGTGAATGCGCTATTAGATGATGTCAATAATAAAGTAGATGATATCAAGAAAAAACTAAACAGTATTCTTGGTAATAATAATTAATATTCTTATGTATTGTGACAAATTTCAGCTCTAAAAAGATTGATTAAATCAATCTTTTTAGAGCTTTTTATATTTGAAATTACATATTTTCTCAAAAACCTATATAATGTACATTGCAAATCTTTTCAAGGAGTACAATTATGCATAACTCAACACATACTAAATTGCCGATGCTATTACTCATTGTTCTAGGAACAATGACAGCATTTGGTCCAATGATTATAGATATGTATTTACCCGCTTTACCAGCAGTTCAGCAACAATTTAATACATCAACGTCAAGCATACAACTTACCCTATCCTTTGCAATGATTGGCCTAGCACTTGGACAGTTTATATTCGGACCTTTATCAGATGTATTCGGTCGAAAAAAAATTGCACTAATAATTCTTAGTGTATTCGTTTTAGCTTCATGTGGTGCGATATTTATTACAACATTTCCACTATTTTTATTGATACGTTTGGTACAAGGATTAACTGCCGGAGGTATTATTGTTATCGCTAAAGCTTTCGCAGGAGATTATTACCAAGGAAATACTCTAGCTAAATTTCTTGCTTCTCTTATGGTTGTAAATGGTATAGTAACTATTTTAATGCCATTACTTGGAGGTTTATCGCTTTCTCTTGGCTCATGGAGAATTATCTTTGTTATTTTAACAGCTATTAGCATAATCATGTTATGTGGCGTTACTTTCAATATGCCGACCACACATCATTCTGAGCATGTTACTGCCAATTTCAAACATATATTTTCTGACTTTGGACGTTTGCTTAAACGACCAAGATTTATTATTCCAATGTTTTTACAAGGATTAACTTATGTTATGTTATTTAGTTTTTCATCTGCTTCTCCGTTTATCACTCAGAAAATATACCATATGACGCCTCAACAATTTAGCGTAATGATTGCAATCAATGGCATTGGTTTAATTGTTGTGAGTCAAATCGTTGCTTTGCTTGTTGAACGTATACATCGTTTTAAAATCTTAATTTATTTGACTTTCATTCAACTTATTGGTGTACTTCTCGTTGTATTTACTTTGATATTACAAGGTCCATTGTGGCTCTTATTAGTCGCTTTCTTTTTAAATGTTTGTCCTGTCACTTCAATCGGCCCCTTAGGATTTTCAATGGCTATGGAAGAACGTACTGGTGGAAGTGGAAATGCTTCTAGTTTACTAGGTTTATTCCAATTTATCCTTGGTGGTCTAGTGTCTCCTTTAGTTGGTCTTAAAGGACAGTATAATGTAATGCCTTATCTCACAGTAATTGTTATCACAGCAATTCTCATAGTTTTACTTCAATTTTTATATTTTAAAAAATATCAACGTATCTAATATATTCTTATATTAATAAACGTAATCTAGCATCCATTTTTAATATAAACATCGACTGCTAATATGTTAAAAAATATTTGAGACAATTATTATATCTCAAGTATTTTTTAACATTCACAAATTTGTAATGACTTTTCAACAAATACATGACAACTTATTCTTCTCTAATTGAAAATGATTATTATTTACTATAATAAACTATAGTTAAATAAGGAGGATTTATTTATGGTCACTAAAGATTCAATTGTTGCTAATGTCGTTACTGATTTTCCATTAAGTTCGGATGTTTTCAGAAAATACGGAATAGATTTTTGTTGTGGTGGAAATATCTCAATTAAAAATGCAGTAAAAAATAAAAAAGTAAATGTCGATACAATTATAGAAGAAATTAATCATTTACCTGTACATTCAACAGGAAATATCAACGTTAAATATTTAGATGTCCCTTCCTTAATTCAATATATTCAATCACGTTACCATGAAACAATGCGTGAAGAATTTAAAAACCTTTCACCTTATGTCACTAAAATTGCAAAAGTTCATGGACCAAACCATCCATATTTACTTCAATTACAAGAGTTATATCGCCAGTATCGTGATGGTATGCTTGAACATATGGATAAGGAAGATAATCATGATTTTCCATTACTCATTAAAATTGCACGTGGTGAACAAGTTAAGAATGCGCATCAAGTTATTGAAAGTTTAGTTGAAGATCATACTCAAACTGGACATCTATTAGAAGAAATGAGCGATTTAACAAATCAGTATCAGCCACCTAGTGAAGCATGTAATACTTGGCGTTTAGTCTACACACGTCTTGAACATTTAGAACGTGAAACACATGAACATGTACATCTTGAAAATCACGTATTATTTAATAAATTTTAATTTGTATTAATGATAACATGCATCCTAGAAAAATAAGATTGACTTACTTTTTTAACACAATCAGATTAAATAAGAAGCTATGACATCTTAAGGACTAAACCCATATCTACAGAATCAAAAGAAAGCAGGTCCTTTAATGTTATCTATCGGTATAATGTGCAATAAAAATTTTTGACGCAATAAACATAACATAAATGATATTGTTCATGCCGCAAAATAAAATAATACTTGGGAGTTTGCATATATTCATTTTTAAATGCATAACTCCCAATTTTATTTTATATTAACTGTTCAATCTTTCTGTTGCATATTAAAAATTAGTATATGAATAAGATACATTTTAAGCATGATATCTTTAATCACTTTTGGGTTTGAATTTTTAACATCAATTACTATATCAACATTCTTCTTATTGTCTTAAATATGTTGACCCACATTTTGTTAATACAAAGAATTCAAATGATTATACGCTACTCTAATCAAGGTATATAATAAATTTACTTTAAAACAATGTTTTACTGACATAAAGGAGAACGTTAATGAATAAAAAATTATTATCAGTTACGCCTAAAAGTCAACTTTTTCCAATCCCTATGATTATGGGTTGTGAAGGCGTTTCTGCAGCTATGTTATTACAATATAATCATCATAATATTAAAGCTACTGATATTATGAAACATTGGCCTACGCATCCAAATAATCCCTATAAAGGCTATGTTGGTCATCATTTACTTGTTAAGTTTGGTCATCACCAAACGATTTTCCCTTCTGCTTATGTTCCATATTTACAAACATTTGATTCACGTATCGTAGATGGCACTGGTACGAATTTAGAAGAATTAGAAACTGTGATTGATCAAGGACAACCGATTCTTATGTATCATACAAGCTTAGGTCAAAAACCTTCACGTAAAACGTTTAAATTTGATAACCACACGCGTCAGCTTGTGTCTAACATTCACGTTACATTACTTATTGGATATGACGACACACATTACTATTATATTGATCCTTTATGGAGTCACTTTTTAAGAAAAATAATTGTGCCTGCATTAGTACCTAATCGCTTCCAGATTATAAAAATTAAAAAAGAATTCATGGAGCGTAGCTTTAACGCCCCTGGTAAAAAATGTATCTATGTAAAACCATAAATTAAAAGAGCAAAAAGCGACTGCCTTCTGAACGTCGTTTCTTGCTCTTTTTTATTCTATTACAAAGTCTATTAATGCATGATTCATTTCTGAATATATATCTGCTGTTCGCCATTCTCTTTTATAACCTAAACAAGGACATAAAAAGGTTATATTATTTTCTACTAAAGATTTACGAAAATGAACATGCCCCATAATACTGTATTTAATCGGAAACTGTTGATATAATCGGTCGAAATCTGATGTACCTATAAATGCATTGAAAAAATCAAAAATACGATGAGGGGTAGGTACTACAAATTTAGAATGTGTCACAATATGTGTCATTAAAATAATTTGTTTATCTTGAAGTTGCTCCAATTCTTGTTTAACATGCTTAGCCGCCTTTTTGGATAAAATCGTATCATCTTCATCCCAATCGATTTTCACTTTATCTTGCCAAGTGGCCCCATAATATTTCCCTTTTTTTAATCGAGTTTCTTCAAACTTTTTATCAGCGTAACTGTAATCATACCAAGCAGTATGGCCTACAATAGCCCAATTATCATTAATTACATATGGATGATCCAACAAACACTCTGGCTTTGTTCTATAAAAATCATAAATATCTTGAGATGTCGTTCCATCCTCTACTTTCCAATAATCATGATTTCCTGGAACAAATAATACGGGAATATGTAAAGCAGTTTTTAAATCTTTAATAAATTGATAGCTATCTCTAAAATAATTTGAAATATCTCCTGCAATTAATAGTAAGTCAATCTCTCTATGTTGAACTACTTTAATCAATGTTTCTAGATATACATTTGATTTTAGTTTAGGATGTCTGTCTATATGTAGATCAGAAATCGCTCCAATTCTCATTCCTCTACTCCTCTAATACATTTTTAAATTTTATCTATTATGCCATAGATTATTATAAATATAAATTATTCTGTTTTTCATAGTTGTATACACACATTTGTTTTTTTGAAAATTAAGAGTATAATAAAATTAACTTTTAACAAAGTTACATATTTAACAAAATTTAAAAAAGTAAACTTTTAAAAATCTGAATATTCTAATTAATTACAAATTGATCTTCACTCTTTTCCACTTTGTTAAACAAGTTTTTAAAATTTAAAGAAAGCGCTTACGTAATTATCGTGTGGCTTTCTGAGGGGGAAGTCTATGGCAAGACAGTTAGAAAGAGAATTAAGTAATAGACACATTCAATTAATTGCAATTGGTGGCGCTATTGGCACAGGATTATTTTTAGGTTCTGGACAAACGATTTCGTTAACAGGGCCATCCCTACTAATCACCTATCTAATTATTGGTATAGTGTTATTTGCTTTCATGAGAGCACTTGGAGAATTATTACTTAGTAATACACGTTTCAATTCATTTGTAGATATTGCCAACGAATATTTGGGACCATTCGGTGGTTTTGTCATTGGTTGGACATATTGGTTATCTTGGATTGTTTCAAGTATGTCTGATTTAACGGCAATGGGACAATATTTTAGTTTTTGGTTTCCAAACGTTCCTCACTGGCTAACTGTATTATTTATCGTACTCTTACTTATTTCATTTAATATGCTTGGTGCAAAATTATTTGGAGAGTTAGAATTTTGGTTCTCTATTATAAAAATTATTACTATTATTGCTATGATTATCGTTGGCTTAGTTATGATTTTCTTTTCATTTAAAACGTCATATGGACATGCGTCTTTTAGTAATCTTGTAAATCATGGTGGTATTTTTCCAAATGGACCAGCTGGATTTTTAATGTCATTCCAAATTGCTGTCTACTCATTTATTGGTATTGAACTAATAGGTGTTACAGCTGGAGAGACTAAAGACCCTCTCACAGTGATTCCAAAAGCAATTAATAATGTACCTGTTAGAATTTTATTATTCTATGTGGGAGGCTTACTTGTGATCATGTCAGTGATTCCTTGGAATAAGATTAACCCTGATGCAAGTCCATTTGTGATGTTATTTAGTATGATTGGTTTACCTTTTGCAGCAGGACTTGTTAACTTTGTCGTGTTAACAGCAGCCGCTTCTGCAACGAATAGTGGTATTTATTCTAATAGTCGTATTTTATTTGGTTTATCTAAACAAGGATTAGGACCTAAGATGTTAAGTAAGACAAATCATCATAGTGTGCCTTACTTATCAATGTTTGTATCTTCTGGGACATTACTTTTAGCCGCATTATTAAACTTTATCTTTCCAGATGCAATTCAATTATTTATTTATGTCACTACACTCTCAACTGTATTATTTATAGTTGTTTGGGCAATGATTATTATTTCTTATATTATATATGTACGAAAAAATCCTGAAGAACATAAACACAATAAATTTAAACTTCTAGGCGGTAAAGCACTGGCTTATGTTATTCTTGCATTTTTCTTGTTTGTATTTGTGTTATTGTTCTTTAGTGCTGATACGAGAGTAGCCATATTTATTTCACCAGTTTGGTTTATATTCTTATTCTTGTTCTATAAAAAGTATAAGAAAAATGCTGAATATTTAGCTGAAAAAACACGTCAGCAACCTCGAGAATCAATCAATCATTAGATATTTTATTAAGCGGAACTGAATTCAGTTTCGCTTTTTTATGTCTTAATAATGACATATACTAAAATATCTCATTATTTTTTTAATCATGATAAAATATTAAGTATTTAAAAAAGAAAGGAGTCATAATACATATGGAATTGTTAGAAGCTTTTTTATTATTTATACTTGCCGTTATCATTAGTTCTATTATTTATCATCGCTTCCCCAACATTCCAACAGCTTTCATTCAAATTGCCTTAGGTGTAGCGCTATTCATCTTACCCATTCCACTACATTTTAAATTTGAACCAGAAGTTTTTATGATGGCTGTCATTGCCCCACTCTTATTTGTGGAAGGGACACATGTTTCTAGAGAAAAGCTTTTAGAATATCGAAAACCTGTCGTGCTTATGGCCATGGGATTAGTATTTACAACTGTGATTGGGGTTGGCTTTTTCATTCATTGGATTTGGCCTAATTTACCGATGCCAGCTGCTTTTGCTATTGCAGCTATTTTATGTCCGACAGATGCAGTTGCTGTATCAGCCATTACTAAAGGTAAAGTATTACCCAAGGGGTCTATGGCAATTTTAGAAGGAGAGTCTCTATTAAATGATGCTGCAGGTATTATTTCTTTTAAAATTGCAGTCACTGCTCTGGTAACAGGTAGTTTTTCAGCTATGAATGCAATTGGTCAGTTTTTACTCTCAACATTTCTTGGTATTTTAGTAGGTGCAATAATTGGTGCTTTAGTCGTCAGTTTACGTGTTTACCTCACGTCTAATAAAGGTTTAAAAGATAGTAATACATTGACTTTCATCCAATTGCTTACTCCTTTTGTCATTTATTTTATTGCAGAAGAAGTCCATGCTTCTGGGATTATTGCAGTTGTGGTAGCTGGGTTAATTCATGGTTTAGAACGAGATCGTCTCATTCGTGCCCAAACTGAATTACAAATGAACTACAATCAAATTTGGAATACATTAAGTTATGCATTAAATGGCTTTGTCTTCGTCGTTTTAGGATATATTGTGCCAGAAGTTATTTTAGAAATTGTACGTAATGAACCACAAAATTTAGTTTTTCTAATCGTGGTGGCATTTCTCATAGCATTTGCCATCTATATCTTTAGATTTATTTGGGTCTATGTTTGGTTCAAAGATTTTTACTATCCAAAAAACGTTGAAGCATATCTCGATGAAGAAGAAGAAACACAACCACCAAAACGGAGTCGTTATGCATTTATTATGACCTTGTGTGGTATTCATGGAACGATTTCATTGTCAATGGCGTTAACGTTACCATTCATTATTAACGGCAATCAAAACTTTGATCATAGAAATGATTTACTCTTTATTGCTTCAATGATGGTACTTATCAGTTTAATTTTTGCACAAATGATCCTTCCATTCATTACGCCATCCGAACAACAATCACACTTCAAAGGTATGAGTTATCAATCAGCTAAAATTTTCATGATTCAACATGTTATTCGCACATTAAAAGAAAAAGCAGATACACACAAAGATATTGATTATCGACCTATTCTGAATCAATATTTTAATGAATTATCATTTTTAATCGACATGGAAAGTGATGATAAAAATACGAAAGAATTACATCGATTAAGAGACATTGCAGAAGATGTTGAAACTGAGACGCTTCAACAGTTAATTAAACAGGAGCGTATTACTAAAAAAGATTTAAGTGATTATCGCAAAGTAATAGAATTGACACAATCATTTAGAGAAATGTCTTTTATTGAGAAATTGAATCGTTTTAGTAAGTTAATCATACTTAGATTTAAAGCGCGAAAAGATTCACGTAAAAGTGTGAATCAATCATCATTTGAACAACAACGCTATACTGACAGAAAAGAATTAAGACATAACTTTAAAAAAGTACAACACATCATACGTATTGTTAATCGTCAGGTGACTTTAAGACTTCAAGAAGAACAAAATAGCACAAATGTTCTCGAAGTCAGTTTAATTATCAACCAATATTACGCATTATCACGTACGTTAAGACAACATCATAATCGAAAACGTCAACGTGAGGAAAATAAATTCATGTATGAATTAAACACTCAACAACAATATGATGCCAAATTAGATGCATTGTATACTCAACGTCAAATTTTAGATGACTTGATATCTAGAAATAAAGTTACAAATGAAATTGCCACACAATTACGTGAAAATATTAACTATAATGAAATTGTACTTGCCAAGGAATTAAATCATTAATATATAGAAAGAACTCAAGAGACCTGTATCTCTCGAGTTCTTTTTATTTTCTTCTACTTTTGTAATTTATAAGGAACCGTCGCTAAAATAACATTTTTTTGATAGAATAAATGCATTTTTAATCGCAAACTCGTTTGATTGTGTAAAAAGTTATGCCATGGTTTTTTAGGAATAAATTCAGTGACAACCACTGTGATGACATAGTTTTGATCATTCGCTTTTTTATTAATTTTATCGATAAATCGAGAAATCGGACGAATGACACTGCGATATTCTGAGTGTAACGTCACTAGTCTAATATCTGGATATTGTTTATTCCATTTTTCAATAAATAAATTATCAGTTTGATCTCCGAAAGATACATGTACAGCAATCACATCATCTGCAATCATATGTGCATAATAAATAGATTTATTTAATGCTGTAGTGATCGTATTAACGGGTACAATCGCTAGATTTTTATCGACCACTGGCATATCTTGAACAATTTTAGTTGTGCTAAGTTGCTCAGCAATATCCTTGTAATGTCTATTAATACGCGTAAATATATATACAACAATCGGTAAAAAAATTAAGATTGGCCATACTTGGTTAAATTTCGTAATTAAGAAAATCATAAATACGATAAAAGTAATAGTACCCCCTATAGCATTTGCAATAAGTTTAGTAGACCATCCTTTTTCACGACCACGAATCCATTTTAAAACCATTCCATATTGAGCTAGTGTAAATGG
The DNA here is from genome assembly GCF_001809305.1 of Staphylococcus sp. HMSC072H03. Classification (NCBI taxonomy): domain Bacteria; kingdom Bacillati; phylum Bacillota; class Bacilli; order Caryophanales; family Staphylococcaceae; genus Staphylococcus; species Staphylococcus sp. HMSC072H03. The sequence goes on from NZ_KV796914.1 coordinate 63,398, forward strand.
AATAAACACACCTACTGCATATAAAGGAATAAGATTTTCAGTTTTACCATGGAAAAAGATAATAAGCAACATTGCACAAATGCCTAATGTAATAATTGAATTTGAATAACCCAAACGGTCTCCTCTTACGTTAAACATACGTGGCATATATTTATCTTTTGACATACTTGCAGCTAACATTGGAAAAGCTGTGAATCCAGTATTAGCTGCAAGGACAAGAATCATGACAGTCGTTACTTGTACAAAATAATATCCTACATTATGCCCTAAAATATTCATTGCAAGTTGAGATAATACAGTTGTTTCAGTCTGTGGCATAATACCATACCAATATGCTAATCCCACAATACCTACAAGTAAGAAAGCTAATATCATTCCCATAGTAATTAACGTTTTAACTGCATTTTTAGATCCAGGATCTTTAAAGTTTGTTACTGCATTCGAAATGGCTTCTACACCTGTTAGAGATGATGCACCTGAAGAAAATGCTTTAAGTAATAAAAATAATGTGACACCTGGCACTGCAGTTCCTACTGTCGCCTGCATATGAGGTTCTGTTTGTCCGGTTGCCACTTGCCATGTTCCAATAACAATCATGACTATTAATCCAATTATAAATAAATAAACTGGATAAGAGAGCACAGTTGCTGACTCTGTTAAACCACGTAAATTCATTATTAGAATAAATAGTACTAATAAACATGCAATGAATACTTTATAGTGATATAAAGCTGGAAATGCTGCAACAAAAGCATCCGCACCTGATGAAATGCTTACTGCGACGGTTAAAATATAGTCTACTAATAAAGAGCCACCTGCAAGCAATCCCCATTTTTCTCCTAAATTTGTTTTAGAAACCATATACGCTCCTCCGCCTTTAGGATAAGCATATATAATTTGACGATATGATAGAATCAATGCTGCAAGTAGCACTAAAACAGCAGCCGCAATAGGTAATGTATACCAAGATGCAATAGCTCCAACCATAGATAAAGTAATTAAAATCTGTTCTGGACCATAAGCTACTGAAGATAATGCGTCAGAAGATAAAATTGCTAAAGCCTTAAAGTTACTTATTTTTTCATTTTTTAAGTCTCTATTTTTTTTTGGCTTACCAATAATAAGTCTTTTAAATTGAGTGAACATAATCCATCCTTACCTCTTTTTATATTCATTTTTAATGGATAAAATATACTCCCATTTAGTAAAAAAGTATACATTTCTGCGGAAATAATATAGTATAAATTACATTTTAAGTAACTTTTTACAATTATATTTTTAGAGTATATCTTTTTTTACTAGTTATAAAGAGGTATCAACAGTATTTAATATTTGTATAGAGCGGTTTAAGTTTAAACTTGCTATACTATTTTTAGAGGTTTAATTTTAAGGAGTATTAAGTAAGGAAGTAAAGGAAAATGAGAAAAAATTTTATCATGCTTGGGATGATTTTATTAGTAGGAATCATTATTCTTTCCATAGCTATTAAATTAAAACCTAGTTATTCAATGTTTAGTCCATCGTCACAAAGTTATATTGATAACATGATTGTTAATAAAATGAAAGACGATCATATTCCAGGAATGTCCATTCTTATTGTAAAAAATAATAAGACGATTCTTAATAAAGGCTATGGTTTTTCAAATATTAAAAAGAAATCCAAAGTCACACCAAATACGCGTTTTGAAATTGCTTCAAATACCAAAGCATTTACTGGTTATGCAATAATGCAACTTGTTGAGGCACATAAAATCAATCTCAATGATAAAGTCAGTCATTATATTCCAGGTTTCTATATGAAATATAATCATAAAAAAGTAGATATCACAGTAGATCAATTGATTGCTCAAACAAGTGGTATTTCAGGAGACATCACAAATGATGACAAAATCACAAAAGACACAAACAGTCTAGAAGGCCTTGTTTATAGTATCAAAGGACGTAACTTAGATGCTAAACCTGGCAAGCAATTTGAATATTCCAATATGAATTATGATATTTTAGGTTTGATTGTTCAAAAGGCTTCACATCAATCATATGCGACTTACTTAAGCACACATCTTTTCACTCCATTACATATGACACAATCAACTGTAAAGGAAAGTAATATGAAAAAGAACAATGATGCTCAAGGGTATGTAATCAAAAAAGGAAAAGCTTATGCTGATAGTCCTGAATTTAATTTAGGAGATAATCCAGCTGCCTATATGATGACTAACACGAAAGATTTAGCCTCTTGGTTGAAGTTTCAACTTAATCCGCCAAAAAAGGTAGCATCATTAGTTCAACTAACACATCAACCTAAAGTTAAAGCAATAGATAATTCTCAAGAAGTTCACTATGCAACAGGTTGGTTTATTGATGATAATCATTCAGAAACAATTGTATATCATCCTGGTACACTTGAAAACTATTCTTCATATATTATTTTAAATCCAAAAAAAGATTATGGCATTGTAGTCCTTGCTAATAGCTATTCAAAAAATGTAGCCGAACTTGCACAGCATCTCAATACACAAATGAGTAATGGTCAACATATTAAAACGTTACAATATCTTATTAATCAGTGGAATATCCTATTTATCATCATCACTATTATTTTGCTAATAGCTGTAGCAAGTGTTTTTCTAATAATCTATCGTTTAATTTTTAAATTTAAGTCTATTCATTTTAAAACGATGTCTCGTGGATTACTCATCAAAATAAGTATGATGCTGTTAACTTTTACACTTATTTTAGCGATTCTCCACTTACTTCCAACACTCTTATTATCAAATTCTGATTGGCGTTTTATGATGTCATGGTTACCATTACAAGCGAAAATAACATTATTTAGCTTCGTCTTATTACTGACAAGTCTATGGAGTTATTTTATCCTAAACATCATAACGCGATCCAAACGACCAATATAATCTATTAAAACATGTATTTCTTCTTTTCTTCATTATTATGTTAAGCTTATATCACTAAGACTAAGATTATTAAAGACCAGTGTATAGGAGTTTAAATATGAAAAAGAAATGGTTCTTATTACCGATGGCCTTAATAATGCTTGCAGGTTGTGACTATTCTCATAAAGAAGAACAACACGGCCTATTTTATACTGTATTTGTAAAACCGATGGATGCTTTACTTCATGTCTTAGGACATACATTCAATGAAAACTATGGTTTAGCTATTATCGTCATTGTATTTATATTGCGTTTAATACTGATGCCACTCATGTGTATTCAAGTAAAAAATATTCATGTTATTCGTGGCAAAACAGATGTCGTAAAACCAGAAATTAATAAAATCCAAGAAAAAATTAAAGAAGCTCAATCGCCTGAAGAACGACGTGCAGCAAATAAATTATTAATGAAAAAATATAATGAGTATGGAATCAATCCTTTTAAAAATTTAATTGGCACATTTCCAATTTTAATTCAAATTCCAATTCTTCTCGGATTATACACATCAATTAAATATCCAACAAGTGGTGGTATTACTCAGCATCCTCATTTTTTATGGTTTAATTTAATGCATACTGACATAATCATGACCATCATTGCAGCTGTGATGTATTTTATACAACCTCTTGTCAACTCAATTCATTATCCTAAAAATGAACGTCGATCTTATTATGTCATGATGGTCTTATCCCCTTTATTTATTACTTATGCATCATTACATTCAGCATCAGCGTTAAGTGTATATTGGGCTATAAGTGCAACTTTTTTAATTATTCAAATGCATTTTGCTCATAGCCATTATGCGAAAGTGGGTAAAATTGAGGGAGAAAAATTAAGACAACGCATAGAAACAAAGCGTCAAACTACTTCAGAAACATCCTCAAGCACTTCTAACCATTGATAAGATCAATTATATCAAAAAGGAAGCGCGTGACTATCACGCGCTTCCTTTTTTATTTATCGATGACTATTTCGTATTAAATCAATCGTATTCATCCAAACAATATGACCTAATAATTCTGAAATGCGTTCTTCTTTAGGTAAATCTTTAACTTGTGGTGTTAGATTTAATTTAGGCAGTATATATTCATGAAAAGCAATATGAATCAAAATACCGAAGAATGTACCTCTTAATGTCGCCACTTTTGGACACTTTTCAGCAAGTAATCCATATACCATAGCATTTGCAATTGAAAAACCATAATGAATACCCATGACAGTTATAGGTATATCGTTCTCGTTATAACGGTACGTAGCATGTTTAACATTATCAGGTAAATTCAATTTATGCAGTAATGTCATTGGTGGTGGTTCTTCTTCACGTTGTGGCGTTCTAGGAGGTATGAGTGCTTCCCATCCCATTTTAACTGCACCACTTAATAATCCGCCAATAACGCCTGTCATGATAACTCTTTTCGTTGATTGTTTCATTATTTTCACAACTCCTTATCTCACTATATATTGTATTTACCCTTAATAATTAAAAATTAAAAAGTGAGTTAATCACTTTTAACTCACTTTTACACTCTATTTACTTAGCTTGACGTTGCTCTTCTTTGGCATGTACCATATTCGCTACAAATTGATTAATTGGCGCATCGATATGATGTTCTGAACCTAAGCGAGCCACTGCTCCGTTAATATAATCAATTTCAGTACGTCGATTATTATTAATCAAATCTTGATACATTGATGGGAAATGTGGACCTACTTTATCATTTAAATCGATAAGATAGTGATAGACTTCATCTGCATTTAAGTGTACACCATCAACAGTAGCAACTTCTACTATCTCTTTAGTAATGTCATATACAAGTTTTCTTGCATATTCACTTTCATTTAATGTTGATAAACGACATTCTAAAATGGTACATAGCGCATTTGCTGTCCCATTTACACAAATCTTCTTCCAAATAGATTGTTGCAAGTCTTCACTTTTATGTGGATTAAGTTTTGCTTGTTCTAATAGATTATATATCACTTCAACATTATTCTGTCCCTCTGGCACAAGAGAACCTATCTCTACTGGACCACTACCCATTAAATGAGTATGTCCAGGTGATTCTAAGCCGGCCGTCCACGTAGTTACACCACGAACAATACGTGATTTATCTACATAATTTACAATACGTTCTTCATGTTTTAGACCATTCATTGTACAAACCATAATTGTTGTATCATGAATATGTGGCTGAATATGTGTTAGCATGCTCTCAAGTTGCATAGCTTTTGTAAATAAAAATACAATATCAAATTGAAGATCACTTGGTATTTCTGTATCTTGATACATAGGAATATTTAAATGATAGTCTTCTCCATTTATATCAATATGTAAACCTTCATGTTTTACAGCTGTTGCTTGTGGCTCCCAACCATCAATGAGTGTCACATCATTACCTTGGCGATATAACATTGCACCGAAACCACTTCCCAACGCTCCTGAACCAGCAATTGCTATTTTCATAATATTCGACTCCTTCTTTTAATATTATTTTTAAAATACTACTTTAATAAAGTATCGTCAATAATATAAACAGAATATTCTAAATAATTTGATAAATTTAGAACTTTTTTTATTTTTCAATAATTGACGTAGAAGTCATTATCCCCCTGTATAAGGACTCATTATTATGTTTACATTTATTCTTTTATTCAATATAAAAAATCTGAGGTACTCTATTCGCACCTCAGATTTAAATTTTATTAATATCCAGTTTTAATTAAGCACGTTTAGCTTTATTTGGAATTAAGAAGAAAATGACAAAGAAAGCAGTTAAAACGATGATGGCATTAAAGAGTACGCCCGCTAAACCACCAAGTTCTAAATTCATTTTCGCTGCACAAACACCATAAATCGTACTTGATAAAGCTACACCAAATGCATTTCCTAGTGATGAAGCCATTTTATACAATCCAGAGGCAACACCCACTTTATCATCTGGCGCTTGATCAACTGCTGTATCTGTAGATGGTGTGGCATACATACCAAGCCCAATACCAAATAGTAGGTAACCAATAATACTTGAAATAATATAAAACAAATTAGGTAAGAAGGTTAGTGATAAAAGTAGTAACCCTAAAAATGTAAATCCACTACCTATAAGCAATGGCTTTTTAGCACCTAATTTTTGTAATAGTTTTTCACCTACACGAATCATTACAAGCACTGCTACTAAATAAGTGATAGAGATTAAACCTGCTTGTAATGAAGTGAAACCTAAATGACTTTGGTAATATGTATTTACTACGATAAGCGTACCACCTGCTACTCCATTTAGCATGAAGTTTGAAAGTGTAGCACCACTATATCCTTTATTCTTAAATAAACTAAAATCAACAAGTGGGTTCTCAGTTTTAAATTCACGAAGAACAAAGAATATACCAGCAATTAAAAATATTACAAATAACGATAGAATGACAGGTGATAATAATCCACGATCAGAAGCTTGTGTTACCATCACATTGACACTTAATAATGTAATAACTAATAAAATCAAACCTATAAAATCAAATTTTGAACCGCTATTGTCTGTATCCGTATCTGGTTCATTTTTTGTTTCTGGCGTGTGTTTAATTAAGAAAAATGAAAGTATTGACAAAGCAATAGAAATAATAAAAATCCATTGCCATCCTATTGTTGAAGCGATAAATCCACCGAACAATGAACATATTCCACTTCCGCCCCATGAGCCAATAGACCAAAAACTTAATGCACGTTGTCTTTCTTTTCCTATGTAATATTCATTAATTATCGCAAGAGTTGATGGCATAATGAATGCACCTGATAAACCTTGCAAAGCACGTCCAATCAGTAATAACCATGGAACTGGTGTAATAATCAATAATAATGAACCAATGATATTTAAGCCTAGTCCCAAATAAGTCATTTTGACGCGACCAAATTTATCAGCAACATCTCCAGCACCTACAATAAACAAACCAGAAAATAAGGCAGATAAGCTCACTGCAATATTAATAGTACCCAAATCGGTATTAAATGATGATTGTAGTGTTGGCACAATATTAAGTAACGATTGCGCAAACAACCAAAATGTTAATACACTAATAATAATTCCAACGAGTAACCGATTATCTCCCTTAAATTCTTTTGAAGACTCCATTATAAAAAAATTCCTCCTACTTTGCCCAAAAACTATATAATTTTAAACTACATTAAAATTTTATCATAGCTTACTATAATGGGATATAAAAATCTTTTTTTCTTTTTAAATATTATTTTCCAAAATAAATTATCATTTAATATAAATTAAGTGCTAAGTATTTATAAGTAAACATTTTAAACTATCAACTTTAAATTTTCCATACTATAATAAAAAGTGTAGTAAAAATTTTGAATTTTATTAATATACTTAATAGGTGCAAAAATGTTTAATTTATTTATTTTATTACTTGAACGTGTAGGCTTAATTATTATTATTGCTTACATTTTAATGAATATTAATCACTTCAAGACGATTATGAGTGCACGTGAAAAATTACGTGCTCAAATAGAACTCACCATCTTATTTTCATTATTCGCAATTATTTCTAACTTTACTGGAATTGAAATTGAGCATGGCAAAATTATTTCTAGTAATATTTACTATCATCTAAATAATGAAACGTCACTTGCGAATACACGGGTATTAACGATTGGAATGTCTGGTTTAATTGGTGGTCCTTTTGTAGCGATTATCGTTGGTATTATCTCGGGCTTATCACGAATCCTCATTGGTGGCGCAAATGCTTATATTTACCTATTTTCATCAGTCATCATTGCATTAATTTCTGGATTTTATGGATATCGCACCATGAGACATAATCGCTATCCAACTGTTTTAATAGGTGCCATGATTGGATTAATAAACGAAAGTATTCAGATGGCTTGTATTTTAATTTTTGCTGATGATGTTTCTAATGCTTGGGCATTGGTAAAATTTATTGGTTTACCGATGATATTAATTAATAGTATTGGAACTGCGTTATTTTTATCTATTATTCTGTCTACTTTAAAACAAGAAGAGCAAACACGTGCAATTCAAACTCATGACGTCCTTGAATTAGCAAACAAAACACTACCTTATTTTCGTTCAGGATTAAATGAAAAATCTGCTCGTCCTGTAGCTGAAATTATACTGAGGCTAATGAAAGTATCTGCTGTGGCAATTACCAATAAAACCGATATTTTAACACACGTAGGCGCGGGTAGTGATCATCATGTCGCTAAAAAAGAAATCATTACTAATTTATCTAAAGAAGTCATACGTACAGGCCAATTAAAAGAAGCCAATTCAAAAGAGGACATTGGATGTAATAATCCGAATTGTCCGCTTCGAGAAGCTATCGTTGTGCCCTTAATGACGAATGGAAACGTCGCAGGTACTTTAAAATTTTATTTTACAGACTATAACCATATTACGACATCAACTAAACAACTTGCTCGGGGTTTAGCAGATATTTTTTCAAGTCAATTAGAACTGGGACTGGCCGAAACGCAAAGTAAATTATTACGAGATGCTGAAATTAAGTCTCTACAAGCTCAAGTTAATCCACACTTTTTCTTTAATGCGATTAACACCATTTCAGCACTTGTACGTATTGACAGTGAAAAAGCACGCAAGTTACTTTTGCAATTGAGTCAATTTTTCAGATCAAACTTACAAGGTGCGCGTAATAGCACGATTACTTTAGAAAAAGAATTACAACAAGTCAAAGCATATTTATCATTAGAACAAGCACGTTTTCCAGATCGATTTACAATTAAATATCATATTGATGATGCCTATAAACAAGTATTAATTCCACCATTCATCATTCAAATTTTGGTGGAAAATGCAATTAAACACGCATTCAAACATCGACGAAAAGATAATATTGTTTGTGTAGACGTTCAATACAAAGAAGCCTCATTAAAACTATCAGTTAGTGATAATGGACATGGTATAGCGCCTGAAAAATTACCCTCACTTGGACAAATCAGTGTGGCTTCAGAAACTGGAACTGGCAGTGCATTAGAAAACTTAAATCGCCGCCTCACTGGTTTATATGGTTCTAGTGCAACGTTACACTTTGATACATCTAATCATGGAACAACAGTATCCTGTATGATTCCATACCATTTAATAAAGGAGGAACGTTAAATGAGGACACTTATTGTTGACGATGAGCCATTAGCACGTAATGAATTACATTACTTATTAAATGAAATATCTAGTTTCGAAATAATCGATGAAGCTGAAAATATTGAAGACACTTTAGAAAAACTACTCTGTCATACCTATGATTTAGTATTTTTAGATATTAATTTAATGGATGAGAATGGGATTGATTTAGCTCATAAAATTCGAAAAATGAAACACCCCCCTTATATCATTTTTGCTACGGCACATGATACGTTTGCAGTAAAGGCATTTGAATTAGATGCAGTGGATTATATATTAAAACCTTTTGAATCAGAACGGATTGAACAAGCAGTTCAAAAAGTAAAACGATTATTAAACGCTAAAAAACAGGTTCAAACATTGTCTGACCCTATTCACTCTCCACAATCACAAACGAGTACTTCTTCTTATACTAATCATCAAAGTGTACTTCCTATCGAAGTGGATGAACGTATTTATGTCATTAATTTAGACGATATTGTTGCGATTTCTGTGAACAACGGAATTTCGACTATTACGACTTTAAAAAAAACATATGAAACGACAGAACCCCTCAATTATTATGAGAAGAAATTACCTAAGCAATTGTTTATAAAAATTCATAGAGCTACGATTATTAATAAGCAGTATATCGAAAGTGTCGAACACTGGTTTAATTATACGTATCAAGTGACAATGACAACGAATGTCAAATTTCAAGTTAGTCGTTCATTTATGAAATCATTCAAACAAGAAATTGGTCTTGTTTAATATCTATTCTAAGTTAGCTTTTAACCTAACGCTTCATATGATCGAGTGTTAGATTAAAAGCTTTTTTAATGACCTCATAGCTTATTTGTTGTTCTATAAACACTTTCTGATTTTCAACTGGGAAATACTGCAACTCACCTATTAATTTTCGTAACTCACTTCTAAATCCAACTCAAGAAAGCGTTTTCATTTTATACTACTATCAAGAGAAAAGAAAAAGAGGGAGAGTATCAATATGGCGAAAAACAATTCAACTACCGCTAATACTCAAGGAAATAAGAAAGCAGGTAAAACTTACAATTTCTTTATCCAAGTATTAACTATTGTTGCTGTATTATTTGTTTCAAAAATTATTGAATCATTTATTCCGTTTCCAATGCCTGCATCGGTAATCGGACTCGTATTATTATTTATTTTATTAAGTGCAGGAGTCATAAAATTACGTCAAGTAGAGGGTGTGGGGACCGCTCTAACAAATAATATCGGCTTCTTATTCGTACCAGCCGGTGTATCAGTTATTAATTCGTTACCACTTTTAAGTCAACATCCAATTTTAATTATTCTATTAATTATTATTTCAACATTATTATTATTAGTCAGTGTGGGCTATGTATCACAATTATTTGTAACAAAAACATTATTCCCTACTGAAGAACAAAATGAAAAAACACGACTTAAGGAGGAAAACTAATGGTTGATCACTTAGGTATTACAACACCTTATTTTGGTATTTTAGTCTCATTAATTCCATATATTATTGCACAATATTTCTATAAAAAAACAAATGGCTTTTTCCTACTGGCACCTTTATTTGTAGCGATGGTGGCAGGAATTGTCTTTTTAAAAGTAACAGGTATTAGTTACGATAACTATAAAATTGGTGGAGATATTATCAACTTCTTCTTAGAAGCTGCAACAATTAGTTTCGCGATTCCACTTTATAAAAAACGTCAAGTACTTAGAAAGTATTGGTTACAAATTTTTGGTGGTATTGCTGTTGGTACACTAGTAGCTTTAATCTTAATCTATTTAGTGGCAACATTATTCCACTTAGGTGATCAAATTAGTGCGTCTATGTTACCTCAAGCTGCAACAACTGCGATTGCCTTACCAGTATCTGACGGTATCGGTGGCGTAAAAGAATTAACATCATTAGCAGTTATCCTTAACGCTGTCGTTATTTCAGCATTAGGTGGCAAAATTGTAAAAATATTTAAAATTTCAAATCCAATTGCACGTGGTTTAGCTCTTGGTACAAGTGGACACACACTTGGTGTTGCCGCTGCTAAAGAACTAGGAGAAACAGAAGAATCAATGGGAAGTATTGCAGTAGTGATTGTAGGTGTGATTATTGTTGTAATCGTACCACCACTTGCTTCACTATTATTCTAATAAAAAAAGCGTTGCTGACGAACTAAGTAACAACTTAGTCATCGTCTAAGCAACGCTTTTAATTTATCTTAAACTTTGTACTTGTTTACTAGAACGATGTGTGGGATCTAATTTTTTCTCTAATAAACGTAGACCAATATCAATTAAAATAGCAATTAATGCAATTGGAATCGCACCTGCAAGAATAAAGACTGTACCATCAGTAGAATTGGTTCCACGAATAATAATGTCTCCTAACGTCGGTGCGCCAATAAACGAACCAATAGCAACAATTCCTATTGCTACAACAAGTGCAATACGAATACCACCGATGATCACAGATAACGATAGTGGAAGCTCAATCATACGCATAACTTGATTATTAGTCATTCCCATACCTTTACCTGCGTCTTTAATATTGTAGTCAACCTCTGTCATACCTGTGTAGGTGTTTTTAATAATCGGTAGCAAGGAATATAAAAACACTGCAAATACAACTGTTGATGGACCGAGCCCTAACGCCAACATCAGTATAGCAAGCATTGCAATGGCTGGCACGGTTTGAATAACATTAGCAATAGTAATCACTGGCCATGCTATTTTTGAATAACGTGCAATTAAAATACCAATTGGAATGCCAATAATACATGCAAACAATACTCCATATATAGACATTAATAAATGTTTAAAAAAGAGTTCCATCAGATAGCCAAAATTCAAAGTGTAATATTCATAAAGCGAACTTAACAAATTCCCTTTCACTGTTATTGACCACCTTTCTTATCTTCAAAATAGTTATGTTTTTTAATAAATTCTTCTGCAATGACGGCTGGTTCTTTTCCTTTTCCATCTGCTTCATAATTCAGTTTTTGCATTTCTTTTGTACTTATTGTATTTTCTAATTTTGTTAAAGCTTTATCAATCTCTGGATGGTCTTTAATTAATTCTTCTGTGGCTAATGGACTGCCATCATATGGAGGGAAAAAGTTACGGTCATCTTTTAAGATTTTCAAATTATATGCCGCAATACGTCCGTCTGTGGAGTAACCAACGGCAATATCTAATTTTTTGTTTTTAAGTGCATCATACACTAAACCAATTTGCATTGGACGTGCACTTTTGAACTTAAAGCCATACTCTTTTTGGAAAGCTGGGTATCCATCTCCGGCACGATTCATCCATTGAGTATCCATACCCAAGCGTAACTGATCTTTATATTTTTCTAAGTCTGATACTTTTTCTAAGTGATATTTATCAGCAGTTTCTTTTGTTACCATAAACGCATACGTGTTTTCAAAGCCAAGTGAATGATAATATTTTTGATCATATTTCTTTTTAAATAATCGCTGTGACTCATCCATGGCTTTATTCGCATCTCTAGTTGGGGGTGCATCGAGTACACTGGTTAACTCTGTTCCTGTAAAACGCACCGCTGACATATTAGCATCTCCACGCATAAGTGCATTATGTTGAACAATACTTGAACCTAAATTTCCAATAATGATTGGTTTGATATCTCCATTTGTATAATGTTCAATCATTAATTTCTCAATATTTGCTACTATTTTGGTTTCACTACTTTCAGTCGCTGTAATTTTCACACTGTCTTTCGAATTACTGTCACCTAAACCGGGTAAGCCGCATCCAGATAATACGATGAGAGACAATGCAAGAACGATAAATATATATTTAATATTTTTCATAGCTGTTCATTCCTCCCTTTTAAACTATCTAGATACTTTAAGACCTTTAGGTACAGCCCATTTTTCAACTAAAGATAATAAGAAATCCACAATTAGTGCTAAACAAGTCACTAAAATTGTAGCACTAATAATCATTGGTGGTTCATAGAGAGTTAAGCCATTAAATACTAAATCACCTAGACCACCTGCACCAATATAACTCGCAAGTGTAGCCCAGCTAATGACATATACACTTGCAAGACGTATACCACTAATAATTAATGGCAAGGCAAGGGGTAATTCCACATCTTTCATTAATTGAAGTTTTGTCATCCCCATACTTGTTCCAGCTTCAATAATGTTTTTATCAATATTTTGAACGCCTAATACTGTATTATTTAAGATAGGTAATAATACATAGATAAATAAAGCTACAATTGCTGGTGTCTTACCTACACCAAAAATTGGAATCATAAGCGCTAAAATGGCAAGTGTTGGTACCGTTTGAAGTACACCTGCAATAGTCAATACAACATTCGCCGTACGTTTTGTTTTTGATAATAAAATACCAAGTGGTACAGCTACGACAATAGCAATAAGTAACGAAATAATAGAAATATAGAAATGTTCTATCGTTTTCGATACGAGTTCTTCTCCGTATTGTGCAAAAAAGTCTCTCATTAACGATCCACTCCCGTATCATCCGTATTATGGGTATGTTCTCTATCTGTTCCGTTCATAATATCTTCATGATAACGTTGTGTACCTTGCGATGTTAAACGTTGTTGTGTTTCATTTTGACGTTCATTCTCTCGCTCAACTTCATTTGAATAGGTTTTAGAAGAGTGACTCGTTTCATTATCTTCACCCCAAATGGAGTCATACACAATATCTACTAAGTTTGCGCGTGTAATCAGTCCAATTAATGTATGATGATCATCTACTACAGGCACATTACGTACATTACGCTTTAAAATAGTTCGTACTGAATCTTGTAGTTTTGAATCGATATGTACTTTATAAACATCACGCTGCATCGTATCAATTAATTCTTTACCTTGACGTAATCCTTGGTTTATATCTTCAATATCTAAAAAACCTAAAAGACGATGTTTATTATTCACTACAAAAATAGTGTCTATACGATGGGTTCTCATAATATTGACTGCATCATTAAGAGAATCGTCAGCTTGAATAGTGATAGGTTTGATCATTGCATCTTCAACCGTTCTCATGTTTGGTCGATCTTGAATCAGTCTATTTTGTCCAATAAATTCTCTAACAAAATCATTTGCTGGATATCTTAAAATATTGTCCGGTGTATCATATTGAACAATTTGGCCTTTCGACATAATACAAATTTTGTCTGCTAGCTTAATCGCTTCATCCATATCATGAGTTACAAAAATAAATGTTTTTCCTAACTTTTTTTGTAAATCTTTAACTAAATCTTGTAATGTATCTCTAGTTATAGGATCTAATGCACCGAACGGTTCGTCCATCAAAATAATGTCTTGTTCTGCTGCAAGCGCTCTAACTACACCAATACGTTGTTGTTGTCCACCCGACAATTCAGACGGATAACGATCTAAGTAATCCTCAGGTAAATCGACTAATTTAATCAACTCTTTTGCTTTAGCATCTTTCTTTTCTTTAGACCATTTTAAAAGTTTTGGAACGAGCACAATATTTTCTCTGATAGTCATATGTGGCATTAATCCAATTTGTTGAATCACGTATCCAATACTACGACGTAATTCTACTGGATTCATGTTACGTACATCTTTACCATTCATTTCAATTGAACCCTCTGTAGGTTCAATCATGCGATTAATCATTCTTAATGCTGTTGTTTTACCACTACCACTTGTTCCAATAAATGCAACAAATTCTCCAGCTTCAATATTTAAAGAAATATTATCGACTGCTTTCTTATTTCCAGAATAAATTTTAGTAAGGTTCTTTATACTAAGCGTCATAGGATGTCCCCTTCTATCGTATTAATGATGGAATATTTTAAATACAAAAAAGCCAAAGTATTCTATTTTTGATTGTCTCAATCAAGAACCATATGGCCATTACGTAATAAAGTTTTAAAAAATTGAATTTTAATAGAAATCGTTAAAATTCCACCACCTATACTTATATACCCTTTATAATTTTTTGAAACATTATTTATATGTAATAATTAATTTTTTTACCTAATTATTTTTTTAAGTTTTTAAATTTAACATTACTTATATACAACTATTCTTTGTAAATAGTACATTCCAACCTTTTTATATTGTCTACAATTAAAGTTCGAAAAATTGTCAAATTTTTCTAAAGTGTTTAACAATTCATTTATATATATTTGAATTTCTGTGTTCCTAGTATTAATCTATAATTATAAAGTGTTTTTTATTATGAAAGGGATGTTATATATCATGAAAGCAGCAGTATGGTATGGTCAAAAAGATGTTCGCGTTGAAGATCGTGAACCAAAAGAATTAAAAGATAACGAAGTAAAAGTTAAAGTATCTTGGGCTGGTATTTGTGGTACTGACTTACACGAATATTTAGAAGGTCCAGTATTTATTTCCACTGACAAACCTGATCCATTCTTAGGTCAAAAAGCACCTGTAACTTTAGGACATGAATTCTCAGGTATCGTTGAAGAAGTGGGGAAAGACGTTACAAAATATAAAAAAGGCGACCGTGTCGTTGTAAACCCAACTGTTTCTGCACGTGAAAAAGAAGAAAATGTAGATTTATACGATGGGTATACATTCATTGGATTAGGTTCAGATGGTGGTTTCGCTGAATTTACTAATGCACCTGAAGACAATGTGTATCACTTACCTGAAAATGTGTCTGCTCAAGAAGGTGCATTAGTTGAACCAACAGCAGTAGCAGTGCAAGCTGTTAAAGAAGGTAACTTATTATTTGGTGATACAGTGGCTATCTTTGGTGCAGGTCCAATTGGTTTATTAACAGTCGTTGCTGCTAAAGCAGCTGGTGCTAGTAAAATCTTTGTATTCGATTTATCAGAAGAACGTTTAGCTAAAGCTAAAGAAGTGGGCGCAACTCACGTTGTAAACTCTGGTAATACTGACCCATTAGAATTCGTAAACGAACATACTGAAAACGGTGTAGATGTAACCTTTGAAGTAGCTGGTGTTGGCGTAACATTAGCACAATCTGTAAAAGTAACACGTCCAAGAGGCAGTGTTGTCATTGTTTCAATCTTTGCACACGAAGTTAACTTTGATCCAATGTTATTGACAAACTCTGGTGTTAAATTAACGTCTACTATCGCTTATACACCAACTACATTCCAACAAACAATTGATTTAATCGCAAATGGTAGCTTAGATGTTAAGAGCGTTGTCACAGATAAAATTGAATTAGCTGACATCGTTGAATCAGGATTCAATCAATTAGTTAATGATAAATCACAAGCTAAAATCCTAGTGAAATTAAATGGTGACCAAAAATATTAATTAAATGTTTTAACCCTGTAAAGCAGGAAAACTGCTTTACAGGGTTTTTTGTATTATTTCAAATCATACGATTCTATGCCTGTTATCTCTATTTTTATTTATCATTTATTCCCTTTCTACATCGGTTTCACTACATACTTTTTTATAACATTATCATCATTATATTATAGAAAAAATTTAATAAACTCCTTTTAATAATATTTTGAAATCTATTAAATATTTAGTTTGACTAATTAAATGATAAGCGTATAATTATATCGTGTTTTTTTTTATAAAAAATAAAATAAATTAAAAGGAGTATTTATGGGAAAGAATAAAAACGATAATAAAATTAGCCTAACGCAACTCGTGTTACTCGGTTTAGGTTCGTTAATTGGTTCTGGTTGGCTCTTTGGCGCATGGGAAGCATCTTCAGTAGCTGGACCAGCAGCCATTATCTCATGGGTCATAGGTTTCATAGTTATTGGAACGATTTCTTATAACTATATTGAAATAGGAACAATGTTTCCACAATCTGGTGGAATGAGTAACTATGCTCAATATACACATGGTTCATTACTTGGCTTCATTGCCGCATGGGCAAACTGGGTATCACTCGTAACGATTATTCCAATTGAAGCAGTATCTGCAGTCCAATATATCAGCTCTTGGCCTTGGGACTGGGCTAAGCCAACTCAGGCATTGATGCATAATGGTTCTGTAAGTACAGTTGGATTATTTGTTGTTTACATAATCATTATTGTCTTTTCATTATTAAATTATTGGTCTGTAAAATTATTAACGTCATTTACAAGTTTAATTTCTGTATTTAAATTAGGGGTGCCACTCTTAACAATTATTATGTTAACAATCTCAGGGTTTGATTCAGGAAACTATGGTCATTCCTTGAATACATTTATGCCATATGGCAGTGCACCTATCTTTGCAGCAACAACAACATCAGGTATTATCTTCTCATTTAATGCATTCCAAACGATCATTAATATGGGCTCAGAAATTAAAAATCCTGAGAAAAACATCGCACGTGGTATCGGCATTTCACTAACATTAAGTGCGATTTTATATATTATCTTACAAAGTACATTTATTACTTCAATGCCACAATCAATGATTCATTCACATGGTTGGCACGGTATTAACTTTAATTCACCATTTGCAGACATGGCAATTTTATTAAGTATTAATTGGTTAGCCATTTTACTTTATATTGAAGCCGTAGTATCTCCATTTGGTACTGGCGTATCATTTGTAGCCATTACTGGTCGTGTATTAAGCGCTATGGAGAAAAATGGTCATATTCCTAAATTCTTAGGAAAAATTAATTCAAAATATAATATTCCACGTGTTGCGATTGCATTTAATGCTGTCATGAGTATGATCATGGTAACGTTATTCCGTGATTGGGGCGTACTTGCAGCTGTTATTTCGACTGCAACATTAGTAGCCTATCTTACAGGCCCTACTACAGTTATTTCGTTACGTAAAATGGGACCTAAATTGCATCGTCCCTTCCGTGGTAAATTATTAAAAATCATGGCACCTTTATCATTCGTATTAGCATCACTGGCCATTTATTGGGCAATGTGGCCTACTACAGCAGAAGTTATTTTAATTATTATTTTAGGTTTACCAATTTACTTCTTCTATGAATATAAAATGAATTGGAAAAATACTAAAAAACAAATTGGCGGTAGCTTATGGATTATTGTCTATCTTATTTTATTAGCTGCTATGTCATTTGTAGGTAGTAAGGAATTTAAAGGTATGAACTGGATTCACTACCCATATGACTTTATTGCTATTATTGTGTTGTCACTCATTTTTTATAAAATTGGTTCTTCAAGTCACTTCAATAGTATTTACTTCAAACGTGCTAAGAAAATCAATAAAAAAATGAAAGACGGCTCACCAGAAGAAGCTGAAGCAGCTGCTAAAGGTAACGAATAATCATTCAAACGTCTGAAACAAGTTAGAGAATTGTCTCAACTTGCTTCAGACGTTTTTTTTAATGTTATATTAGACATAAGATAAGTATGGAGATGATACTATTGACTTTAATTAAAACACATGCCGGAGATATTAAAGGCTATACTAAAAAGAAAATTAATTACTTTCTCGGGATTCCTTATGCTGATAAACCTATCAATGAACATCGATTTAAACACTCGAAATGCTTAAAAACTTGGGATAAGACCATTGAAGCAACATCGTTTAAATCTATACCACCACAACCACACAACAAACTCGAAACCTTCTTCTCATCACATGCTCAATTATTTAACCAAAATGAAGATTGCTTATATTTAAATATTTGGTGTCAAAATAATCAATATAACAATAAGCCTGTCATTATCTATTTTTATGGTGGTGGCTTTGTGAACGGACATGGTTCTCAGGAACTTTATACACCTGAACATATTGTTGCTCGACATGATGTCATTGTAGTTACGTTTAATTATCGTTTAGGTGCTTTAGGGTTTTTAGACTGGTCTTACTTCAATAGCGATTATAATAAAAACAATGGTTTGTCTGATCAAATTAATGCACTCAAATGGGTACATACGTTTATTAAATATTTCGATGGAGATTCAAACAATATAACATTAATGGGACAGTCTGCTGGTAGTATGAGTATTATGGCATTAATGCAACGACCAGAATTAGACAAATACTATCATCAAGTGATGTTATTAAGCGGAACACTACGTCTTGATTCTCATTTATTAGGACAAAAGAAAGCAGCCCATTTTGCCTATCTGAAAGATACCTATTTTCCTAAAAAAAGTATTACTCACTTAACAACTTTAGATATATTATCATTAATGGCTTATGATGAAGCATCACGTGGGAAATCAAAAGGTCTTGAATTGATTTATGCACCTATTCAAGAGTCAAACATGTCTCGTCCCCTTTCTCAATTTACTAAACCAGTTGTTATAGGTACTACGAAAGAGGAAGGCAATATCTATATTCGTAATGAATCTAGAAAACTATCATCTGAACGCTTTGTAGAAGTTATGAAATTAAATGATATACACCTTCACATTTCTCAAGCTCAAACTGGTAAAGACCAAGCCCGTATGGTGACAACGCATTATTTTGAAACACCTGCAATTTCATTTTTAAATCAACTTGACAACAATCCCCATTGTTGGAAATTACGTTTTGACTGGTGCCTTTCTAATGCATCACCGTTTCAATCTGCTTATCATATTTTAGATTTAGTGTTTTGGTTTGGAAAATTAGAGATTTTAAAAGCGCATGGTGTGAACTCATTAGAACATGAACGTCATCTCAGTAAACACATGATAGATGATTTAATCTATTTTGCGACATACCACACTATGCGGTGGCCATCTTATTCTCCTCAAACACCTTATTGTTATATATATAAATAAAAAGAAGCGGAACAATGAATTCAAAATGAATTCTGTTCCACTTCCTACTTAATTTTTTATATAAGACATATTTTTTAAACTTATGACAATAATAAGACCCATAGCTCCAACCATCGCGCTCACAATCGTGACTGCTTGAACAGAGATATTTGAAACAACGAGTCCTCCAATAATGCCCCCAAATCCTATTCCCGCATTCAGACTCGACATATTCCAACTCATCACTTGACTCGTATCACCTTCAACGTGTTCAATTATACCACTTTGAATTGCTGGGTTGGTACTCCACTGTACAATATTCCATATAAACAATCCAATTAATAATAGGGTAACAGTATGCAAAATAAGATTCATTATCAACATCATAACTATAAAAATAGAAAAGGCAATGATTAGCCAACGTTTACTGCTAAGTTTATCTGCTAATATGCCACCTAACGACGTACCAATCACTCCTGCAATCCCATTCACTAATAACGCCAATGATACAAATCCCATTTGATGACCATGATTCAAAATAAGAGGATTAATATAAACAAACGTCACAGAATTTGCTACTAAAATTAAAAAAGTAATTGCTAAATATTTGACTACCTCCACCGGTCTTAAAATTTTAGATGTATTTGGCTGTTTATTTGAAGTTGAACCCCATTGACGTTGAACTTGATTTAATTCTGATGTTGATGGTAAATATACCATCATCAGTACACCGGCGATCACACTCACAATAATAATAAATAAGAACGTAAATCTCCAACCTATTGCATCCCCAATCATCGTACCGATTGGGACGCCAAATACATTAGCCCCACTAAATCCAGTATAAACGACACCAATCATTTTCCCTCTATTTTTAGGTATCGTTAACATCGCTGTTAAAGCTAAGACTTTAACGATAATGAGTGAAGCGGCTGCTGAAGATAAGATACGTCCAATCACTAAAATAGTAAAGTTAGGCGCCATCGCAATCATTGCATTTCCAATGATAAATGCAACGAGTGTCCATAATAAGACCGGTCGTACTGCAAAGCGATTCGTAAGCTTAACAAGTATGGGTCCACAAATAGCGAATGTTAATGCATATAAAGTCACAAGCTGACCAATAATCGCTTCAGAGACACCGAGGTCTTCACTCATTAAATTCATAATTCCTGCAACCATCATCTCAACCATACCGACGATAAACACACTAATAATGAAGGTTGCCACTCGCATGACAGACATGCATAGGACTCCTTTCTTTCTATATTTTGGCATAAAAAAACAGTTACGCAATGGTAACCTTTATCATTCGTAACTGTTTCATTATATAATAATTTCTTAAACTTTTGTGCGAAAAAATATGTCGCTGAGATTTAGTTATTGTCTTTTATATTCGTTGTACGTGCTACAAGTTGATGACGTGCATTAAAGAATTGACCATAACTTAAATACGTTGCAATCAATGCAGACATAATCGTTGCAGTAGTATGAATAAACACAACAAGTAATTGGAATTTAATGGCTTGTAATGGTGCCATACCTCCAATAATTAATCCTGTCATCATACCCGGAATAGACACTAACCCATATGTTTTTACAGAATCAATTGTTGGAACAATCGCCAAACGAATACTTTCACGAATCGCCTCTTTAGATGCAAGCTTTGGCGTTGCCGCTAATGTTAACTTAGATTCAATATCATCTACATCTCGAACGAACGCACGATCTAAATTTTGATATGCCAAATTAATAGCAATTAAACCATTATTTGCAAGCATACCACCAATAGGAATGACATCATTTGCTTTAAAATCGATGGCGCCAGCAAGCACTGTACATGCTAATGGAATTGCTGTTGATATAAATATAGAAACAAAAGAAATCCAAAACACATGATGCATAACAGGCGATGCACGATTAATTGTATTCCAAGAAGCGTTAATAATAATGACTAATACTGCAATCAATAATATCCATACTTGATCAATTTTAAAAATATATTCTAATATCAATCCTAAAATTAATAATTGAACCACCGCTCTAATCGAAGCGACGACTAAATCTTTGATAATATGTAAGCCTTCTTTATATGAAATAATAATAGGAATTAATAATAATAATGCTGTTAAACAAAGCGCTGTATTACTCATTATGACTTAACACCTCCTCATTTGTAATCTGACCGTCTTTGATAGTAATTCTTCTTTGGAAATTTCTCATACTTTGATCATTACTATGAGTAATCCATAATATAGCGACGCCTTCATCTGCTAATTTAAAGATAATATCTTCAATTTTTTCTTTATTCTGCGTATCAAGTGCACTCGTTGATTCATCTAGGAGTAATATCTCTGGTTGATACATTAACTGGCGTGCAATAGCAATACGTTGACGTTCTCCGCCAGACATATGTTCTACTTTTGAATCTAGACTATAATTTGATAAGCCGACTTTATTAAGTAAATCATTCGCCTTATCTTCATCAAATTGATCATGATGTGTTAATGCTGGGAATGCCATATTGTCGCCTACTGTCGTTCCAAATAATTCACTTTGTTGCATCATGTAACTAATTTTAGAACGTAATTCTTCAGGACGATACTCATCATATGGTTTTCCTTTAAATAATAATTCTCCTTCAGTCGGACTAATTAAATTGTTGAGTTGCTTTAAGAATGTACTTTTTCCGCTTCCAGAAGGACCAACTACTGCAACGGTTTCACCTTGATCTAATTTAAAATTAATATTATTGAGTATCGTTCGTTGATCTGCTTTGTAGGTCAGATGTTTTACTTCTAATAACACAAGCGTTTCCTCCTTATCTTTACTCTTTAATGGGATGACATATTCTTTTTTATCATAACAAAAAAAGAGGCAAAGTAATGAAATTCAATGTTACTATTTTTTGAATTTCAATGACTCTACCTCTTACTCTTAACCCCAAATGATACTCATAATAATCGCTATAAAAGAAACAAAATTATTTATCATATGAAGGGTAATCGTCATCGCTAAATTTCGACCACTTAAGTGATATGCCACAACAAATCCTGTAGCCATAATTAAATAAGGGCCAACTTCAAATGGTGATGATGCACTTGTCATATGTAATCCTGCAAACCCGAGCACTGACACGACATACATCACACCATACGTTAATTTTTTACCTAACTCATGAATTAACAAATGTCTAAATAATAATTCTTCTACAAAAGGTGTAATAATCACAATATCTAAAAATAAAACAGGCCAAAGCCAATTGATTTCAAACATTTTAATAATCATTTTGTTATTTTCTGTATCATCAAACTGATATTGTTTCGGTAAAAATTCCATTAAATAACCATATGCGCCTTGCAACACATAAAGGGCCACCATCACAATGATAATGAGTGGAATATGTTTTTTTAAAGCTTTGAATCGTGAGATGGCAATAGGAATAATGGTTTTGCGATGCATTAAATAAAAGACTACTAATACAAGACATTGACCAATTAACGTAAAGACTTGGGCATATCCTAAATAATATTTTGTAAACTTACTTTCCGATATATGACCTCCTGTGATGCCTGAAATTATTCCCATCACAATAAATGTAAGAATCAACGGAAAAACAATATTCATGACTAAATATGTAGGTATGAGCCAAAAATCACGTTTAACAATACGTTTTGAATCAAATTCATTTCTTATCGGTCGCTGCTCTGAGGTTTGGTAGTATGTATCATTATGTTCCGAAGTCATATAACTCTCCTATTCTTTCTATTTAAACAAGCTTATCAATCATTGTAATAATAAATATGATGAGTTGTACAGTACTATGATAAAGATAGGACGCTGCTAAATTTTTCCCACTTTTCATATATACAATCACTGCACCTATTGAAATAATCATGTAAGGTATGGCTTCCAATATTGAAATTAAATCATATACTTGGACAATAGTTTCTATTAAGACACTAACAATCATCATTACTAAAAGATTAAATTTTTTACCTAATTCATGAATCAATAGATGACGAAATAGTAACTCATCAATTAAGGGGCGTAATAATACTACTGAAATAAAAGTGAATATCAGTGCACTTGGATGAATAAACAATCCTTCTAAACGACGTTGTGCTTGTGTGTCTACATAGCCAAAAGGATGCGGTAATATGTGTGCCAATGCATTAAAACCATAATATAACATCACACTAACCATTACGATGATGATCATAAATTTCAAATACTGATGAATCGCAATACGATATTGTCGTCGTACAACATTCGCAATATAAAACTTATGTAATGTGAAAAATAATCCTAACACAATAAATTGGGCAATCACAAAACTTAGACTTAGCATCACATTATATAAATAAGATGGCGGTGGTTGTTGGGTAACCATAGCCGTCACACCTAATACGCCAAAAACAATAATAATAGGCGTTAAAATTTGGAAAAAGATAAATAAAGGAATGAGTAGAAAATCCTTTTTTATTATTTTAGGACTACTCCATCGATTTTTTGATACCACTTGTGTGATCACATCTTTTTCTTTTTTCATATATCACCTCAACTATCTACGCATATAGTACTTTATCATTTAAAAACATTATTGTCATAAGAGATTCTAACTTTTCCACAATTTGATATTTAAAGATAAATATTAAATCTATTTATTTATATTTGTAAATAAAATTTTTTGATGTAAGATTTACAGTATAAAGAGAATTGAGGGGGGATGGGCATGACAACTTTACTTACTGTCATGCAATTTATAGTTAATATTCTTATTATTATGGTGTTACTTTCTATATTAATGGTTGGGTTATATCTTTTATTCAAAGATAAAAGACAAGAACAACATAGTGTGTTACGTAACTTTCCTGTATTAGGCAGAGTACGTTACTTTTCAGAGAAAATAGGACCAGAATTACGTCAATATTTATTTGCAAATGATACCGAAGGAAAACCATTTTCAAGAAATCAATATACTGATATCGTTTTAGCAGGTAAATATCATTCAAGAATGACTAGTTTTGGTACAGAAAAAAACTATGAAGAAGGTTTTTATATTCGAAACACTATGTTTCCATTACAAAAGTCAGAACTTCAAATTGATAACCATTCAATGATTTCAACATTTATTTATTCAATCGATAATGAACGATTGTTTAAACGTGAAGAGCATCGTGAGAACAAAAACATTGATCCTTATTATTTATCAGATGATCATGCAGTTATTATAGGCGAAGAATTAGCACACCCCTTTAAAGTCAAACGTTTAGTAGGTCAATCTGGTATGAGTTATGGCTCATTAGGTGGTCGTGCGATTACTGCATTATCTCAAGGACTTGCACGTGCTGGCTCATGGATGAATACAGGAGAAGGCGGATTATCTGAATATCATCTTAAAGGTGGCTGCGATATTATTTATCAAATTGGACCAGGTTTATTCGGCGTGAGAGATAAAGACGGTGGTTTTAGTGAAGAAGCTTTCTTAAATGTGGCAAACCATAAAGAAGTTAAAGCATTTGAAATTAAGCTTGCACAAGGTGCTAAGACACGTGGTGGTCATATGGAGGGCAATAAAGTTACAGAAGAAATTGCTAAAATTCGTAATATCGAACCCTATAAGACAATCAATTCACCTAACCGCTTCGATTTCATTAATAATCCGAAAGAGTTATTAGAATTTGTAGCTAAGTTGCAAAAACTCGGTCAGAAACCTGTGGGATTTAAAATTGTGGTAAGCAGAGTTGATGAAATTGAGGCCCTTGTTCAAGAAATGATTAACCTAGATATTTATCCAAACTTTATTACTGTTGATGGTGGTGAAGGTGGAACAGGGGCAACTTTCCAAGAATTACAAGATGGTGTTGGCCTCCCACTTTTTACTGCCCTTCCAATCGTTACTGGTGTTTTAGAACGTTATGATGCACGCAAATATATGAAGATATTCGCATCTGGAAAACTTATTACACCAGATAAAATAGCCATTGCACTTGGACTTGGTGCTGATTTATGTAATATTGCAAGAGGTATGATGATCAGCATTGGTTGCATTATGAGCCAACAATGTCATTTAAATACTTGCCCAGTTGGCGTCGCAACAACGGATCCTAAAAAAGAAAAGGCTTTAATTGTTGAAGAAAAGCAATATCGTGTCACAAACTATGTGACGAGTTTACATGAGGGATTATTTAATGTTGCAGCTGCAGTAGGTGTTAAAAGTCCAAATGAAATTACAGGAGATCATATTGTGATTAAAAGAAAAAATGGACATATTGAAGATATCGCAAGTTATAAATTAAAACTTATTCAATAGTCAACAAAAAAGTGAGACAATCCATCTAAGCCAATGGTTGTCTCACTTTTATATTATTCTTCATTCATATTGCTTTTTTTCTGGAATCCAATTTTTTTAAGTTCTTTGACCGTACCATCCATTGTCACTTTTTTATAGTTTTTAGAATAATGTGCTAATGCAAAGTAACGACTAACATCTTTTAAGTTTGCTTTGTTATAATCAATATCTATGTTTTCAACTATTTTTTGATGCTTACTACTTAGCGTATATGTTACACCCTTTTCCCCTTTTAATGGACGATAGTCTTTAAAAGATTTTTCACCTTCTTGTTTAGACATTCCCAGATCATCATATTTTAAAGTACTGACAGTTGATTGTTTAA
The DNA here is from genome assembly GCF_001809305.1 of Staphylococcus sp. HMSC072H03. Lineage (NCBI taxonomy): Bacteria > Bacillati > Bacillota > Bacilli > Caryophanales > Staphylococcaceae > Staphylococcus > Staphylococcus sp. HMSC072H03. The sequence goes on from NZ_KV796914.1 coordinate 89,852, forward strand.
TCACTTTATTTTTTTTATAAGTTAATGTTGTAAGAACATGCTTACCATCAATATCACCTTCGTATGTTTTTGAACGTGATTGACTACAAGCCCCTAATATACAAACACTTAACACTGACAACACAAATAATGTTAAGACTTTTTTCATTATGCTCATCTACTTCCCCATATTTAATTTTAAACAAATTATATCACTTACCAACTATGAATGGGATACATTTAATTTGCATAGATATGATAAACTATTGTTCATAAAATTCATTTTATCCATGCTACAATACACTTAACGAATTTTTTAGGAGGACTCAATGTATGAAAGAATCTATCGAATTACTCAAAACATTAACAGATGTTAATGGTATCGCTGGTTATGAGTACCAAGTTAAAGAAAAAATGCGAAACTATTTAACACCTATTAGTGATGAGATTATCGAAGATGGTTTGGGTGGTATCTTCGGTAAAAAGGAAAGTAAAACGGGATCTAAATCATTAATGTTAGCTGGTCATTTAGATGAAATTGGATTCATCGTCACTAAAATTGACAATAATGGGTTTATTAAATTCCAACCTATTGGCGGTTGGTGGAGCCAAGTGATGTTATCTCAAAAAGTAACCATCACGACTGACGATGGTAAAGAAATACGAGGTATTATTGGTTCTAAACCTCCACATGTACTTGAACCAGAAGCACGTAAAAAGTCTATCGATATCAAAGATATGTTTATTGATATTGGTGTTAGAAGTAAAGCAGATGCTGAACAATACGGTATTGAAATTGGAAATATGATTACACCTTATAGTGAGTTTGAACAACTTGCAAATGGTAAATATTTAACTGCCAAAGCATTTGATAATCGATACGGTTGTGCACTTGCTATTGACGTACTTAACAATCTTAAAGATGAATCGATCGGTATTAATTTATATGCAGGTGGCACTGTACAAGAAGAAGTTGGTTTACGTGGCGCTAAAGTCGCAGCAAATAAAATCAACCCCGATTTAGCTATCGCAGTCGACGTTGCGGTCGCATATGATACACCTGGAATGGCACAATATGGTAGTGATACAGCCATTGGTGACGGCCCAGTAATTATTTTAATGGATGCTTCAAATGTGGCACATCAAGGCTTACGTCAACATATTAAAGAAGTGGCAAAAAAACATTATATTACGGTTCAATGGGATACCACACCACGCGGTGGTACAGATGCTGGTAGTATCCATGTTGCTAACGATGGTATTCCAACAATTGCTATTGGTGTGGCATTACGCTATATGCACTCAAATGTATCTGTTCTCCATACAGATGATTATGAAAATTCAGTACGATTAATCACTGAAATTGTACGTTCTTTAAATGATCAAACGTATAATCAAATCAACTGGTAATTTGAATATTGAAATGTTACATCTACTTATGTTAATATCACATTAACGAGTATTAACGTCATAACTTCACCTCCTTTAAACGTACTACTGTCTAAAGGAAAGACGACAACAACATTATAACATTTTTATAAATTAGAATAATTTATCTAACTATATAAAAAGTGAGAGACAGCCTCATACTGAAACCATCTCTCACACTTAAACGCTAATATATCCACTATGATTTATTCTACAGAATGTTTCCATTTATCTTCACTTAACATTTCACCAGGCCAAGTGTATGCCATCACACCACCATCAATACGAATCGTTTCACCTGTAATAAATGAACTATCATCTGATGCTAGGAAAGCAACCAATTTACCTACTTCTTCAGGTTGTCCTAAACGACCAAGTGGAGTGACCCATTTCTGATTATCGCGGAATGTTTTACCCGCTTCATCTTCAGATGTACCAGCTAAATTATCTACAAGCGGTGTTTCAATGGTACCTGGTGCAATCGCGTTCGCACGAATATTTTCACGTCCATATTCAATCGCAATCGATTTAGTGAAATTAATGACGCCACCTTTAGCGGCATTATAACCAGAACGATACAAGTCTGCTGCTTGTCCTGAGAATGAAGCTGTATTAATGATTGAACCTCCATTATCCAACATTAATGGTAATAAGAATTTCGTTACTAAGAATGTACCTCTCATATCGACAGACATAATTTTATCAAATACTTCAACTGGATATTCATGAATACGTCCTGCCCCATTATCTACACCTGCATTGTTGAAGATAATATCAATGTGACCATAGTCTTGTTTAACTTTATCAGCAAAATCTTTCACTTGTTGATCTTGAGAGATATCAACTTTATAAGCTGTCGCTTTACCGCCTTCTTGATTAATGTCATCTACAGTTTTTTCTAATTCATCTGAAATATCAAGTGCTAAGACATGCGCTCCTTCTTTCGCTAACACTTTTGCTGATGCTTGTCCAATACCTGTACTTGCACCTGTGATGACTGCAATTTTATTCTCTAAACGTTTCATCTTGTCACACTCCTAGTGAACATGTTTTCTAATACAACCTTATTCTTCCACTAAACAGTTTAGATTAAACGTGATACTAAAAATGAAATCGTTTTACATTTGAATTCTTTTCTATATCCAAAGAAATGTAAATATGATTCGTATCTTTTTCTATTAATAAAATTCATGTAAAATAAAACTATATTAGGAAGTATTGAAAGACTTAGGAGGGCATGATGGAAGAACGTATAGGATTAATAGATATTGGCTCGAATACGATTAGATTAGTTATCTTTAGATTTAGCAAAGATGCAGGATTAAATGAATTGCTCAACATTAAAACGCCTGCTCGCTTGAGTCAATATTTGACAAAAGAAAATAAAATGAGCCAAGAAGGTATTAAAGTGCTCATTGAAGCATTACGCAGTTTTAAATCTGTATCTGAAAAATTTAACGTAAAAGAATTGCATCCTATCGCAACAGCAGCGATTCGTCAATCTGAGAATAAGGATGACATTGTTAAAAAAGTAAAAGATGAACTTGATATTGAAATTTCAATTATCCCTGAAAAAGACGAAGCATATTATGGTTACTATGCTATTACTCATACTACTGAAATTGAAAATGGTGTATCTGTAGACATCGGTGGTGGTTCAACTGAAGTTACTTTATTTAAGGATAAAGAATTATTTGAATCACATAGTTTTCCTTTCGGTGTAGTAACGTTAAAACGTAAATTCTTTGATGGCAAAGACCACAATGATAAAGGCGCGATCAAAGATATGGAGAAATTCTTATCTCAACAATTTAGTACATTAGATTGGCTTAAAGATCAAGACGTTGCATTAGTCGGTGTCGGTGGTTCTGCACGTAACGTAGCACGTATCCATCAATCTGAACACACTTATCCTATAAGTGGTGTACACAATTATACAATGTCAGATAAAGATATTGATGAAGTGTACGATATTATACGTAAAAGTTCACGTGATGAGTTAAATAACCTAGATGGGTTAAGTCGCGATCGTGCAGATATTATTCTTCCGGCAGTGTCAGTATTTAAGACACTTTATAAAAAAATAGATGCAAAGCAATTCACATTTTCAAGAAATGGCTTACGTGAAGGCTATATTATTAAACAAATTCGCTCACGCTATCCAGATGTATTTGACAAAAATAATGTGCGTAAAGAATCGATTTATTTCTTAGCACATGATTATCACATCGAAGAACGTAGTTCACAAGGTCGTCTAAAATTAGCGCAATCTTTATTAAAACAATTAATGGATTTAGGTGATTTAAAGATTAATGACACAGAGCAACGTCTCTTTGAAGAAGCGACCTATATTTATTATTTAGGTAGATTTATTGATTCAGATTCAAGTTCTCCACATACGTATTATATTATTGCGAACTCAATGATTAATGGTTATACACATAAAGATCGCGTTAAACTCGCCCTTTTAGCAAGTTTTAAAAATAAATCTTTACTTAAGTTCTATTGTAAAGAAACAGATTGGTTCAGTAATAAGGAAATTGAAACAATTCAAGCATTAGGTGGCATTATTAAATTTGTGAATGCTTTAAATATTTCACAAACTAGCTTTGTTGAAGACGTGACTTTAAAAGAAACGAAAAAAGGCAATGACGATTATGAACTGACCGTACATTATACTGAAGGCGAACCGATTGCTGAGAAATATCAAGCATTAAGACAGAAAAAGCATATCGAAAAGATTCTTAAAGGATCAGTATCCATTGTCTTTACAAAATCTTAAAATTTGTATGCTATATTATAGGTAGATAGTTCTGTCATAGACTATATATTTTTACAAATAGAAAGATTGATAATCGAAGAAATGACGAGGTGTATTTTGAATATGCAAACTCAATTGGGAGACTATGATATTAGCTTGCCGAAGTACTATAATAATCGCGAACTCAGTTGGTTAGATTTCAACTATCGTGTATTACAAGAAGCTTATGATAACAACAATCCACTATTAGAAAAATTAAATTTCGTATCTATCTTTAGTTCGAACTTAGATGAATTCTTTATGGTGCGTGTGGCTGGTTTAAAAGACCAAGTAAAAATGGGATTCGATAAACCTGAAAACAAAACACAAATGACACCACAAGAACAAGTAGATGCTATTCAAGAAAAAGCTAAAAAATATGTCAATATGCAATATGAACGCTATAACGAACTTATCGAAGAATTACGCAATTATGACATTGTGATGTGTAAACCAGAAAACTTATCTGACTCTATTTTAAGCAAGTTAGAAAGAGATTTTAAACTAACTATTTTACCAACGTTAACACCACTTGGTATAGATGCATACCATCCTTTCCCAAAACTAAATAATAAAAGTCTAAATATCTTCGTAGATATCGATACAGATGATGCCATTAACTCAGCGATTGTTCAAATTCCATCTCTTATCCCTAGATTTTTAACTTATAATGAAGGTTCAAAACAATATGTAGTCATGGTAGAAGATGTCATTACACACTTCATCAATCACTTATTTACAGGCTATGAAGTATTAAATACCTTTACATTTAGAATTACTAGAAATGCTGATTTAACGATTCATGAAGATGGTGCTGAAGACTTACTTATCGAAATTGAACGCTTCTTAAAAGAACGTAAAAGTGGTTCTGCTGTACGCTTAGAAGTCGACAATCGTACAGCGTCTATCGAAGATTTAGGATGGTTAACAGACACTTTAGAAGTAGATGAACAAGACGTTTACTTACTTAATGGACCTTTAGATTTAACATTTATCTTTGGCTTAGTTGACCATCTATCCCATAAATTGAAATATTTAACATATGATAAATATACACCACAAATTCCACGTTCATTAGGTAACAATAATGTGTATGATCTTGCATTAAAACGTGATGTCTTTTTCCATCACCCGTACGAATCATTTGAGCCTATCGTAGACTTTATTCGTGAAGCAGCTGAAGATCCTAACACGATTGCGATTAAACAAACGCTTTATCGTGTAAGTAAAGATTCACCCATTATTAAAAGCTTAAAAGAAGCGGCTGAAAATGGTAAACAAGTGACTGTACTTGTAGAATTAAAAGCACGTTTCGACGAAGAAAATAACGTTCATTGGGCACGTATGTTAGAAGATGCAGGTTGTCACGTTATTTATGGTATGACCCATTTAAAAACCCATAGTAAAATTGCTCTTGTCGTTAAACGTATCGGTGGCGAATTAACTTCATTCGTACACTTAGGTACAGGTAACTATAACGATAAAACTGCAAAACTATACACAGATATGGGTGTGATTACGACAGATAAATTAATTGCTGAAGATGCCATTAATTTCTTTAACTATTTAAGTGGTTACTCAGTTAAACCTGAATATAATAAACTAATTGTCGCACCATTCGATATTCGTGACGTCTTTATTGATCGCATTGATAAAGAAATTGCAAGTCATCGTCAACATGGTAACGGTAAAATTATGATGAAAATGAATTCCTTAACTGATAAGGCCATCATTGAAAAATTATTTGAAGCATCTCAAGCAGGTGTTAAAATTCAACTCATTATTCGCGGTATCTGTTGCCTAAAACCAGGCATTCCAGGGGTCAGCGAAAATATTGAAGTTGTAAGTATTGTAGGTCGTCTATTAGAACACTCTCGTATTTACTACTTCTACAATAATGGTGACGAACGTATTTATTTATCATCTGCAGACGTCATGACACGTAACATGATTAAACGTGTTGAAATCTTATTCCCTGTAGAAGATAAAGAAATCGGTAAACGTCTTGTAGACTTTATGAATTTACAATTATCTGATAATCAAAAAGGACGTTATCAAGATCAATATGGTGATTATCATTACGTTCAAAATGATTTATCACCATTAAATTCACAAGCTTACTTGATGAAAGAAGCAGTTAAATATGGTAAAAAGCTAAAAAAGGAGACAACCCAGCCTTCAGGAATGCCCGTCGTTTCCAAAAGAAGAGCTAGCTGGGTCAATCGTCTTCGAAAAACATTAAAAAAATAATATGAATATAAAATAGCCAAGTCGTGTCATTCATAAGCACGACTTGGCTTTTTAATTTATTTCTCAGGATGTTCATACCAGTGTTTTAAGAATGTATATAACACATCACTATAAGTTTGAAGTTCTTGTGCTTCTATCTTTTCATCTACACTATGGGCTTCTTCTAAACTACCTGGACCATATAAAATGGTTGGAATATCAAAATGAGCTGTCCAACCTCCATCTGTCACTGTGGTACTCATACCATGTTTCATTTCGCTGTGATGAACGTGATAATGCGCATCTTGTAATTGTTTAAAGCCGGGATGTTCTAATGGAATAGTAAAACTTGGGAAAATTTCTCCCTTATCTTCTATCATTGATTCACCGCCCCATTCGAACTGTAATGGGTTCTCTCTCAACCAAATGTCTGCATCTGCAACACGATTTAAATACGCTTCTATCTCTTTTGTAACGTCGTCATAACTTTCATTAGGTAAATAATGAACCGTAATCCATAAACGACATTCATCAGCAATAAAAGCAGGATGACGTCCCCCTTCAATAACTGCTGGATTAATCGTATTCGCACCTGGTGGCATCCCAGGACTATGTTTCATTACTGCCCAGTGTTGTTCAAGTTCATTCAGTGCTTGAATGATTTTAGTCATTTTTTCAATTGCACTTGCACCAAATAAACCTCCGCCAGCATGAATCGTTTGACTACGTGCACCATCATGAATGGTATTCTTACTTTTAACCGTAATCCACCCTGTAATGACCCCGCCTTGTCCAAGTGCCATATTTTCACTTGTATCTAATACTAATGCTAAATCTGCTTGAGGACCGATTTCACATGCGCGTTTTGTTCCCGCTTCACCCACTTCTTCTCCTACTACAGATTGCACGACAATATCTCCTTTAGGTCGTCGTCCTTCTTGATGTAGTTTTTCAAGCACATAAAACAGCGAGGCCATACCGCCTTTCATATCACTCACACCACGACCATATAGCCATCCCTCTTTTTCAGTTAATTGAAACGGTGGATAGTGCCAATTAGAATCATCGTCCACATTCGCCACATCTACATGACCATTGAGAATTAATTTAGGTGCATCCTCATCTTCCCCTTTTAATGTTGCGACGATAACACTATCATTTTCATATAAATGTTCACGTTGAATATCAAAATTTAGTGTTTTTAATAATTGTTCAATGTCATCTTGTAAAGGATCCGTATTACGTCCAGGAGGACTTTCCGTATTATATTTAACTAATCCATCTAACAATTCAAATAAACGTTGTTCCATCACTTTATCACCCTTTTAAGTTATATGATCTTTCAATATAAGTGTAACATTTCAACACTAATATTGAAGGGTAAAAAGGAGCGTTTCCTACCATAGGCACGAAACGCTCTTATTCTCATTAGATTTAAATTGGACGAACGACGACTTCATTAACGTTTACATGTGCAGGTTGCGTCACTGCATAAATCACCGCATCCGCTATATTCTCAGGATCTAATTTCTTTCTATCACCAAAGTCATATACTTCTGTCATAGGCGTATCTACCATTCCTGGTAAAATACTTGTTGATTTAATACCCGTTCGCGCAAGCTCTTTTTCTAAAGCTTCTACAATACGTAATACAGCAGATTTCGTTGCACTGTATAATGCACTCGTCTTATTAACTTCAAAGCCTGAAATAGATGCCATATTGATAATGTGACCACTAGATTGTTCTTCAAAATGAGGAAGTACGGCATTCAGACCATATAACAATCCTTTAATATTCGTATCAACCATTTTATCCCAATCGTCTACTTTGTAATCTGTGATTTTAGAAGATAAGTTAATGCCTGCACAATTGACAAAGATATCAACTTTTCCAAATTTAGCAATCGCATTTTCTACAAGAGCATCCACATCATCACGATACATCACATTGGTTGGCGTAATAAGATAGTCTCCTTCATTCAAATGTTCTGCAACACGTTGTAACTTCTCATCATTACGACCAGCTAGCACAACTTTAGCACCTTCTTCAGCAAGTCGTTTGGCTGTTGCTTCACCAATTCCACTACTCGCACCTGTAATAATCGCAACTTTATCTGTTAATTTAGCCATATTCATCATCCTTTATTGTTATTTATTCATTCAATTTCCATAATTCTCTATAAATAAACGTCTGTATCAATTTAAAGTCTCAATTATAGATTGTAATTTAAAAGTAAACGTAATAAAGTGAAGATATATATGACTATAAATAAAGGGGAATAGAATATGTCTGTGATTGCGAAAGATTTTAGTCCATTAGTTCAAGCATTACGTCAAAAAGTAGGCCGCACAAGTTTTTCATTTCGTTTCGAAGATTTATTTACTAAAGAAGAATGGTTAAACATGAGTGTCAAAGAACGCACACGTCAAGAAAGAGAATTTATTGTACGAATGGATCACATTCCAAATATTCGAATGCCTTTTTCTAGTGAAGATGGCTATAAGTTCAAATTGTATAATCAAGAGTATCAATATAACGAAGTGAAGAACAACTTTAAATCTTTATAATAAAAAACCCACATCAAGGGAAGTGAGATGTAGGTTTTAACACATTATCCAAAAATGATTGGGGGTATATTTAGGGTATGCCCTCGATTGCTCACCAACGAGGGCATGACATTATACGTTCATGAATGTTATAGGAGGTCATTCAATTCTGTATTTTAATTTGTAACTAGTGTTTTACGTTCGAGACCATAGAAGTATAAACGTTCAGCATCTAAATAAGACATTGAATCAATTGTCATATATCCATCTTTTATATCACTAATTAATCCTTGGTTTACGCCTGTTTTTAAATAAATATCGTAGCTGCCTTCTTCAGAAAAAATAACGCCTTCTATTACTTTTCTCATTAGTATCACTCCAATTACTTATTCCTTACAATTCTTATCATACACGCTTTTTTTTATTTTAAAAGGGGTATGTGATAGTTTTCACAAATAGTTCAATAATTTGAAAATCTGTTTGTTCATTTTTTCACATGTAAGTTGAATTTAAATGATAAGTATGTTAGGGAATAGAAGAAATTTCAATTCTTTCAAATTCTTTGCTAATTAATTAAAAAAAGAAGCATAAAATCATTAAATCTTATGCTTCTTTTCTAAAAAATATTTAGTGATAAAATAAGTTTAAATACATGTTCACTCAATTTATTTAATTTAATTAAAACTAACGATAAATCGCTATTTAATTTACTAAATATCTATAAATATCATCCCTAATTGGAGTTTTCATTATAAAATTCATAGTTACAATCTTATCTTCTGTGACATTAGTTGTCTCATTTGCGCTACCTTTCATATACTCAGCTTCTCCTAAGTAATAGTGCTGCGAGCCTTCAGAGTCATTTTTCTTAACAAAAATATATATTGTCTTTCCATCCTCTTTATGATTAATAATTTGATTTATTTCTTTATTCTTTAAAGATACATTTTTTCTTGAAACCCAAGCCAACTCTTCTTGATTTAAGAAATGATCTTCATATTTTATACTATCATCTATATCTTCTGATTTATGATAAGTAATAAATAATGGTATATATTCATCAAGCACTCTATATCCATATATATTATTTGCCATGTTTTTTTTATCGTTTCTCCAATTGACTAATTTAAGAAAGTCTAAGCGCGTATATTGATTATATAAAATTAAGTCATTCCCTGAATTTTGAATTTTTTCATTATAATATTTTGCCAAATTTAAAATATCAAAAACAAATGATCGATAATCTTTGTCTTTAAGATATTCAGAAAAAGTTTTACTTAGTCTTTTTGTATTAGGATCTACAATTGGACTTCCATACCTTTCTTTTTCATTTTTACCAAAGTAATTTAACGACAAAATATTTAAAGAAGTTTTCATATCATCCTCAGATTTTAGCGAATAATCATTTCCTTTTATCATATTCTCTAAGACTTCATAATCAGATTTTTTCAAGCCTGGTAGTAATTCTTTTGATAAAAAAGTTAGATTTTTTACAGCATCTTTCCTAAAAATTTTCCCAATATAATTATACTTTTTCAAAAATAAATAATAATTATTAAATTTAGATATAATGACTTTCGGATCAATAGAATTTTGAGTAATGAAATCCATAAGCATAGGTCTTCTACCTATTCTTTCTTTTACGTTTTCAAATGCTTCTTTTATTATTTTAATACTATTTAAATTAGCATGATCAATTGATTTGAAAATTTTCTTTTTAGCTATTTCCTCAAAGTTAATAGTTGACACACCACTTAATTCATTAGGTTCAGTCAGAAATTTTCGATAGTCATCTTTGTTATGAGATTGATTATCTGATAAAGCAATAGGAATTAAATAATTATTTTCATAATTTCCAATAAAGTCGATAATCGTTACAAACTCTTTTTCCGAACTTTTTCTTAAGCCTCTTCCAAGTTGTTGAGTAAATATAATGCTGGATTGAGTACTTCTTAGCATCACTATTTGATTAACTTCTGGAATGTCTATTCCTTCATTAAATAAATTAACAGTGACAATATAATTGATTTTTCCATTAATCAATTCATTTATTACTTTTGTTCTCTTATTCTGAGTATCTGAACCTATTAAAGCTTTACTCGGAATATTATTAAGAGATAATTTTTCAGCTATTTCAATCGCTTCTTCTTTTCGACTTACAAAAATAAGTCCTTTTAACTGACTACCTGAGTATCCATAATAATTTGTTTTTTCAATAATATGTTTTATTCTTTTATCTGAAGTCAAATCTTTTAATTCAGTATAATCATCACTTGTTACACCATTATGAATGTAATCAGTTACTCCAAAATAATGAAATGGACATAAAATATCACTTTCTAAAGCTTTAGGTAGCCTAATTTCATAAGCAACGTTATTATCAAATAACTCAAAAATATTTCCCTCATCAGTTCTTTCAGGTGTAGCAGTCATACCAAGCATAAAATTAGGTCGGAAATAATTCATTATAATCTGATAGGTCGACGCATCTGTTCTATGAGCTTCATCAAAAACAATATAATCAAATTCTTTTTTATCAAAAATCTCATAATTATTATTGTTAGACAATGTTTGAATTGTTGCAAAAAGATATTTTGCTTCGATATCTTTATATTTACCAGTATAAAAACCAAAATCTGTTTCTTGATTAAACGGAAAAACTTTTTTAAATTCTTTCATTGCCTTTTTCAAAATACCTTCATTATGAACAATAAATAAAAATTTTTGAGGATTATAGTTTCTAACATCTAAGGCACATAAAATCGTTTTACCTGTTCCAGTTGCTGAAATTACTAATCCTTTCTTCTCTCCAGATTTTCTAAGTTTTTTTAAAGACATTAATGCTTCTTCTTGCATAATGTTAGGTTGGATTTCATTAGATTTTTTAAAACGATTAACCAGATGATTTTGTTCTCTATTTATTTTCAGAAAATCTTTATATAATTTAGACTCAAATGTTTCTTCATAATCATTAACCCATTGAGAATTTAGACTTATACTATTTTCCCAAAGCACTTCAAATTGATTTTTTAAATTATAAATTAACTCTCCATTTTTATGAGTAGATAATAAAATATTATGTTCATAATTTATTTTCATAGCAGTCGATGTTAAATTGGAACTTCCTATAATCATTGAAGAGTAATCTTTATGGTCAAATATGTATCCTTTAGCGTGAAAGCCTTCTACATCAGTTAATCGAACTTCTATATTTTCTAGTTTTAATAATTCTCTATACATTTTAGGTGTATTAAAACCTAAATAATTAGAAGTGATTAACTTACCTTTGATCCCTTTACGATTTAAATCATTGAATATAGTTTTTAAACTTGCCAAACCACTTTCTGTTATAAATGCTACAGATATAAAAAAAGAATAACATTTTTCTAATTCATTAATAATAGAAGTAAGCACGTTTTGATTTTTATTATTTACAAGTAACTTAGGAGTTAAATTACTTTCATTTGTCAGGTTTTTATCAATAAATCCTTTTTTTAAGGACTGATTTAGATTTAATATTAGTTTGTCTTCCATTAATTTTTACCTTTAACGATTATTTCTACAGTTGGGATATCAGCAGGCGCCCAATCTAATTTAGCAAGTTCATCGGGTTCTAACCATTTTATTTCTTTATGTTCTGTTAAAGTTGGCATTTCATTATTTAATGTACATTTATAAGTTGTAAGGTTAACAATCCCAAAGTCATATTCATATTCAGCTGCTATTATTTTATTTTCTACAGTTAAATCGCATTTCATTTCTTCGTTTATTTCTCTAATTAAAGCTTCTTCTTCTGTTTCTCCCTTTTCTATTTTTCCCCCTGGAAATTCCCATTTTAGAGGTAAACTCATATTTTCATTACGTTGTGCACATAGGATTTTATTTTCTGAATAAATGACTGCACCAACAACGTTAATATTTTTTTTCATAAATAACACCTCTGTTTTAGTTTATTTATTATAATTTTATCAAACTTCGCTTTTTCATCAATAATCTACTAGAATTGAGTTTCTTTAAAAATAAAATATCACTTATCCAAGAAAATCTTAATTTTCTCGAAAAGTGATATTATTAGTCGAATTATTGCTATTGCAACATCTATGATATTCAAATTTTATATTATATAATAAAAATGTCTTAGGAGAAGTCCTAAGACGCTGAGGAAAAGTTTCTCAGAAAAAAATTTTCTGGGATGTTGAGGATTTATGATTAGAGAAGTGTTTGTCGACAATTTATATCTTCTCTAATCAGGGCACGCCTTAGCGGAAAATAGGGTGTGTCCTGTTTTTAGGTTTAGTTTTGATGAGATTGAAGTGTCTAAGAAGATTGAAGAATAACCACTTGTTCTTCAATGTCTTAGGCACTTTAATTATTATAATCCTAAATGTTTAATAAAAGTTACAAGTTCTTCTTTCATTTTAGGATCTTTTAACGCATATTCTATTGTCGTTTTAACGAATCCTAATTTTTCTCCAACATCATAACGATCACCATCAAAGTCATATGCATACACTGGAACCGCACTATTCATACGTTCAATTGCGTCGGTTAATTGAATCTCATTACCGGCGCCTTCTTTTTGTGTTTTTAAATAATCGAAAATTTCTGGCGTTAAAATATAACGTCCCATAATCGCTAAATTAGAAGGTGCTGTACCTTGTTCAGGCTTTTCAACAAATTGTTTCACCTCATAGCGGCGACCTTGTTTCTCTAATGGATCAATAATGCCATAACGGTGAGTCACATTTTCAGGCACTTCTTGCACCCCAATAACAGAATGTCCTGTTTCTTCATATACATTCATTAATTGTTTAATTGCTGGCTCTTCAGATTCTACGATATCATCACCTAATAATACTGCAAACGGTTCGTTACCAATGAATTGACGTGCAGTATAAATGGCATGTCCTAATCCTTTTTGTTCTTTTTGGCGTACATAGAAGATATTCGCTAAATCTGTAGAATAATGTACTTTTTCTAATAAGTCTGTTTTACCTTTTTCTTCAAGGACCATTTCTAATTCTTTTTGATTATCGAAGTGATCTTCAATCGCACGTTTATGTTTACCAGTCACAATAATAATATCTTCAATGCCCGCACGTGCCGCTTCTTCAACAATATATTGAATCGTTGGCTTATCTAAAATAGGAAGCATTTCCTTAGGCATGGCTTTTGTCGCTGGTAAAAAACGTGTCCCTAAACCAGCCGCAGGTATGATGGCTTTCTTTATCTGTTTCAAACTCGAATATCTCCTTTGCGCATTCTGTCTTTTATATTATAAGTAAGTTTATCATTCTTTTATTGTCATTCATAGCGATTGACTGCATTCTTCCATGATATAAAAAATAAGAAGCAAGATTGAAATTCAATGATTTCTCTCTCACTTCTTTGATAAGTTATACAAACAAACTAATGAATAAGATAAAGATGATGCCCGATACTGAAATGATGGTTTCAAGTAATGACCAAGTTAAGAATGTTTCTTTAACGGTCAATCCGAAATATTCTTTAAACATCCAAAATCCAGCATCATTAACATGGGATAAGATAACGCTACCTGCGCCAATAGCAAGTACGACAAGTGCCACATTGGCATCTGAATGTTGTAATAATGGTAAGACGATACCTGTTGTTGAAATCGCTGCGACTGTTGCTGAACCTAGTGCAATACGTAATACTGCAGCGACAATCCATGCTAGTAAGATAGGTGACATAGTTGAACCTTCGAATAGCTTAGCAATCGTATCCCCTACACCGCCATCAATGAGAACTTGTTTAAATGTACCGCCACCACCAATAATTAAAATCATCATCCCAATTGGGTAAATAGCATTCGTTACAGATTTCATAATGTCATCCATTTTTCTTCCTCTATGTAAGCCCATTGAAAACATAGCAAAGATGACTGAAATTAACATCGCTGTACCTGCTGTACCGATAAAGTAAATGATTTGTTCAAATAGATTTTTAGCAGTTTCATGTCCAGTCACTAATTGAACAACCGTTGATAATAACATTAAAATAACAGGTAATACAGCAGTGAGGATACTTAATCCAAAACTTGGCATTTCAGATGCTTTAAATTCTTTTTGTGAACCAAGTGCTGAAATATCCCCTTCACGTGTATAAGCAGATGGGATGAGTTTTTGTGCAAATTTATTAAAAATCGGACCTGCAATGAGTGTCACTGGAATGGCAATAATAATCCCATATAGTAACACATGTCCAATATTCGCTTTTAATTCTTTTGCTATAACTACTGGACCAGGATGTGGTGGTAAAAAACCATGTGTCACAGATAATGCTGTTACCATAGGTAATCCTAGTTTCAGTGGTGACACTTTCGCACGTTTAGCAATTGTAAAAACAAGTGGAATGAGTAATACTAACCCTACTTCAAAGAATAATGCAATACCAACGATGAAAGCTGCAATCAACATTGCCCATTGAACATGTTTTGGTCCAAATTTATCAATCAGTGTATCCGCAATACGGTTGGCGCCTCCACCATCTGCCAGTAATTTACCAAGTATTGCGCCTAATCCAAAAATGAGTGCAATATGACCTAGGGTGCCGCCCATACCTGCTTCTATCGTTTCCATTACTTTATTTAAAGGCATACCTAATAAGATGGCCGTTACAATAGATGTAATAATTAATGAAATAAATGTGTTGAGTTTTAAGAAAATAATCAATGTTAATAGTAATACGATTCCAATAACCACACTTGCTAGTGTCCATATTGTTCCCATTTGTCTTCTCCCCTTTAATGTTTCATTTATTTAAATACGTCGATTAATTCATATGTTTACGTTGAAAATCTGCAATTTCTTCATAGCGATCTTCGAGTGTACGGCTTAAGTTTATGAATATCGTTACAAGTTGTTGATACATATTTACTGTATCTTGGTTCGGTTGATGTGCATAAGTCGTACCAACCATATTTTCGATAATTGAATAATCTTCAATATCTCCCAATGCTTTTAAACCAAGGACACACGCACCTAGACAAGAACTTTCATAACTTTCTGGTACGATGACATCCGTATCAAAAATATCTGCCATCATTTGACGCCATACTTCACTTTTCGCAAAGCCACCTGTTGCTTTAATCGTATTTGGTGTTTCATTCATTACTTCGATAAGTGCTAAATAAACGGTATAAAGGTTATACAACACCCCTTCAAGTGCAGCGCGTATCATGTGTTCTTTTTGATGTGACAATGTTAAGCCAAAGAATGAACCACGCGCATTCGCATTCCATAAGGGTGCACGTTCTCCTGCAAGATACGGATGGAAAATTAAGCCATCTGCACCTGGCTTAACACGACTCGCTATTTTAGTAAGCACATCGTAAGGATCCACTCCCAAGCGTTTAGCTGTTTCAACTTCACTGGCGAGTAATTCATCTCTTAACCATCGAAGAATGACACCCCCGTTGTTGACCGGTCCACCAATCACATAATGGTCTTCATCTAAGACATAACAGAAAATGCGACCTTTATAATCTGTACGCGGCTTATCAATAACTGTACGAATCGCACCTGATGTCCCAATTGTGACTGCAACTTCCCCTTTTTTATAACTATTGACGCCTAAATTTGATAACACGCCATCACTTGCGCCAACTACAACCGGCGTATTTTCATCGATGCCCATCAATGTGGCATAACGTTTTTTCATCCCTTTTAAAATATGGGTCGTTGGTACAAGTTGAGGCAATTGAGAGGCTGAAATACCGAGTAATTCAAGTGCTTCTTGATCCCAGTCTAATTGCTGTAAGTTAAACATACCTGTTGCTGAAGCCATAGAGTGATCAATCACGTATTCTCCATAAAGTTGATAGAAAATATATGTTTTAATATCCGCAAACATTGCAGTATTTTGATAAATATCTGGTTGTTCATGTTTCATCCAAAAGATTTTAGAGAGTGGTGACATAGGATGAATGGGTGTACCTGTGCGTTTATAAATGTCATGTCCCCCATATTGCTCATTTATCAAGTCAGCATATTGATTCGCACGATTATCCGCCCAAATCATGCTTTCAGTTAAGCGCTCGTGTTGGCTATCTAATGCAATTAAGCTATGCATTTGCGCACTAAAAGAAATGAGTTTAATATCTTCTTTATGCACCCCAGATTCGCGAATCACATGTTTGACTGTCATTAATACGGCATCGAATAATTCGTCAGGATTTTCTTCTGAAACATCAACATTTGGCGTATGTAAAGGATAGCCAATATGATGCTTTGTAATAAATTGACCTTGTTCATCATAAAGTACTGACTTCGTACTTGTTGTTCCAATATCTACTCCAATCATGTATTTCATATGTATTCCTTCTTCCTTCTATTTATTGTAACCAAAAGCTTTCAATATCCTTACCTACATCGTCAAAGTTTAAATGAAACGCTTCTCTTAACGTATCCGTATCATAACGTTCTACCGCTTCTATAAATATCGAATGATTACGGTGTATTCTGTCAAAATCTTCTTTATTTGTTCTCATTCGCTCTCTCATTGAACATAATACAAGTACTTCTACAATGGGTTTCAAATGATTCCAAAATGTTTGAAGGTAGTGATGTCGAGAGGCGTGAATCAATGCTTCATGAAATTGAAGATCATGTTGCGTAAAGGATTCAGCATCTTCAAATTGAACAGCGACTTTCATCATTTCTAAATGTTTTTTCATTTCTTTAATCACTTTTTTTCTATCAATATACTTTAATTTTGAAAATGCAAAGGATTCAAGCATTAATCTCAAATCATATAATTCTTTCTTTTCTTGTTCACCAAATTCAAGAACCCTTGCACCCATACGTTCGAGGTGAATGAGTTGATTCGTTTGCAGCAATTTAAATGCATCTCTAACTGGAGAGCGACTGACATCGAATTGTTTAGCCACTTGATTTTCAGTTAGTAATGTATCGGGTTCAAGCGTACTATTAACAATCTGAAACCTAAGTTCCGCAGCGATACTTTCCCCTGTAGTCATTCTGTTTTTCCATTGTTTCGGATAATGTTGTTCCATCTTTTCACCTCAATACGTTAACTTGTATACAAGTATAGTAATACACCATTTCAAATTTTGCAAACGCTTACTTTTTTGTAATTTAAAACACCTAGCTCATTATAAGCCAGGTGTTTATTACGATTCGTTTTGGTATACTTCGATACAATAATGTGTTTGATGGCAGTTAGGACATGTTAATTGTCTTGTTTTAGGTGTATGTTTCGCTTTTACGAAAGCACCTAATGTAGGTTTAAATGTATGGTGACAATTCGGACACAGATATAACACCTTTTTTAAATATATTGCTGTCAGCACAATGGCATATGTGATTAAGATGGGTAATATAACAATCAATGGCTTAATTGAACGTCTTAATAGACTTAATAGTAAACCACTATATTGTATGATCCCTAAGATGCCAACACTTATCCAAATCTTTTTTCTAAAGTATGTTATTTTATATTCTTGTTTCATAGCATCATCAATATCAGTAAGATGGTTTATAGGCGCACTTGACTGTTCAGAAATGTATGTTTCGACCTTTTCAATTTGATTTAATGTATGACTGTACATCTCTACTTTTGAATGTAACGCATCTTTTCTCAATGAAAGTAATGTTTTAAACGTGTTCATATTTGTATCTTCATCAAGTAATGTCTTTATTTCATCTAACGTACATCCTAATTGTTTTAATACTAAAATCAGTTCAAGCTGCTTTACATGTTCGTCAGTATAATATCTGCGATTAGAGTCAGTTTGTCGATGAGCTATAAGTAATCCTCTTCGATCGTAATATTGTAGTGTTCGAATCGTGACTTTACTCTGTTTTGCCAATTCTCCAATCGTATAGTGTGACATATCATTCACCTCCTACTGTTAACATAGCTAATGACGCTACGTCATAAGCAAGTATGATTTTAACATTTGCTTATTAAGTCTGCCGGTCTCGTCTTATTCTTCTTGAATCCACTGTTTAATGTGGTCAATAATACCTATGGTTCCATTAGGCAAATTATCCAAGACAGCAGGAAAGTCGATATGTCCGATACCAGAATATACGACCTCATTTACTTCACCGCCATATTTTTTATACATTTTCATTGTTTCTTGTGAATCCGTGTAAGGAATGATTTCGTCATCTTCACCTGAAATAAATAACAGTTTAGGAAATTGTTCTATTTCTTCTATATCTGGAAGGTAATCTGCGTTTGTAGAATAAATGATATCTGTAATAATCGTTTTAATTGGTGCAATATATGAAAATAAATTACGAATGCTATTATTTTTGTTATGAAAAGATTTTTTCAAGATATATTGTGGTAAATTTTTAAAAGCAATCATCTCATCTTTAAAATGATCTCTTTTACTATTTGAAGTAAATAAACGTGACAACATGCTTTGATTTGGTGTAATACGTGCGGCGCTATTTAAATAAACCAGATGTGAAATAGGTAAAGTATTAAATTTTAATAAGCGTGTGCCAATCATCCCTCCCATAGAATAACCTATGATAACTAAATTTTTAATACCGTATGTTTCTATAACTTGTGAAAGCACATCATTGATACGCTCAGAATAATCATCTAACGTATGTTGTTCTCTTACAATGTTAGAGCTTTCGCCTCTACTTGGACAGTTAACAAAAATCAGGTTGTTGTCTCTAAAATAAGGTTCAAACAACAACATAATGCGATATGTCATCATTGCTCCATGTATAAATACGATGGTTTTATCTGCATCCTTATTTCCGGCAAATGCGACTTCAATGTGTTCACCCTTAAATTGTTTTAGTTCATATCGTTGTGACTTAAAATTCTGCTCAATCATTTTAAAACTCCAAAAAAATATATATTACTATTCATTTATTTTATCATAAAAATATATCATTTTATCTTACATAAAAAAGCGAAACAATAGCTATACGTTTCTATCGTTTCGCTATATTACTAAACTATTTATCTTTATCTTGAATGTCTGAGTGAATGGTTTGCATTTTTTCTTCGACATCTGAGATTTCTACTGCACATTCTTTAAGTTTATCTTTATAGTCCTCAGTATTGGTATTATTTTTATAACGAATTTTATGTTCTAAACTTGCCCACATGTCCATACCTATTGTTCGAATTTGAATTTCTACTGGTGTAGCCTCTACTCTATCGGCTAGAAAAACTGGAATCGACACGACTATATGAAGACTGCGATAACCATTTTCTTTTGGATGTTCAATATAATCTTTACGTTTAAGTAATTTAACGTCCTCTTGTTTTAATAATAACTTCTCAATCACATAAATATCTTCAAGATAATTACACACCACACGGATACCAGCGATATCTAAAATATTGGCTTTCGCTGTTTCTGCATCTATAGTTAAACCTTTACGTTGCAATTTTTTAACTAAACTCGTCATTTCTTTGACGCGACGTTCCATATGATGAATTGGATTATGTTTGTAAATATGATTAAAATTGTCATCTAAAATATCTAATTTTGTACTAATCTCTTTTAATGCAGAAGAGTATAAATGATCGAGTTCTACGAAACCCACGAGTTTATCGAATGCTTCATCTCCATTCTTAAACTTATTAATATTTTCTTTGAATTCACTGCGTAACTCTTCAATGTACAATGATGGTTTTCTCTCTACGTACATATTTGTTGCCTCCTTTAATCATCACTGTATATTATATCTAACTCTTAAGTGAACTAAAAATGATAACCTAGACTTTACGCTACTCATTTAGTCTGAGTCATTTAGTCATAAAAAAAGCCGAATAGCAGGTTTAATTGCTATTCGGACTTTATACATTATTCATCTTTTTTATGTTCAATCACTTGTGTATCACGATTATCAGCAATTTCTTTAGCACGTTGTTTTGCTTCTTTTTTAGTACTAAATGTATCAGACGCTTGTTTTGCATCTTCTGTTTTGACTTTCCATTCATGATCTTCATAATATACATGAACATCTTCATCATTAAGTTCAGGTCGTGCTGATGGATCTTTTTGATGTTGAGTAATATGTTTATGTTTTAATTCTTCTAATTCTTCTTTACTGGCATCTTTGTACCATTCTTCTGCTTGTTTTGTTGCAATAGGAATAGCGTCTCCCTCTTTGTAGCCGTCTTTTAACATCGCATTTGCAATATCAATTGCTTTTTTACGCTCTAATTCATCTAAATGTTTCCAAGTTTGTGGATAATCATTCATTGTCCAAGGCATGATGTCACGCTCCTCTATAGTGTTTAGTAAGCTTTACCACCCTACGCTATAATGAAACGTCATACATTGATATTAAGCGTCCACCGTTTTCTGATGATTTGTATGATCAACGTCTTTACGTGTTGCTACACAATTATCTTGTAACTTCATTAAGGCCGATTTTAAATAATTATACTGTGGTAAATCCGTCAATTCTTTTTCATTAAGACTACCGCGCAATTCAAAGTGTTTTGCTACATTTTCAAATGTGACAAGATATTCTCCCATTTGTTTATCTGAAATGCGTTGACGTTGTTTGTCTTGCATTGCACGCATTAACATAAAGCTAATTTCTTCTAAGGCAAAAATACTTGGATAATAATAACGAATGGCCTCTTTACTTGAGAATAATTCACCATTGGCTGAATTGTACACTTGTGTCATGTTATTCATTTTTACAGATAATGATAAACTTTCTGTTCTATCACGTGCTGTATCTTGATATTTATTTTCTGAAAATAAATATTGGAAAATAACCGCTTCTTTACGTACCACTTCTGCAATCACAGTAGGTAACATGGTTGAAGCATTTTTTCGATTAATGATTAAAACACCAATGACCGCAATCACAATCCCAATCAATACGTCAACAATTCGTGTATAGGCAATATCAATGGATAAATTACCAGAGGCTAGACCATTTAACAGGATGACTTGCGTTGTAATAAAAATAACTGCAAACGCATAATTTGCTGCGACAAATCCTTCTGTCATCATAGCAGACAGTCCCATTAAAATGACTGCAACAATTAAATGAGGTTGGAAAAAGAGTATGGCTGATAGAAGTAAGGTCCCTACAATTGTTCCAAGACCCCGTGCTAATGAACGGTCTAACATCCGAATCGTCGTTAATCCTAATAATACTGTATGAGCGGATAATGGGATCCAATATGAGCGTTGGATATTGAAAAATAACGAGACAAAAATAGCCGCGCCCATAATAACAGCATACGTTAATGCATTACGGAAAATAATGGAATCGAGTGTTAAGTTTTGAACGATACGTTTACTATATAATGGCTTACGAATACTCGCTTCAGATTCTATTTGTTCCGGTTGTAATTGCGCAATTTCATCTATTTTAAGTATGTGTTGCATCAGACTTTCAAATGGTTTATCCACATCGACTTTTTTCGTCCATTTTTCTCGTTTTGAAGATAATTTATAGGCATTTCTTGTAATCATATCCATCATCTCAATCAGTTCTTGAGGGATGGGACGAATATTTTTTTCATTTAGTTCAAGTAACTCGGCATAAATTCCTTGGGCTGATGTATGAAGAAGCAATAACTTTTCAAAGCGAGAACTTAACTTTTCACTCATCGCAGTAGTCGATGTAATCAATAGTTTCTCTGAATTTTTAAATTTCGTTACTGTGTCTTGTGAAATGTCTTTAAATTTTTCAGCATCATTAAAGTGATGCATTAAATTATTAATCGTCTGAAAGTCAGAGGTAATCGCTCGATCTTCAGCTTTTTGTTTTTGGAATACAATAGTTAAAATGACGACTAATGTCGCTAACATTCCTCCAATAAAAATCGCTAAGCCACGAATCGGTGCTTGTTCTGGAGCGTCAGGTAAGTTACTGGATAAGCAAAATGTAACTAAAAAGAATGTGGATGAAGGACCCGCAATTTTTAACACATTAAATACATAGAATGGAATGACAGTAACGATTAATAATAATACGCCGTACAGAACTGGCTGATTGACAGTTAATGTTCCAAGCATCATACAAATGGTAAAGGATAACGTACAAATAATGACTGTTCTTAACATGGATTGTGCTGAACCTTTAAATACATAAGTATGTGCCAAAGTTCCAGTTGCTACGAGTAGACCAAAACTAAAATGTCCTAGTAAATACCCTATCAATGTTGGGATAATCATTAATAATCCTTGGCGTATACCTTTCCATAGATTAATTTTAGGCTTATCAAACCTTATTAATGAAGCAATCACATGTCCCACTACTATCTTTCCTTTCATTTTTCATACATCTTATCATAACATGAAAAACGCCTTGCCTAAGCACAAATATCACTTAGACAAGGCAAGTTTAGTTATTATTTTGTTTCTGCTACATCAATGACAGGTTCTTCAGCGACATATTTTCCTATATTTTCACTAAATGCTTTGAAATGATCTGAATGGTTATGTGCTTGAACCGCTTCTTGGTCTTTATAATTTTCAACAACAACGAATGTGTTATGTTCTGCTACATCTTCATAATGAGCATAAAATGTATTACCCGGTTCTTGACGTGAACTTTGAACTAATTTGTTCATTAAATCTAAATAGTCATTACGCACATCTTCTTTAATTTTAAGTTTCGCATTAATAATAATCATATAATCACCTTCCAAATATAATTATAACGTTTTACCCGTCTATTATAAAAAGAAAACGATAGTAAGAAGAAAGGCCGCATTGATTTTCAATTCAGTCATCGATAGTCAATATATTAAAAATGCCTGAGACAACTGATGATGTCCCAAGCTTTTACTTTTGTAGATAATGTATAAATATTATTTAATATGTCTGCTTTCGTCTTTAATTAATGGTTTGTCTGGTGTCACGAAGAACCATAATACAGCTGCAATCACCGCTGGAATAATTAATAATTGGAATGTCATTGTCCAGCCAAGTGATGATACTAATGCACCTGCTAAAAACGGACTGATTAACGCACCAATATTTCCCCATAAGTTCATCCAACCCGATACTGTACCAGCAAAGTTACGTCCAATGTCATTTGCTGCTGCCCAACTCATTCCCATTGAAATACCCATACCACCTAAGCCAAGTGATAACCAAAAGATGGTCACATATAAGTTTTGTGTATGAACTGCAAAGAAGATGGAGATAGCAAATACGATAAATCCAACAATTGCAATTAACCCTCTCGCTACAAAACGACTTTGACCGCTATGCAAAATTTTATCTGAAATCGCACCCGCAGATAAAATTAAAATAAACATAATAAACCATGGTAAAGCACTAATTGTCATATCTTTAAATTGTACATGATATTGCTCAGTTAAATAAGTAGGTAACCAAATTAAGAATAGAGCAATAACAAATTGAACTACGAAATATTGCCCTGCAATGGCATAGAAACTCATGCGTTTAAAAAATTGATTCCAAGGTGCTACGGATTTAGTTGTTTCTACTAAATCACGATGTTGCATGATATACTGTTTTTCTGCTTCATTGACCATGCGATGTTGCTCTGGTAAATCTTTTGCAATAATTGCCCAAAGTGCTGCAATCACAATACCAACCGCACCGAAAATATAGAATACAGCTTGCCAGTTAAATACATTAACAATTGCGATGGTAACTACTGGTGCTAATACTGGACCGAAATATGATCCTGCTAACAACGCACTCGATGCTCTCCCTTTTTCATCTTTAGCAAACCAAGTTGAATTGAATACTGCATTAGATGGATACATTGGCGCTTCTCCGATACCAAATAAGAAACGTACTAAATATAATAGACCATGATGTTTAATCATTCCCGTTAAAATTGTAAATGCACTCCACCATAATAATGCGATTGAAATCATCTTACGCGGACCAAACTTCTCTGCTAACATACCTGAAGGGACTTGCATCAATGCATAACCCAGTGAGAAGAATGAAGCTAATAAACCAAATTGTTGCTTTGTCATGTGAAGATCTTCCATCATTTGAGGTGCAATAAATGAGATATTAGATCTATCCATATATGCAATAACCCCAATAATAAAGAATGCGATAGCGAAATACCAACGAACCTTACTTTTCTTTTGTCTTTGTACCATAATTATTTTTCCTGCTTCCCTTTAAAATTGTGTTGATTCTACTTATACGTTGACAATGAAAACTCCCAATCACGTCTTTCCCTGTTGTTTCCAACCGCCTTTCGAGCCTCATCTCATAGGCTTTCTGATATATTTTTTATAATATTAACAGTTTTTGTAAACGTTTACAATTACTTTTTGAATATTTTTTATTTAATTTATACATGGCTATGTAAAACGTGTTTTCCTGATTAAAAAGTATATTGCTATAAATCTAATTTGTTTTTGCATTTGAACTCTATTAAAAAAGGTTGTAGAATAAAAATAAAGCAAAAATGCTGATGTTTATTTTAAACACAACTGAATAAACGATCCACTGGAAGTGCCTTTGTTTAAGGCTGAGAGTAAAGAACGAACTTTATAATTCCTGGAACCTGATCCAGTTTGTACTGGCGTAGGAAAGTGGCGACTAGGATATCGTAAAGTTAAGCAAAACGCTATTTCCCTACTGCAGGGAAATAGCGTTTTTTGTTTACTAAGGAGTGGTGTTCATTTTTATAGCGATAACGAAATATAAAGATTTAACCAATGATGATTTACAACATTTTCTTGATATCTCGGATGGAATAGATGGGTTATTGTTTCGTACTCCCATGTCTTCAAGTGACTTGTCTTCATTTTTAAAATCACTTATAGAAAAAGGATTTCCTAAATCAAAAATCATTATTCATAGTGATGTACATTTACTTGAACAACTTCACCTCTCTCATATTCATTTTCGAGAAATGGATGAAGATGCATTTAGCTATAAATCCATACATCCAGAGATTGAAGTGAGTATGTCTACACATTCAATTGAATCTGTTAAAGCAGCTTATGAACACGATCTTGATTATGTTTTTTTTGGACACATTTTTAAGACACCTTCAAAACCTAATCAATTGCCTCGATCAAAAGCAGAGATTCAACGTGTGTTAGAGATTCCTATTCCAATTTATGCCATTGGAGGTATCACTGAAAAAACGATTCCTCAATTACCTCGTGGTTTTAAAGGAATTTGTGCGATTTCTTTTTTTATGAACGCATCTTTACAACAAATTGAACTGTTGCGAAAGGAGTGGTTGAAAGATGCATGATGTTTTAATCATAGGTTCGGGCGTGATTGGCATGTCTATTGCGCGACAATTAAGCCAATCTCACCTTGACATTGCACTTATCGATCGTGACGTGCCAGGTAAACACGCATCATATAAAGCAGGTGGTATGTTAGGTGCTCAAAATGAATTTACTAAAGATACTGATTTATTTAGACTTGCTCTTGAATCACGAAGTCTCTTTCCACAATTATGTCAAGATTTAGAAGATGAGACAGGTATTGATATTCAGTTTCAAAATTCAGGATTAATTAAAGTGGCTAATCGTCCTGAAGATGTTGAAAGTTTAGAAAAACAGTATCAATTTTTAAGCGGTTTAGATTCTAGCGTCATTGTTCTTTCAGATGAGGAACTTACTGATTTAACGAATGGTACAGTAACATCAAGTGAAATGGCTATTTACATTCCACAAGATGGACAAATTAATGCCAATCACTACACTAAAGCTTTATTTACATCTTTAAAGCAACGTCAAATTAAGCGATATTTTAATACAGAGGTACAATCTGTTCATCGCCAAAATGGGTACTACGATGTTGAAACGTCACAAGGCACATTACAAGCTAAGAAAGTCATTGTGGCAGCGGGCGCATGGACATCTAAATTATTAAATCAATACTCATTACCTAGAGATGTAGTCGGTGTAAAAGGTGAAGTCTTACTGATTGAAAATGATCATTTGGATTTAAAAGAAACCGTATTTATGACCAATGGCTGTTACATCGTACCAAAATATCCAAATCGTTTCTTAATTGGTGCCACAAGCGAGTTTGATAACTATTCAGTTGGTAATACAGACGATGGTATCTCTTGGTTACACCACTTTGCAAATGAACGTATACCAGAACTCGCACACGGCAAAGTCATTAAACAATGGTCTGGTGTCCGTCCATATACTGAAGGAGAAATACCGATAATGGACCGTATTGATGAAGATTTATATGTGATTTCTGGTCATTATCGTAACGGTATTTTACTTTCGCCTATTATTGGTCGTGATATCGCCAATTGGATACTCACCGGTGTTAAACCGCGTCGATATGAATCATTTAGTGCTTCAAGGAGGTTAAATCATGAAGTGTATCATTAATGGGGACACATTCAATTTTGATTCAGAACAATCTATTACATCTGTACTTGAATCTCTTGAATTAGATCCTAAACGTGTCATTGTCGAACATAATAAAACTTTAATTAAACAAGAAGACTACGATCAACATACAGTACGTGAAGATGATCGATTAGAATTATTAGAATTTGTTGGAGGCGGATAAAATGTTTAACATTGGACCATTAGAAATTAAATCTCGTTTATTATTAGGTACAGGAAAATTTGAAGATGAAGCTACGCAAACAAAAGCGATTGAAGCAGCAGAAGCGAATGTGCTGACTTTTGCTGTAAGACGTATGAATTTATATGATAAAAACTTACCTAATCCATTAGCAAATATTAATCTTAAAGACTTTATTACTTTTCCAAATACAGCCGGCGCTAAAACTGCTGAAGAAGCGATTCGTATCGCTGAAATTGCAAAACATGCTGGCGTATGTGACATGATTAAAGTCGAAGTGATTGGTGACGATGAAACATTGTTACCTGATCCATTTGAAACATATGAAGCATGTAAAGTGTTATTAGAAAAAGGTTATATCGTATGTCCTTACATTTCTAATGATGTCGTATTAGCGAAACGTTTAGAAGAATTAGGTGTTCATGCTGTCATGCCACTTGCTTCTCCAATTGGTACTGGACGTGGTATTAATAACCAACTTAATTTAAGTTACATTATTAAAAATTCAAATGTTCCCGTTATTGTGGATGCTGGTATTGGTTCACCAAAAGATGCGTGTCATGCGATGGAATTAGGCGCTGATGCTATTCTTTTAAACACTGCAGTTTCAGGTGCAAAAGACCCTGTTAAAATGGCTGAAGCAATGAAACTTGGTATTCATGCAGGTCGTCTCTCATATGAATCAGGACGTATTCCAGTAAAATATACAGCCCAAGCATCAAGCCCTACTGAAGGTTTAGGATTCTTATAATGCAACGCTATAACCGTCAATTGCGTTACCATGCATTTGGAGAGGATGGCCAAACTGCCCTCTCCAATGCAACCATTTTAATACTTGGTGCAGGCGCGTTAGGAAGTCACGTTGCGGAGCTTTTAGCACGTATGGGTGCACATCATTTAGCCATTGTCGATATGGATATCGTTGAATTATCTAATTTACATCGCCAAGCACTCTATACTGAAGATGATGCTCATCATATGGTCCCTAAAGTTCACGCAGTTAAACAAAAGATTGAACACATTAATTCAAATGTAAATGTTCAAACTTATTATCAAGAAATTGACTCTACAACTATTGAGGATATTTTAAAAGCCGTCAATCCTGATATTGTCATTGATGGTATGGATCATTTCAAAATTCGTTATCTTATTAATGAAGCCTGTCACAAACATCATATTCCGTGGGTGTATGGTGCTGCTGTAGGCAGTAAAGGTACCGTTTACGGCATTGATTTCAAAGGACCTTGTTTGAAATGTTTATTAAAACAAATTCCAACCAGTGCAGAGAGTTGTGCTATTAACGGCGTATTACCACCTGTGATTACACAAGTAGCAAGCTATGAGGTCACAGAAGCGATTCGTTATTTATCTGGTCATGGATTTTCTCATAAGTTAATTACTCTTGATGCATTTAACATTGATTATAAAGCAATGAATATCGATGTTTTAAAAGATGCTGAATGTGACGTATGTGGTAAAGCTCATTACGAATTATTAGAAACGAAACAACAACAGAAGATTGAAAGCTTATGTGGAAAAACCTATTTATTTAGATATCAACCTACTGCTTTTGACTATGCTGAACATTTCCCAGGTGATATTGTAAAATCAACCTCATTTGCAAAACTAATTAAAGACGGTAATTATGAAATCACCTTATTCAAAGATGGTAGAATGAATGTTTATGGCGTTGAAGATGATAATGAAGCAGAACAATTGTATCATCAATATTTAAAGGCCTTAAAATAAGTTGTACAATCCATATAATGTTATAACAAGCAATTCATAGTAAATTCCTATATAATGAATTTACTATGAATTTTTTATTCGAGTAATGTTTAATAACGGAGGATTTTTAATTTTATAATGGAACAAATTATTACCAATTTTATAGGCCAATGGGGCTATGCAGCCATTTTTATTCTTATTTTATTAGAAAATGTCTTACCTGTTGTTCCTTCTGAAATTATATTAACATTTGCAGGTTTAATGTCAGTTAAATCAGGTCTTTCAATTTTAGTTTTATTTATTATTTCAACAATCGCTTCATTTATTGGTTTACTTATTTTGTATTATTTATGTCGTTTAATTAAAGAAGAAAGTATTTATCGATTTGTTGATAAATATGGTAAATGGTTCAAACTTAAAGGAAATGATGTGAAACGTGCTAACGACTGGTTTAAACGTTATGGTGCGTGGGCAGTGCTATTATGTCGTTTCATTCCTGTTTTACGTGTATTAATCACTATTCCAGCAGGTATCAATAAAATGAACGTTGCAACATTTACGATGTTATCATTACTAGGTACAACGATTTGGAACTTTGCCTTAATTTTACTTGGTCGTCTTCTTAGCGATAGTTTCGACGTATTAATGTCTGGTATTCATACATATTCTTACTTTATGTATGTGATTCTTATCATTATTATTCTATATGTACTCTATCGTCTATTCTTCAAAAAAAATAACGCTAAATAAGTACATTACTTTTACTTTCAAATCAAATTTACAACAATTTAAGCATCACTGTTGAAAAAGTGATGCTTTTTAACGATAATTTATGTAAGCGGTTTTATGACTCTGCTTATTATCCAATAAATTTCCCATACAGGAGTGAAATCAAATGTCTCAATCTACGGAAAGTGAATTAAAGAAAAAGTATTTGGATTTACTATCTCAGCAATTTGATAGTCCTGAAAAACTTGCAACAGAAATTATTAATCTAGAATCCGTTTTAGAATTACCAAAAGGTACTGAACACTTCGTCAGCGATCTTCATGGTGAATATAAATCGTTCCAACACGTATTAAGAAATGGCTCTGGTAATGTCCGTGCTAAAATTAACGATATCTTTGCAGGTAACATATCCCAAAAAGAAATAGATGATTTAGCTGCGCTAGTGTATTATCCAGAAGAAAAATTAAAGCTCATTAAGAATGACTTTAATTCAAAACGTGAGTTAAATGAATGGTATATCTTAACAATCGAACGTTTGATTGATTTAATCACGTATTGTTCTTCAAAATATACGCGTTCAAAACTACGTAAAGCCTTACCTTCAGAGTATACATATATCGTTGAAGAGTTGCTTTATAAAAATAACGAATTTAATAATAAAAAATCGTATTATGAAACACTCTTAAATCAAGTTATCGAGCTTGAGCAATCAGATGATTTAATTATTGGATTATCTTATACCATCCAACGTCTTGTCGTCGATCACCTTCATGTTGTGGGTGATATCTACGACCGTGGTCCAGAACCTGACAAAATTATGGATACATTAATTGACTACCATTCTGTTGATATTCAATGGGGTAATCATGATGTACTTTGGATTGGAGCTTATGCAGGTTCTAAAGTGTGTTTAGCCAATTTACTACGTATATGTGCACGCTATGATAACTTAGATATTATTGAAGATGCATATGGTATTAATTTAAGACCTCTCCTCACTTTAGCTGAAAAATATTACGATGGCGATAACCCAGCGTTCAAACCGAAAAAACGTCCTGATAAAAAAGTGGGCTTATCTAAACTCGAAGAAGCACAAATCACTAAGATTCACCAAGCCATTGCAATGATTCAATTTAAACTTGAAATGCCAATTATTAAACGTCGCCCAAGTTTTGAAATGGAAGATCGTTTAGTTTTAGAAAAAATAAATTATGATACAAACGAAATTACAATTTATGGTAAAACGTATCCTTTAAAAGATACTTGCTTTAGTACAGTGGACCCTAAAGACCCTGCAACATTATTACCAGAAGAAGAAGATGTTGTTAATAAATTATTACTGTCTTTCCAACAATCTGAAAAATTAAAACGTCATATGGCCTTTCTAATGCAAAAAGGTAAATTATACCTCCCTTATAATGGTAATCTTCTTATTCATGGGTGCATTCCTGTAGATGATCATGGTGAAATGGAAGCTTTTGAAATTGAAGGTGTAAAACATAAAGGCCGTGATTTATTAGATGTCTTTGAACGTCACGTACGCTTAGCATTTAGCGACAAAGAGAAAACAGATGATTTATCTACGGATCTTGTATGGTATTTATGGACAGGTAAATATAGTTCTTTATTTGGTAAACGTGCTATGACTACATTTGAGCGCTACTTCATTGAAGATAAAGCGTCTCATAAAGAACCGAAAAACCCGTATTATTACTTACGTGAAGATGTAGATATGATTCGCAAAATGCTAAAAGATTTCGGACTTAATCCTGATGAAGGTCGTATTATCAATGGACATACACCAGTAAAAGAAATCGATGGCGAAGATCCTATTAAAGCCAATGGTAAGATGTTAGTCATTGATGGTGGATTCTCAAAAGCGTATCAATCTACTACAGGTATCGCAGGTTACACGTTACTTTACAATTCATTTGGTATGCAGCTTGTAGCACACCAATTCTTTGATTCTAAAGAGAATGTCTTATCTGATGGTGCTGATGAACTATCAGTACGACGTGTCGTTGATGAAGAATTACAACGTAAAAAAATTAGAGATACGAATGTCGGTAAAGACATTATGGAACAAATTCGCATGTTAAAATTATTAATGCACGACAGATATTTAAAATAAACCTATAATCATAATGCCCAGCAACAGTTCAAATGAACTGTCGCTGGGCATTTTTATTATTTATATACGTTTCTTAAAATACCATAAGTTCCATTGTCGTACTCATCCATTGATTTTGTACTCCTATGGAATGTCGCTTCTTTATCGTCATTAATGTGATAAATAATCATATCTTTATCTGTAATATCATGATATGAAGAGGCTGGAACTTCGACAATATTTTGATTCGTAATCACATTGTCAAACCATCTTGGACTATGCTTTTCATCGAATAAAATATGATTACGAAGCGGTCCATTTAAATTATTACGTGCTTGATCATCTGTAAAGGATACTGGCATCATATTTACATTATTTAATCCAAATTCTGGAACTAACTCATTAAATGCAAGACTATTAAAAATAAATGATTTGGTCATTAATAAGCATTTGTTATAGCGAATTAAGTCTGCATACATACGATCACTACTTGATAATAAATTTCCTTTAAAAATTTCAAAACCGAGTTCTTCAGCTTTATCAGAAGTGTTACTAAACAAGTTAAACACCATCACTGGAATACCATGCGATTGTAACTGTCTACCTAAGTGATAAGAAAATTCGCTCTCACCTACTAAAATGACACCTGGAGGTTCAGTACTTGCT
Organism: Staphylococcus sp. HMSC072H03; assembly: GCF_001809305.1. Classification (NCBI taxonomy): domain Bacteria; kingdom Bacillati; phylum Bacillota; class Bacilli; order Caryophanales; family Staphylococcaceae; genus Staphylococcus; species Staphylococcus sp. HMSC072H03. The sequence goes on from NZ_KV796914.1 coordinate 122,582, forward strand.
AAACCAAGCATTTTACTTATTGGTGTAAAGCTAAAACCATATATGACTACGGTAATAAATACTAAACCAAATGTTACCGGTGTAATATAAGATGCCATTTTCATATTATCATTTAAGAATAATCCACCGAAAAATTGTGCTACAGTTAATACGACAATCCCTCTTGGTGCCATCATGGCTACAAGCGCACGCTCTTTTTTAGTGATTTCAGTACCAATGGTAGATAATAAAACAGCAATTGGACGTACTAACACAATCATGACAAGTGAGAAAATCACAAGCTTCCATGATAATACATTCATCAATACAGATGGTGTTAATGATGATGTAATTAAAATAAACACCGTTGAAACTAGAATAGAAGACATATTTTCAATAAAATGATCTGACTCTTTATAAATTAAATCATGTCGTTTATAACGTGCCATCATTAATCCAAAAATGGTTACTGCTAATAAACCAGATTCATCGAGAATTTGGTCACAGATGCTAAACACGAGCAATATAAACACCAATTGAATGGAAGGCATTAAATTTTGTGGTATGACATCGCGTTGGATGAGCCAATTGAAGAAGAATGAAGCACCAAAGCCAATTAATGCTACAACCAACATTTTAAAAATAAATATAAAGAGTAATTGGAAACCAAAACCTTGTCCAATGATTTGATACACATAAAATGCAGCTAATGCTAGTATTGGACCAAGTGGATCAAGTATAATACTTTCCCAACGTAAGACAGTATCTACACTGTTTCTAACTTTGGCTTGTTTTAACAGTGGCTGAATCACTGTTGGTCCAGTAATAAGAAGTAATCCTCCCATAACAATAGCGATAGAAATAGGAAAACCTAAAATTTTATGTAAGGCAATGGCGCCAAGCACCCATGCAATTGTGGCGCCTAGCGTAATAATACGTATAACCGCCTTAGAAATGCCTTTTAATTCTCTAAAATCTAAATTACTACTTCCTTCAAATAATATGATTGCTACCGCAAGAGATACAATTGGACTAAATACCTCTGAACCTAGCGTATGCTCAGGATTTGCTAGTCCTAATATGGGTCCCACTAATAAACCAACAATCGACATTACTACAATCGAAGGCCATTTAATTCGATTTGCTAACCATTGACTGAAGATACCTAATGCAAGAAATAATACAATAACTAGCATTACAGGTAAATCAAATAACATATCTACACCTTCCTTATTTAAATTGAATATATTGCAATATCCTATCAAACTTTACTGAATACTGTATAGTATATTTATTACATTTTTTAATAACATTTATATGAGAACTATAAACTATTATATACCCCATATAACTTAAAATTTATACAAATTCTTTCGAATGTATTTTTGAGAAATACAATGTTCATTACAAGTAAACTTTAATATTTATTTTTAACAAAATGTCCTTTAAAATAGATTAATATATTCTCATGTGTTTGATTTAGAAAGGATTTTTAAAAATGAAAGTTTTAAAAGAATCGATGATCGTAGCATTTGCCTTTGTAGGTGTTGTCGTTGGTGCTGGTTTTGCTACGGGTCAAGAAATATTCCAATTTTTCACAAGTAACGGTCAATTCAGTGTATTAGGGATTATTATTACAGGATTAATCATCACACTTGGCGGTATGTTCGTCTTAAATACTGGTTACAACATAAAATCACATAATCATTCAGAATCCATTCATTACTACTTGCATCCTATGATTGCTCGATTATTTGATATTGTTCTAACATTATTCTTGTTTTCACTCGCTATTATTATGAGCGCGGGCGGTGCATCTACAATTCAAGAAAGTTTTCATTTACCTTATTGGCTTAGTTCACTTATTCTCGTAAGTCTTATTTTGGTTACATTATTTTTAAAATTTGATCGTTTAATTGCAGTACTAGGTATCGTTACACCTTTCTTAGTTATCGTCGTCACAATTATTGCGATATATTATCTTGCAACTGGCCATCTTGACTTTGAAAGTGCAAATCAATATGCACAGCATAAATCATCTATTTCACTTGGATGGTGGTTTGATGGTATCAATTATGCCAGTTTACAAATTGCTGCTGCCTTCAGTTTTCTAAGTGTAATGGGGGGACGTTTACATGACCAACGTGCTTCTATTTGGGGTGGATTAATTGGTGGCGTCATTATTACATTTTTACTTTTAATGATTAATTTAGGCTTAATTACAAAATTTAATGATATTAAATCCGTAGCGCTTCCAACCTTATTATTGGCACGACATATCTCACCTATTTTGGGAACTATCATGTCTATTATTATGATTCTAGTTATTTATAATACTATTGTAGGCTTAATGTACGCATTCGCCTCTCGTTTCACAACACCGTTTTCAAAACAATATTTTGTACTTATTATCGTCATGACAATCGTGACGTTCATTTGTACATTTATCGGCTTTATTTCACTCATTGGCAAAGTATTTCCAATTATGGGGTTATTTGGCTTTATTCTACTCATTCCTATTTTATATAAAGGGGTTAGACATTTTAAATATTCAAAAAAAGAAGGTTCAAAGGGAGCACATTAATCTCCTTTTGAATCTTTTATTTTTATAGATTAAATTTAATACTTTACGGGAATAATAGGTATGGAGGTGTCGTTAATGACCAATCAACTATTTATTAATAATGAATTTGTAGAAAGTAAGTCAAACGAAACAATGGACGTGATTAATCCTGCTACGGGAGAAACAATCGATACGATTACATTCGCTACTGAAGAAGAGGTAAACGACGCAATTGAAAAATCTAAACACGCTCAACTTGAATGGGAAAAAGTACCAGCTCCTACACGTGCTGAGCATGTAAAATTATTAATTCCTTTACTTGAACAACATAAAGATGACATTGCTCATTTATACGTTAAAGAACAAGGTAAAACAATAGTACAAGCTAAAGGTGAAATTGATAAATCAATAGAATTCATTGATTATATGGCAAGTTTAAGTATGAGTAACAAAGGTGAAGTATTACAAAATAGTATAGTAAATGAAACTATTCAACTGACAAAAAAACCAATCGGTGTGACGGCTGGTATTGTACCTTGGAATGCTCCAATTTTAGTGCTTATGCGTAAAGTGATTCCAGCTATTGTAACGGGTTGTTCTGTCGTTATCAAACCAAGTGAAGAAACAACATTATTAACATTAAAAATCGCTGAACTTTTCCGTGATTCAACTATTCCAGCTGGTCTTATTCAAATCGTTCCAGGTACTGGCGAAACAGTTGGAACACAATTGGCAACTCATAAAGATATTCAACTTGTTTCATTAACAGGTAGTATGGGAGCAGGTAAAGCTGTATTCAAAAACGCAGCTGACAGCATTAAAAAACTTAACTTAGAACTAGGTGGAAATGCGCCTGTTCTTGTCACACAACACGCTGACTTAGATAAAGCTGTTGATTATATCGTTACTGCACGTATTAATAACGCTGGTCAAGTATGTACATGTCCAGAACGTATCTTTGTTCATGAAGATGTACATGATGACTTTATTAACAAAGTGAAAGATAAAATGGATGCGCTTCAAGTTGGAGATCCATATGATGAAAACACTGACTATGGTGCAATCATTAATCAAAAACAATTAGATAGTATTGATGATAAAGTTCAAGAAGCAGTAAAAAATGGAGCAGATTTAGTGTTAGGTGGTCATAAATTAGACCGTGAAGGATTCTTCTACGCTCCTACTATTTTAGATCATGTAAAAACGACTGATAGTGCTTTTAAAGAAGAAATTTTTGGTCCTGTTCTTGCTATAACTACGTATACAAACTTTGATGACGTTATTGATATGGCAAATGATACTAACGCTGGTCTATCATCTTATATTTTCTCTGAAAACTTAAAAGAAATTATGACAGCTACTGAACGTTTAAAATTTGGAGAAGTGTATGCGAATTGTGAGGCAGAAGAAGCAGTCAATGGTTATCACGCAGGTTGGAGAGAATCTGGCCTTGGTGGTGCAGATGGTATTCATGGTTTTGAAGAATATTACAATACAACTGTAAGTTATATTAGATGGTAAATTAAAAATAAAAAAAGAGAGCAAGAAAGAATGGCGTTACATTCTTTTTTGCTCTCTTTTTATTTATTTAATGCTTTATCAAGGGCTTGAATATTTTTTTTCATAATAGATTGAAACGTGAGTGTTTGGTCTTCTGATTGAGATTGAGACAATACTGCTAAATTATTAAAATTTACAGGTTGTGTTTGTGTCTCTTGACGAATCACATCGGTTATTTTTGAAGAAATATTTTGTTCATATAAAATATACGGTTCATGTGTGTCTTTTATTTGATTAATGAGCGCTAAGATGTCTTTCTGACTTGGCTCTTTATTATTCATACCACTAACCCCTTCTTGTTCGAAGTGATAACGTCGCGCTAAATATCCTAATGAATCATGAGAAATAATTACTTTATCTCGTTTAGGACGCGTCGTTATATTAGATAATGTATGGTCAATTTGTTTTAAATCTTCAACTAATTGTTTATAGTTATGCTCATAATATATACGATGTGTAGGATCTTTGTGAACTAAATCATCTTTAATTTTCTTTGCGAATTGTTGATCTAGTACTGGATCAAGCCAAACATGAGGATCATATGATGTTGCTTCATGATGATGTCCATGTTCATCGTGATCATCGTCTTCATTCACAAGGATTTGTTTATTTAAACTATTTGCAACCGCCAATTTCATATCATTATTATTCATTGATTTTGTAATTTTAGCCGCTACTGGATCAAGATGATCACTTGAATAAACAAATAAATCACTCTTTGCAATATTAATCATATCGCGTTGACTAGGTTCATATGTATGCATATCAGCACCCGGGGGATAAATCGTATCTACATCCACATATTTACCACCAATTTGTTTTGTAAAGCTTTCAAACGCAAAAACCGTAGTATAAATTTTCAATTTATTCTCAGTTGTTACTTTTTTATGTTTGTGAGTGATATCGCGATTTGTACTACAAGCAGATAATATGAGGCACAAACACATTAAACTGATGATTGCGATCATCTTCTTCACACAAACCCCTCCAAAACGTAATAATTTCGTTCTCAACTATATCTGTTCTTTTATAAAAAAGCAATGACTTTGTATTTAAATTTTTTATAATTTTTATATTCTAAATTTTATTTATGTAATGTTTTAATTTAGCGGAAATGTGATAAATAATACTAAGACATTATATAAGGAGTGAAGTAATATGGCTGAAGAAATTAAACAAGGTAACAATAAATTTTATGTAGGTGAAGACGAAAATAATCCTAAAGCAGAAATCACTTACAAACAAGTCGATAACAATGAAATTGAAATTGATCACACTGGTGTATCTGATGAATTAGGTGGTCAAGGTTTAGGAACTAAATTAGTTGACGCAGTTGTAGAACATGCTCGTCAAAATAATTTAAAAATTATCGCTTCTTGTCCATTTGCAAAAGATGTATTAGAAAAAAATGATAGTTACCAAGATGTTTATTTAGGATAAAAGTAAAATATCAGAGTCCGGGACATAAAGTATCTAGATAAGTGAAAAAAGACAATTTCTATTGAAAT